>CALALS010000146.1 GCA_937925525.1 uncultured Flavobacteriales bacterium | reverse complement strand
TGTTAGGTGTTGGAGTATTTTTTCTAAATAAAAACAAATCAAAAGATGACTATTACGTTGGCGGAAGAGATTTATCTGCCGGACATGTAGGCTTATCTGTTGTAGCAACAGATGTAGGTGGTGGTTTTTCTATTGGTTTAGGTGGTCTGGGTTTTGTAATGGGGCTTTCCGGTAGTTGGATGCTGTTTACGGGTTTGTTGGGAGCTTGGCTAAGTGCAGTTTTCTTAATTCCAAAAGTTTATACCATTGCAAGAGATAAAAGTTTTTTAAGTTTTCCGGAAATTCTTGCTTTTAAATACAATAAAAAGGTTGCTCTAATAGCAGGTATCATTTCTTTAATTGGTTACATCGGTTTTACCAGTTCACAAATTCTGGCAGGAGCTAAACTAGCTTCAGCTACCTTTCCTTCAATTAGTATTAAAGACGCTGTTTTAATAATGGGAGTTATAGCGGTGGTTTATACAGTGGTAGGAGGAATAAAGGCAGTAATTTATACAGATACAGTACAGTGGATAATATTAATGGCCGGATTAATATTAATTGGTATTCCCATTGGATATTACAAACTGGGAGGATGGGAAGCCATTCAGCATACTATTCCTGCTAATTTTTTAAGTCTTACCAATGTTTCCTTTTCTGATTTATTTAATTGGTTAATCACCATTGTTCCTATTTGGTTTGTGGGAATGACGCTTTATCAGCGAATATATGCTTGTAAAGATGAAAAGACTGCAAAGCGAGCATGGAAGATAGCCGGCCTTTTTGAATGGCCTGTAATGGCATTTATGGGGGTTGTTTTGGGTTTATTTGCTCGAATCGCATTTGAACAAGGTATGTTTACATCGCTTGGTTACTTACCGGGAAACCAAATAGATGCAGAATTAGGATTGCCTTTGTTTTTAAGCACAATTTTACCTGTTGGATTAATGGGGTTAATGATGTCAGCTTATTTTTCCGCAATAATGTCAACAGCTGATAGTTGTTTGATGGCCGCATCAGGTAACTTTATTACCGATGTTTTAGGAGCACTTAAAAAAGGAAAAAAGTTAGATAGTATTCGTGTTTCACAAATTACAACTTTTGCAATAGGTGCATTAGCTATTCTGTTGGCAACAGTAATGCAAAATGTATTAGAACTAATGTTATACTCGTATGCCTTTATGGTTTCGGGCTTATTTGTTCCTGTGCTGGGTATGTTAATACTTAAAAAGCCGTCAGCAATTGCTGCTTTATTTGCTATGATTGTCGGAGGTGTAACTACCTTATCGTTAATAGTACTACAAATAAAATTGCCTTATGAACTAGATGCTAATTTCTTTGGAATTAGCTTATCAGCTATTTCATTTATTATTATTCAAACATTTACAAAAAAAGGAGGTGCTTCATGGCATTCATCACATTAGATACCGAAAAGTTAAAGAAGAATTATATTTATTTAGACAACTTATTTTCTAGCAATGATATAAGCTGGGCAGTAGTTTCTAAAATGTTGTGCGGAAACAAAAAGTATATCCAAGAGCTTATAAATTTAGGAGCTAATCAGTTTTGTGACTCCAGAGTTTCTAATCTTAAAACTATAAAGTCATTATCAGATAAGGTAGAAACCATTTATATCAAACCACCGCCAAAACGGTCTATTGAATCAATAATTAGATATGCCGATATAAGCTTTAATACCGAAATTGACACCATAGAACTTTTGTCCGCAGAAGCAAGACGGCAAAACAAAACCCACAAAATCATTATTATGATTGAAATGGGGGAGTTAAGGGAAGGTGTATTAAGAGAAGATTTGTTGGAGTTTTATTCAAGGATATTTGAATTGCCAAATATTGAAATCATAGGCCTTGGGACTAACCTTACGTGCATGTATGGTGTGTTACCCAATAATGATAAGCTAATACAGCTTTGTCTTTACGAACAATTAATAGAAGCTAAGTTTAACCGTGAAATAGAATATGTTTCGGGTGGCTCATCTGTAACCGTTCCTTTAATTTTTCAAAACCTATTACCCAAAGGAATCAATCATTTTAGAGTGGGTGAGACCTTGTTTTTGGGAACTGATGTTTATAATAATACCACCTTAGAGCAAATGGAAAATGATGTTTTTCAGCTTTATGCAGAAATTATTGAGCTGACTGAAAAGCCTATGAATCCTGATGGTCAAATAGGTAAAAACTTAACGGGAGAAGTATTGGAGTTTGAAAAGAATAATGAGTCAAAAACTTCTTATCGTGCAATTATTGATTTAGGTTTGTTGGATATTGATGAAAATCATATTCGATTAAAAAATAAAAAGCAAGAGGTGGTTGGTGCATCTTCTGATATGCTGGTGATTAATTTAGGAGACAATAAAGAAAACTATCAAGTAGGAGATTTGCTTGAGTTTGAAATGGATTACATGGGTGTATTGCGAATAATGAACTCAAAATACATTGAAAAACGAGTGAAAAATAACGCAAGTAAAAAAACATTAGTGAAATCGATTAAAGACGGTATTGGCAAAGCAACTGATTCAATGAAACGCATATCTTCGTAAGCTGATTTTAAGAAAATTAGATTATGGGTTTACCGAATATATTTTCAAAAGAAGTTACCGAGCAGCTGGTAGCTAGAATTAACAAACTATCGCCTACTACGCAACCTAAGTGGGGAAAAATGAATGTCGCTCAAATGTTGGCACATTGTAACGTTACTTATGAAATGACATTTGAAAATATTCATCCTAAACCAGGTAAGTTTAAGCAGTCTATCTTAAAACTTTTAGTGAAAAAGGGTGTAGTAAATGATGTTCCTTACAAACAAAACTCACCCACTGCTCCGGTTTTTAAAGTTGCCTCTCAACAAGATTTTGAAAAGCAGCGTGAGCGTTTAATTGCATATTTGAATAAAACAGTTGAATTAGGAGAAGACTATTTTTACGGTCGTGAATATCCAAATTTTGGTGCTTTGAATAAGCAAGAGTGGAGTAATATGTTTTACAAACACCTTAATCACCACCTTACTCAGTTTGGAGTGTAAATGCAGCTAGTTTTTTAATTGTTATCTTAGCGCCCATGAATTTTGATGAGATACGGCCGTATAGAGATGAAGAGGTAAGGGAAGTTATTCAACGGCTAATCGAAAGTGAATCTTTTTTAAAATCCTTACAGAAGCTAATTCCTACTTTAACCATAGAGGTTATTAAGGAATATTTTAAAGACGTTAATACGATTTATGATTTTCAAAAAAATGTTGTCCGAAAAGTCGCTCAACTTATTTTAGATCATACCACAAGCGGATTTTCCTATCACGGAATAGAAAACTTAGACAAGCATAAAGCCTATATTTTTATTTCTAATCACAGAGATATAGTGTTGGATTCAGGTTTGATAAATTCTGCTTTACATGACAATGGATTTACTACTTCTGAAATTGCCATAGGAGATAATCTTTTAAAAGTTGATTGGGTAAAAGACATTGTAAGGCTCAATAAAAGCTTTATTGTTCAACGTAATTTGCCGGTAGCAGAAGTTTTAGAAGTATCAAAGCAGCTTTCCGCATATATTTTTGATACTGTGGTAAACAGAAATACATCCGTTTGGATTGCTCAAAAGGAAGGAAGAGCAAAAGACGGAAATGATTTTACACAAGGAGCTTTACTTAAAATGCTTGGGTTGAGTGCCGAAGAAAATTGGCTTGAACACTATACTAACCTGAATATAGTACCTGTAGCAATATCGTATGAATACGACCCTTGCGATGTTGCAAAAGTGCCCGAGCTTCAAGCTAAAATGAAAGGAGAGGAATACATTAAAGCACCTAATGAAGATAATCAAAGTATGCTTAACGGTATTGTTGGTCAGAAAGGAAAAATACACATTCATTTTTCAAAACCGATAACTAAAGCTGATTTGGAGGAGTTAAACCAAAGTAATAAAAATGCCTTTGTAAAAGATTTAACAGCTCTTATCGATAGTAAAATACTTAAGAATTATCATCTTTTCGACAGTAATAAATATGCATTTGATTTGCTGGAGGATAATGATGTTTCAGATTATTCTGATGAAGTGAAGAAAGCTTTTGAACAGCGATTAACCCAACTTACAGATGATGAAAAAACCATTCTGTTAAGTATGTATGCCAATCCTCTTAGAAATAAGAGAGTTCAGGAAAGTTTAGCCAATTAATTTAAAACAGGGTCTTCGGGAAAGTTTGCCATTATCGATTGCATTTTTCCCATTTTAGCCAACTCTTGACTCCATAGATTTTTTGTTGGCGTTTGAAAAACAGCATCATTATTTACTTTGGTAATTAACCAGGAATCTTCTTTAATTTCATTTTGCAGTTGTTCTTCTGTCCAACCCGAATAACCAATAAAAAACTTAATCTGCCACTCACTAATTTTATTGGCAATAATTAACTCTTTTATTTGTTCAAAATGCCCACCCCAAAAAAGGTTTTTAGTAATTTGGAAACTATCTTCAATATCAGGAACGGAGTGAATAAAATGAAGTTTGTCAGGGTCAACCGGACCGCCCATATAAACAGGAACATTAAACTCCGGAAAATCATGAAGCGCATCATTTAATTTAATTTTCATGGGCTTATTTAAAATAAAGCCAATGCTTCCGCTAGAATTATGCTCAACCAATAAAACAACCGAACGTTTAAAGTAAGGGTCTTTCATAAATGGCTCTGCCAATAAGATTCTGCCTGAATCAGGTTTCAGCGAGTTAAGCTCAGAAATCTTGTAGTTAAGCACATTCATTACTCATGATTTTGTTTAAATTTAAACAATTTTATTTAATTATAGTTTATTGAGCAAATGAAAATTAACGAATATATTTCACACGAACGAGAAGATTTTGAAAAAGGTAGTCTAGATGAAAGTGTGCTTACTCATAACCCGTTTGAGCTATTTGAAACCTGGTTTAATATTGCCATTTCAGAAAACATAGGCGAGCCTTACGCAATGTTATTGGCAACTTGTGGAAATAATAATATTCCTATTTCACGAGCGGTTTACATGAGAGATTTTTCTGAAAAAGGTTTGATTTTTTATACCAACTATGAAAGCAGAAAAGGAAAGCAGATAGAAGAAAACTCAAACGTTAGTGTTACGTTTTTGTGGAGAGAGTTAGAAAAACAAATTATTATTTCCGGAAAGGCAGAAAAAGCAGATGCTAAAATTTCGGATGAATATTTTTCAAAACGACCAAGAGGAAGCCAGTTAGGGGCATGGGCTTCAGCGCAAAGTAGTAGTATAAAAAATAGAGAAGAATTAGAATTAAAGTTGGCGGATGTAATTAAAAAATTTGAAGGAAAAGAAGTTACCCGACCACCACATTGGGGAGGATATATAATCAAACCAACTTATTTTGAATTTTGGCAAGGCAGAAAAAGTAGATTGCATGATAGAATTGCTTTTAGTTTGATAAATGATAAGTGGGAGAGAGCTAGATTAAGTCCTTAAAACTTTATCTGTTTATTCTTCAAGAAGAAATAGTAAAAAACTAAGAAAATCATATTAACAACAATATATGCTATGATAACAGCTATATTATTTCTAATCATTGTTACAATAGAAAAAATAATTCCTAGAAGCATCATCATTAATTTCATATATGAATGTTTTTCTTCATACTCGGCAAAAAAGCCAACTCCAAAACAGAAAGAAGAAAATATTGCAATGGCAACAATACTTGATAGCCCTGAACCAGGCCAATGCTGAATTGCGAGAACCGCTGATGCTAAAAAAGAAATAATACCAATTGCCCCAACTATACTTAAAAATCTCCAAAAAGAAATAGTTTTAATTTCTTTTATGTTATCTACTTCATTTTTATCAATTATATTCATTTATTACAATGTTTTTCTAACAATTGATTTACTTCTTCGCCATAGGTAAGCGTAAAACCTAAATCTTTGGCTTGGTTAAGGTCTAAGCAAGCTAAGTCTTTCTTGTTTAAGGCGAGTTGTACCAAAGCTCTGTTTTTGTAGGCGTAGGCATTTTGCTTAAACTGTTCAATAGATTGGTTAATATATTTTAACGCCTTTTTATGATTACCCAATTTATAATAGCAAAAGCCCAAATTGTTTAGGGAGTAGGGCTCTTGCTTTTGAATTTTTTGAACCTTTTTAAACAGTTTAATGGCTTCTTTATATTTTTCCATTTGCAGGTATTGATAACCCAAGTTACCTAATCCGCCAATATCTTTCGGGTTGATTTCAATTACTCTTTTTAAATAAGTGATAGCTTCTTGCTGTCTTCCTAATTCGTCCAGCAATGCTCCTAAATTGGTGAGTACACCCACATTCATTGAATCGTGTTGGTAAAATAGCATATAATCTTCGTAAGCCCCTTCAAAATCTCTAATAAACATTTTGGCATTTCCTCTATTTAAAATGCAACTGTATTTTAAGGAATCATTGGTTGCCAATTTTACACAATCATCATTATCCATAATTGCCAGTTGAGGCTCTGCTACCGAATAAAATAAAAGTGCCCTCAAATGATAAGTAACCGCATTTTCCGGATTCATTTCCAATGCTCGGTTAAAATCATTATAAGCCTCTTCTTTTTTGCCTAGTTCTAAAAAGCAGTTTCCTCTTTCTTGGTAATATTTTTCATTGTTTTTATTCAGTTCAATAACTTGATTGTAAAACTCCAGCGCTTTCTCATAGTTACCTTTTTCTACTTCTTTGTTGGCAGATGTGTAGAGTTCTTTTTCTGATTGTGAGTAACCTAAAAAACTTGAAAGTAGTAGAAGTATGACGGTTAGTTTTTTCATGCTTATTGTTTTTTAAGAAGCGTTACAGTTTCTATATGTGCTGTATGTGGAAACTGATCCACCAAACTAAACTTTTGCAGTTCATAGCCTTCTTCTTTAAGTGCAATTAAATCTCTAGCCTGCGTAGCGGGATTACAGCTTACATAAACAATGTTTTTAGCATTTAGTCGCATTGCTTTTCGCAAAGTTTTAGGAGCTATTCCTCCTCTTGGAGGGTCAAGTATTATCAACCCGATTTTATCTGTGTACTCAGGATGATTAAGTAAAAATTTACCAACATCATCAGCATAAAACTTAGTATTTGGGGTGTTATTTTTAATGGCGTTTGTATTTGCATTTTCAATAGCTTCTTCTACAATATCTACACCAACAATTTGTTTGTTAGGATTTGCTTTTGCCAGCAATTGCGCAATGGTGCCTGTCCCGCAAAACAAATCCATGATAATGTCATCATTTTTTAGACTTGTTTCTTTAGCGTAATCAATAACTTTTGAATATAATCTTTCAGCGCATTTCGGATTGGTTTGAAAAAAGCTTTGTAGGTAAATGTCAAACTCTAGCCCCAAAATGTTTTCAGAAATGTAATTTATACCTCCTTCAAAATAACTGTCTTGCTGAAGTTTGTTAAAATCACCTTCTTGATTATTAACGATGTGTACAAAGCCCGTTAGTCTATCTCCTACAATATTCTTAAGAAAGCTGTAAAATGCTTTCGAATCAAACTTCTCAATGTTTTTTGATGTAGTGGTTAGCCCAACCAAAAGCTTGTTTTCCGAAAAAGATTTACGTACAATTAAATGTCTGAAAAACCCTTTTTTTTGTGGAGCATGCCAAAACGGAAGTTCAGTTTTTTCACAATATTCTTGAACCTGAGGAATCAGTTTTTCAAATTCTTCATCAAACAACCCGCTTGGTTTTAATAAAGGTTCTACCATCCACCAGGTTCCTTTTCGTTTAAACCCTAAGCCATTTTTATCAGCGTCAGTTTGCGATTCTTCATCAAAAATGATGGAAGAAAAAGAGTACTCTACTTTGTTTCTGTAGAAATAGTCATTTGGTGAAGCGACATATTCGTCCAGTAAAATTTGTGGATTTTCAATTTTTCCAATTTTGAAAAATAAGTCTAACACCCACTTTGTTTTGAGTTTGTGTTGTTCGCTTATAGGTAATGAAATGTATGGAGCACCTGAAATGGGTTGAAAATTGTTTTCTATCTCTAAATTTGAAGACTTTGTAACTTCAATTACTCTGGCTTCTGCATAATTTTTTTTAAGCTTTTCCAGTTTTACTTTAACCGTTTGACCGGGAAGCGTATTTTGCGTAAAGACTACACATCTTCCTTTTTCAGTTTCTATTTTGCTAACTCCTTTCCCGCCATAGGCAACATCATCAACAGGAATTTCAATTTCTTCACCTTTCTTTAAAACAAATGTCATGGGGTAAAGATAGAAAATGGATGTTAAGCAAAATAAGCAAATGCAGCAATTGCCAGCACTACAATGGCTATTACTATTGCTACTTTTACCCAGCTAATAGGTCTTTCGCCTTTAATATCGCCTGTTCTGCCATTAATAATTGCTTGATAGAGCTTACCTTTATAGGTGTAAGCTGAAATATAAAGCGGTAATAAAATGTGTTTAAATTTAATGTCATTAAATTCGCTTTCTATACTTAAAATTCGTTGTTCGTCACCTCCAATTTGCCTTTTTACGGAAGACCTAATTCTTCTTTCCATTTCTTGTTTTCCAATGGCAAAACCATCTTCCAATCCTACTTGATATACTTCGGTAACAAAACCACTTAAATAACTTGAATCAAAATTCGTGAGGTTTTGTAAGTCCCAATTGGTTAAGCTTCCGGCATATTTTTTAGGAACACTGTGAGAAGCAGGTACCAAAACATCATCAAAAAACTCATCTAATTGTCCGCTTACATTTGTCCATCTTATCTTTCTCACTTGTTGATTTTGAACTTGGCTTTTGCCATCTACTATTCTGGTTACCGACTTATTTTCGTAATAAGCATCACCCCTTTGTCCTACATAGTAGGAATGAGTGTGAGAATCAAACGTCCAATAAGGAAGATAAAGTGCTTTAAATTGTTTGAAATTAAGCGTAGCTTTTTTTACATCGTTTGGTATAAACCAACTTTTATGTAGCCACTTTCTTACTTTTTTGATGGCTTCATTTTTATCAAATGCAAAAGGAAGTAATGATTTAGGGCGAATAATGTCTTCACTTCTTGCATCGCTTGTTAAAACAGGCTGACTGCAATAAGGACAATGTGTGGTTTCATGTTTTTCATCAATAGTAGTATGCGCACCACAATTAGAGCAGTTGATGGTATCAACTTTTATCTTATCATTCGCATCTGCTGATTTTACTACATAATCATGAAAATCTAATTCTTCAATATTCGAAGGCATTGAAGGAATTGCATTTTCTGTATCACAATAGCTACATTTTAAACTGGTTGTGCCCGGTTTGTAGTTTAATTTTGACCCACAATTATTGCAATGAAAAGTGTCGGCAATGACTACATTCTCTTCTTCTAATGTTTCAGTCATAGATTATTGTTGTGGTAATGGAGGAGGAGTGCTGCCAAATATTTGAGCATTTTCTGGTATTGTGCTTGCCGCTGACCAATTCGCCATACCTTCTTTCCAAACTAACGTATCTTTTGTAATTTGATTTTGTGCTGCCATGTTTTTTAAGGTAGCAATATCGAATGGGCCTGACTGTTTTCCGTTAATAGCTACAAAATATGCCACAGCTGTTGGTAGTGGAGGAGGAGTTCCACCGGAATTTTGTTGTTGGTTTTGTTGAGACTGAGATTGCTGTGTAAAGCTTTGTCCCATCTGATTTGCCATGGCAAATCCCATTCCCATTCCCATTCCTCCGCCTGCCATGCCTTCGTTTTCTGCTGCCTTCTCAATGGCTTTGGCGGTTTTAAATTTAGTAAGCTTATCTAAATCAACTTTAGAATTTAGTCGGCTAAGCTCAAAAATTTCTTTCTTAATTTCATCAGGCATTGAAACACTTTCAATTAAGAATTTAGTTAAGTCAATACCATAATTCAAGAATTCAGGAGCTAGCACCTGATGCACTAATTCAGATGTTTCATTTAGGTTGGCTGCATATCTTTCAACCGGAATACCTGATTCGCCTGCAGCATCTGTAAATCTTGTTACCACAAGACTTTTTAATTGTTCGTTTATTTCTTCAGTGGTAAATGTACCGTCAGTTCCAACTATTTCTTTAATAAAAACACCTGCATCTTTTATTTTAAACACATATGTTCCAAATGCTCTTATTTCAAGCATTCCAAATCTGTCGTCAGAAAGCATAATAGGCGTTTTTGTGCCCCATTTTTGGTCGGTGAATTGGCGAGTGCTAACAAAGTAAACTTCTGCTTTAAACGGACTGTTGAAGCCATATTTCCATCCTTTTAAGGTAGCCAGAATAGGCATGTTTTCAGTAGTAAGTGTGTACATACCGGGCTGATAAACATCTGCAATTTGTCCCTCATTTACAAAAACGGCTACTTGGCCTTCTCTAACCGTTAATTTTGCTCCGTTTTTAATTTCATTTTGATATCGTTCAAATCGATGTACAATGGTATTGTTTGTATCATCTAAAAACTCAATAATATCAATAAACTCATTTCTAAGTTTCTCTACTGCTTTTCCAAATAGTCCCATGGTAATGTTGTGTTTTGGTTATTTTAAAAATTGATGAAGTGTAAATTTATAAATAATTCATTAATCTATTTTTATGAACTTTTTTCCTCCCGTTAATCCTTGACTGGTTTTTAGCTGATAATAATAACTTCCACTAGCCAAATCACTTGTGGATAATATTAACTCATTAAATGTATTATCAACTTTATAGGTTTTTATAACGTTGCCATTTATATCGTAAATTAATATTTCACCTGAGTTAACTCCATCAGGTAAGGAGTAACTAAGTTTAGTATATTCTTTAGCAGGGTTTGGGTATGGATTAGATAAATTCATATTATTAGATTGAGGAACTGACACATTTATCGGAAAGCTTGGAAGACTATCACATAAAGCATAAACTCTTCGTTCAGGTAGATTATATTGATTTTGTAATATCATTTTAGTTCCACCTGAAGTATTTCTAATTGAAGTTGATACTCCAAGCGAAGATATTGAAGAAACTGGAACAAAACTGTCTATTCTAAAAATAGTAGTGCCGTTTGTTCTTGCAATAAAGATAATTAAACTGTCTGGATTTGGTGAACTGCCATAAGTATATCTTATTAGGTACTCAATATTTGAAGTGTCGCAATCAAACATTGTTCGTGAAAAGTGCCCGAAGTACATATTGTTATTTATTCTGGGAAGATTACCTGTTAAATAAAGAGAATGATTCATGTTGTACATTGAAATTGCCCCTGTAGAATAATTTACTGAAACATATTTGAACTCATTTTTACCTAAATTATAGATTTCTAAACTAGTAAGTGGAAGATTATAAGTATGCTCTAATGTAATTTGTGTTTTAGCAAGGATGGGAATAAACAGTAAGAATGCGATTATTATATTTTTCATTATTAATAATTTAAATGAATATCTACGAAGATATAAGTTTATAGTTTCAGATTAAAAATATTAGTTTTGTAAGCATTAAAGAATTGAAAAATATGGAAACAAGTGTTATGGAAAAATTAAGTTCGGAAAAAGCAATGGAAATGGAGAATAAGTATGGAGCTCATAATTATCATCCATTACCGGTAGTGTTAGACAGAGGAGAAGGAGTGTATGTTTGGGACTTGGAAGGAAAAAAATATTTTGATTTTTTATCGGCATATTCTGCCGTTAATCAAGGACATTGTCACCCTAAAATTATTGGTGCGCTGAAAGAACAAGCCGAAACACTTACCTTAACTTCTCGTGCATTTTACAATTCAGTATTAGGAGAGTATGAAAAATATGTAACCGAATACTTTGGTTTTGACAAGGTGTTGCCTATGAATACCGGTGCTGAAGCTGTAGAAACGGCTATTAAACTTTGTAGAAAATGGGCTTATGAAGTAAAAGGAATAGAAGAAAACAAAGCTAAAATTATTGTGTGCGGACAAAATTTTCACGGTAGAACGACTACCATTGTTTCTTTTAGTTCTGATGCGGATGCTAAAAATAATTTTGGACCTTTTACGGCAGGTTTTGAAAGTATTGAATACAACAATATTCAAGCGCTTGAAAAAGTTTTAGAAGATGAGAATGTAGCAGGGTTTTTAGTAGAGCCTATTCAAGGAGAAGCAGGAGTAAACGTGCCAAGTGAAGGTTATTTGGCAAAAGCTGCTGCTTTGTGTAAGGCTAAAAATGTGTTGTTTATTGCAGATGAAGTGCAAACGGGTATTGCAAGAACCGGTAAGTTATTGGCCTGTGATTATGAAAACGTAAAGCCTGATATGTTAATTTTAGGTAAAGCACTTTCGGGTGGGGTTTATCCTGTATCAGCCGTATTGGCAAACAATAGAATTATGAATGTGATTAAACCCGGACAACATGGCTCTACGTTTGGTGGAAACCCTTTGGCTTGTAAAGTAGCAATGGCTGCTTTAGATGTAGTTAGAGATGAAAGTCTGGCTGATAATGCCTTTAAATTAGGTGAGATTTTCAGAAAAGAAATGAATAGAATTATTGCTGATAATCCTATAGTGAAAAAAGTTAGAGGAAAAGGATTACTTAATGCAATAATTATAAATGATACTCCTGACAGCTCAACGGCTTGGGATATTTGTGTAGCAATGAAAGATAATGGCTTAATAGCTAAACCTACACACGGCAATATTATTCGTTTTGCACCACCTTTGGTAATGACTGAAGAGCAACTGATGGAATGTGTTGCAATAATTGAAAAGACAATAAAGGGGTTTAATTAGGGTCTGAGAAAGCAGGGTTTTGTATAAAGCTGCTATCCGTTAAAGTAAGTAAGAAAGCTTTAAGATTTGCTTTTTCAGTTGGTCCAAGCTGAACACCACCAAAACCTACATTTTTCATTAATGGGTCAATGGTTGGAGAGTTCTTTAATCCGGAGCTATAAAAATCGATTACTTCATCAATAGTTGCAAATCTTCCATCGTGCATGTATGGTGCGGTAAACACTAAGTTCCTTAGTGTGGTTGTTTTAAATTTACCAATGTCAGCAGGGTTTTTAGTATAATGATATAAACCGGAATCTTGAAAGGGGGTGTTGTCTAATCCATTATTATGAAATTGATTGTCATGGAATAATACGTTTCCAAAACCCGTCATAGGGTCAATTCCACCATGACAATGAAAACAGTCGGCTCCCATGATGTTATTATTAAAATCTCTGTCCGTATTAAATAAATTTAATCCGGCAGATTCTTGTGGAGTAAAAACATCTTCCCCTCTTAACACCCTGTCAAACTTTGAATTAGCACTAATTAGTGTTCTTTCAAATTGGGCAATGGCTTTTACCACTAAGACTGAGTCAATGGTTTTGGTTCCGAATGCTTTGCAAAATAAATCAGGGTACTCAGGGTCGGCTTGTAATGTGGCTACAGCATTTTGCCATGTATTGTGCATTTCAATTTCGTCAATAACCGGAAGGAAAGCTTGTTCTTCCAATGTTTTTGACCTTCCGTCCCAAAATAAATCTTTTGCCCAAGCCAGATTAACTATTGCCATTGAGTTTCGTTTTCCGGGTATTCCGTCAATACCTAAGCTAAATTTTAAGCCATTGTCAGTAAAGCTAAATGTTTGAGCGTGACAGCTTGCACATGATTGAGTATTGTTGGCTGATAGTTTTGTTTCGTAAAATAGTTTTCTTCCAAGCTCAATTCCTTCTACTGTAAGAGGGTTGTTTGGGTTTGGAGCCGGCTGAGGAAACCGAAAAGGAACTTCTAAGTTATAGGGTGTTGGTGTTCCACAATCTTCTGTTGGATTGGTATGATCACATCCCGTTGGAACAAAATCTGCATCTTTTTTACAGGAATTGGTGGCTAATGCTAGCGTTATTAAGCAAAGCCCGGTTGCAATAATGTATGCCTTTTTATTTGTCAACTTTGTCAATCCAATTTATTTTAACAGCCTCTCTTTGTACTTCAATTTTATCAATGGAGTTGTTGCCAACTTCCGTTACCATAAAAACCATATACACGGGTTCAAACGCTTCTTCTACCTCAATTATTTCATTAGTGTTTGGTTTTATCATCGTTTTTACGGTTCTAAAGCAGTTTACCTGATGACTGTATTCATCTTTTACCGTTTTATCAAACCTACTGTTTTCTTCGGAACTATAAAACCAGTAACTTGGTGCATCATCATTAATAAGTAATGTCTTATCAGGGTTATGCTTTTCTTCAATCATCCCTTTTTCATTAAAAACCTCCAATTTGCCAATATGTTCATTTTTAATGGCCATTTTGTAAGTTTTAGATTTAAAAGAACTATGTACAAATATCCCCATTTTTTTTGACATTTCTATTTCTATTACAAAGGGCTTTTTCTTTAACGATATCTCATGGTCAACTACTTCTATTTTTTTGTCTTCTTGATGAAAGTAAACCTTATATGCAGGGTTTTCTTCTGATGATTTAAAAGACGTAAATAGAGATAATAAGGTTGCTAATACTAAAATGTTCATGTGAATTCCTTTTTAATTTGTAGGCTAACAAATTTATTAAAAATTTTCGAGTATTTGTTTAAGGCTGACAAGTAGCTTTAACTTTTCTTGGTCACTTTTTTCTAAAGCGGCATCTATTTCGGCTAATGAAAATTGTATGGTTTGTTCGTTTATGGGGCTGTCTATGTTTTCAATAACGGTTAATACTTCTAAGCATTCATGGTAATTTCCGTAGCAGGCGTGTTTTACCAGAAATTCAATATGGTCTGTAGGTTCGAGCTTTGATTGCCAGAAAATAGAAATTAAAAAAGCTCTTAAATCTCTGAAATCAGGGTTGTCAATAGCATCTATAATGCCCGGAATGGCTTTTGAGTCGGTTAAGTCAAATAAGAAGTTTACAATTTTATCTTCTAATTCGGCAGAGGGTTTACTGTTGAGTACTCTTACAATGGGCTCTATGACTACAAAGTCGCCTTTTATTCTAAAGATTTCTAATGCTTTTATTTGGTCAGCTTCTTTTGTGGAGTGAAGGAGTTTTAATCCTTCTTCAATTGGGTCTTTCTTTTTTCTTTCTGTCATTTTTACTTTTATTGCTTCATCAATGAATCTCATACTTCGACTCCGCTCAGTATGACTAATTGCTTAGTTTATTTAAGTGTAATTTCTGTTTCCGAAAATGGAGCTTCCAACTCTTATTATGGTGCTTCCTTCTTCAATAGCTATTTTATAATCGCCACTCATGCCCATAGATATTTCTTTAAACTCTGAGGACGAAGAGAAGAATTGTTCTTTCAACTTATCAAAGAATGTTTTTAGAGATTTGAATTGACTTCTAATTAATGTTTCATCATCTGTAAACGATGCCATGCCCATTACGCCACATATTTGAATATTATTAAAGCTTTTTACTTCTTCACTGTTTAATAAGTCTTCACATTCTTGTTCACTCATTCCAAATTTGGTGGTTTCTTTAGAAATATCTATTTGTAAAAGAACTTTAATGGTTCTGTTATTTTGTGCCGCACGTTTGTTTACTTCTTTTAACAGTTTTAGACTGTCTATGCTATGAATCATGTAAACAAAAGGGGCGATGTATTTTACTTTATTAGTTTGTAAATGCCCAATTAAATGCCATTCTATGTCTTTTGGAAGTTGCTCGTATTTATCGGTAAGTTCTTGTACTTTATTTTCTCCGAATATTCTGTAGCCTCCATCATAGGTTTCTTGTAATATTTCGACAGGATGAGTTTTGGTAACTGCTACTAATTTAACGGATGGATAAGCAGATATAATTTGATTGATATTTTGCTGAATAGCACTCATTGGTTTTGTCTTTATCATGCTTTGACTAAGCTTAGCGTGATATACTTTTAGGCTTTACCTAAGGCAACCATTTTTATGGCTGTTATAGCGGCTTCATCTCCTTTGTTGCCAAGTTTTCCGCCACTTCTGTCAATGGCTTGTTGTTTTGTATCGTCAGTTAATACACCAAAAACAACGGGTTTGTTGTATTTAAGGCTTACGTCTTTTACGCCTAAAGCAGCAGCCTGGCATACAAAATCAAAATGACTGGTTTCTCCTCTGATGACACTTCCTAAACAGATAACGGCATCTAAATACAGTTTTTCTAAAATGATTTGAGCGCCTAATGGCAATTCAAAACTTCCGGGAACATGGTTTACAACAATATCTTCTTCTTCAATTCCATGTTTGAGAAGAGTGTGGTAAGCTCCTTTTAAAAGATTTTCGGTAATGTCGGTATTCCACTCAGATACTACAATCCCTATTTTCATTCCTTTTGCGGAAGGAATTTTGTTTGGGTCGTATTTGGAGAGATTAGTGGTAGCCATTGGCAACTAACGTTTTACTCTTCAAAGCCTTCTGCTCTTGCAATGTATTTGTCAATTTCTCTGGCTTCCTGAGAGTCTTTGTATTTTTCTTTGATGGTTTTGTAAAGTGCTAATGCTTCTTTGTATTCGCCTTTAGTTTCTAATACTTGTCCTGCTTTCATTAGATAAATAGGAGAAGTAAAGCTGTTATCTCTATGGTTTGCAGCTTTTTTGTAATGCGAAATGGCTTCTTCTACATTTCCTAACTCTAAGTAAGCGTCACCGGTTGCTCCTATGGCAATGGCACTTAGTATTTCATCATCACTGCTGTATTCTGATAATACATCAATGGCGTCTTGAAATTGTCCGTTTCTTAAATAAGCAATTCCTAAGTAATATTCTGCTAATGAAGCAGATTTTGTTCCGCTATAATCATCAATGATGTCAATAAATCCAGGGTTTACGTTATCTCCGTAAATGGCTTTTTTTAATGAATCTTGTCTGAAGTAATTTTCGGCATGAAACATTACTGATTTAGCTTCAGTTTCTAATGGTTCGATATAGAAATTTTTGTATCCGAAGTATCCTCCAACTATTGCTATTACAGCAATTGCCACATAGGATAACATTTTTTTATTGTTCTCAATATACTCTTCGGTTTTGGTGTAAACCTGCTCTACGTCAACAATTTCTTCGTTTTTTTCTTCGTCTTTTGCCATTACTGTTTTGTTAAATAGTGTGCAAAAATAGTATTTTTTTGATATTGTGACGGGATTTTGGTGATTAGTTAACAGGTTGATTTATGATTGGTTACAAGTATGGTTGTTAGGGGCTTCAAAACTTGTGTTTACAGCTTCTTTATCACCATTTTAACTTTCTAGAACGATGCTTACATGGTCTAGAAAGGCATTTACAGTCTCTAGGACGACACTTATAGTCTCTAGACGAATGCTTGCACTGTCAAGATTGCAGCTTACACTGCCAAGATTGCAGGTTACAGCGAATAAATTTATGCTTACACTCGCTAGGACGACACTTACAGTCTCTGGACGAATGCTTGCACTGTCAAGATTACAGCTTACACTGCCAAGATTTCAGGTTGCAGCGCATAAATTGATGCTTACAGTCGCTAAATTGACATTTACAGTGTCTAAATGAGTGTTTGTGGTTGTTAAAAGTATAATTGAAGGAGATTTAATTGCACTTTTAGTAAGATATGTATTTATTTATTCTAATATTTTAAATTCATTATTTGACCAAACTTCATGTGAAACTTCGCAAAAGGAACACACTTCAATTAAATTTGTGGTTGTATCAATAGCCCCAAAATTTTTAATAATTAACTTACTATCTTTTCTAAAGTCTGTTCCCATTGTAGCATCATAACCCGGAAATATTTTTCCAGTTTTTCTGTCAACTACAACTCCACTTTGACAGGGTGAGCCACATCCCCAAATTACAAAAGTGTAATGTCCGGCAAAGTTAACTCCCTTTTTACACTCTTCTTTTATACGAGTTATGAAAAGCTTTGAGTCAGGGTCAGTAGAAAAGTCAGGGTTAGCTAGTTTTCCGTTGTAAACTTCAACTTTATAGTCATCAAATGTTGTTTGTGGTTTGTATTTTCGATAAATCTCTAAATCGTAGTAATCAATATTTTTGCTCATTATGACATCTCCTTTATATTCAATTGATATATCAAGTTCAGGAAAGTTTTTTTGCTCTGCTTCTTTAACCACTTTTAACTCTGTTCCTTTGGGACCTAGTATTAAATAATGTTCTGAATTAACGAGTGTGTCGTTATTTTGTTGGACAGTATCAGTTGGTACAATTTCATCAGCTTTAGTTATGTTTTTGTTTGTTGAAGTTTTACAAGCAAAGCATAGTAGGCATAGAGTATAAAAAAATAGGTTCTTCATTTTAACTATTCATTTAAATTGTTCTATAAATATACTTTTTTTCAACATCTCATGTGGCTTCGTATTGAAATATGTATTTTCGTTGTCCTTTATGAATTTGCACATCCAAAAGCTGGCTTTACTGAACTTCAAAAACTTTGAAGATGCTTTGCTGGAGTTTTCTCCGGGCGTAAATTGTATTGTGGGAAATAATGGTGCGGGAAAGACAAATATTCTGGATGCGATACATTATTTATCGGTTTGTAAAAGCTTTTTAAATCCTGTGGATAGCCAAAACATTAATCATGAGGCGGACATGTTTGTGGTGCAAGGAATTTTTAATCGTGATGAAAAGGATTTTGATATTTATTGCGGTATTAAAAAGGGAAGCAAAAAACAGTTTAAGCGAGATAAAAAAGCTTACGATAAGTTGATGGACCACATTGGTTTTATTCCTGTGGTGGTGATTTCTCCGCTAGACGGTCAAATTATTACCGAAGGTAGTGATGTGCGCAGAAAGTTTATTGATAGTGTGATTTGCCAAGTGGATAAGGAATATCTTGCTCAGTTGTTACAATACAACAAGGTGTTGCAACAGCGTAATGCTTTGCTGAAACAGTTTCATCAACCTAGTTTTTCTACCACAACGCTTGGCTTGTACGATGAGCAATTAGATACTTACGGCATGCCTGTTTATGAAAAGCGATTGGCATTTTTTAAAGAGTTTAATCCGATTTTGGAAAAATATTTTAATCAAATTGCGCATGCTAATGAAAAGGTAGAAATAGAATATGTAACACAAATGAAAGATGGATCGTTGTTGGATTTGTTGACGAAAAACAGACGGAAAGACTTATCTAATTTTTACACTAATTATGGCGTGCATAAAGATGATTTGTTATTGAACTTAAACGGTCATCCGATAAAGAAGTTTGGTTCGCAGGGGCAACAAAAAACCTTATTGATTGCGCTTAAGCTAGCGAAGTTAGAATATTTAAAAGAGAAGCTGAATATTCATCCTATCCTTTTGTTGGATGATGCGTATGACAAATTAGATGATAACAGAATGCAGTATTTGTTAAAGTTATTGACGGATGAAAAACTGAGCCAGATTTTTATAACCGACACCAGTAAAGAACGAATTCCGTCTATCTTTAAACAACTTAAAGTAGATGTAAAAGTGTTTGAAATAAGCGGAGGAAAAGTAGCATGAGTAGAAAAGCAAACGAGCAACCCTTGAGTGAAGTAATGAAAGATTTGCTAAAGGCTTATGGTATGGAGGAGCAAATGAATGAGATGGAAATTATGAAAGGCTGGGATATTGTGATGGGAAAATTTGTGGCGAAACATACTACGGATATGTGGTTTAAGAATAAGGTGTTGTATATTAAACTGGATTCATCGGTGATTAAGAACGAGCTGCAGTTGGCTAAAACACAAGTGATAGAAAAGATGAATGATTATGTGGGAAAGAATATAATTACTGACTTAAAAATATATTAGGCTTGGTAAGGATTAAGAAGAAAATAAAGGAGTATATCCTCAACAGTAAAAAATCCAGGTTAAAACGCGATGTTGTATTTACCAAGTTGGCGGATTGTAAAACCGGACTGTTGCTGATGCATGCTGATAATGCAAAACATGTGGGCGATGTGAGCAGTTTTATCGGAAAGCTTTCTGATAAAGGCGTGAAGGTAACTTTACTAATTTATGTAGGTAGCAAAAAACTTGAAGAGGTAGATACAAAACTGAAAGGAATTTATTTTAACGACAAGGATTTGAACTGGATGAAGTTTCCGGTGAAAACGGAATTGAGAAGATTGTTTGCAGAGGATTTTGATTTGATGATTGATGCTACCATGAAAACGCATTTTCCGTTACAAGTGATTAGCTCGCTTTCACGGGCTAAGTTTAAAGTAGCAAAAAATGAGGGCTACCGTTCAGAAATTGCAGATTTATTAATTTCTTTGCAGTCCGAAAATGATTTTCAGGAATTTTTAAAACAAACCATACATTATTTAAACAGCATAAACAGTAAACCCAATGAATGAATTAAAAGGAACAGGCGTAGCGTTAGTAACGCCATTTAATACAGACGGAAGCGTAGATTTTGTTTCATTAGAAAAGTTAGTAAACCATTGTATTAACGGTGGTTTAGAGTATTTAGTAGCACTTGGTACAACAGGTGAATCGGCTACTTTAAATAAGTCGGAAAAGAAACAAGTGGTGGACTGTATTATTAAAACTGCCAACGGCAGAGTTCCTGTGGTAATTGGTATTGGTGGTAATAATACGGCTGATGTTATTGAAACCATAAAAAGTACAGACTTTACCGGAATTACGGCTATACTTTCGGTGAGCCCGTATTACAACAAGCCTACGCAAGAAGGCATTTACCAACACTATAAAGCCATTGCTGAAGTGGCTCCTAAACCAATTATTCTTTATAACGTTCCGGGCAGAACCAGTTCAAACATTTTACCAGCCACTACGTTGCGTTTGGCGAATGACTTTAAAAACATTGTAGCGGTAAAAGAGGCTTCGGGTAATATGGAACAAATTATGGATATTATCCAACACAAACCTGAAGGCTTTTTAGTAATTTCAGGTGATGATGCATTGACTTTACCAATAGTTGCCGCAGGTGGTGACGGTGTTATTTCTGTGGTTGCAAATGCCTTCCCGAAACAGTTTTCGGATATGGTAAGACTTACTTTAAAAGGTGATGTTGCATCTGCAAGACCGTTGCATTATTCGTTAACTGAAATTATAAAACTATTGTTTGCAGAAGGAAACCCGGGTGGTGTAAAAGCTGCTTTAAAACAATTGGGTGTAATGGATGATAACGTAAGACTTCCTTTGGTAAAAGTTAGCCAGAATACGTATAGTCAGTTAGAGGATAGAGTGAAGAAGATTAGTTAAGAATTCTGTAAATAACTACATATTCACCGGTGCGGCTTTGTACTCTGTTTAGTTCATCGCAACTATCCCATTCACCGTTTTTAAATTCTACTTCAAGCTTTAAGGTGTTAAGACTTTCGTCTTCATGGTACATTACTTTTTCTAAGTCCTGAAACGTTACTTCGCTTTCGCAAAACTTGATAAAGTAATCTTGTATAGAACGGCTAACGTAGTATTCCATGATGTCGTTTACGTTACCATTTTTCTTTACAAAAGGCTTAGGCACAACAGGAGCGGAAATAATGACTCTGTTGCCTGTGGTTTTTACATCGGCTGTTTTGTTAATGGGTGTGTTGGTTTCCGTTGTTTCTTTGGAAGAGTTACAACTGAATAACAAAAATGTAATCAAAAGCAACGTAAAATGTAGTGTGTATTTCATTTATATAAATTTATCTGGGTAGGAACTAAAGAAACCGTCAATATTGATGTTTTTGAATTTGTTGAGCAGTTCTTGGTCGTTAATGGTATATACAAATACTTTTAATCCCATTGATTTGGCTGCATCTACCAATTCTTTGCTGTAAAACTCATCAGAGATATGGATGCTGTAAGCATTGTTTTCTTTTGCTGATTTTCCTAAATCGGCAGGAATACCGTAATACAAAAAGCCAATTTCCACTTCTGTATTTTTGTTTTTTATGGCCATTAACTCTCGGTGATTGAAGGAAGAAACTAAGAAATGAGAATAATCATAGCCTAATTCATTCACCGCCCATTCAATTAACTCCAACACTTTTAACGCAGTGTTTGGGCCTTTTAATTCTATATTAAGCTTTATTTTTTTGTCAATAAACGCAATAGTTTCTTTTAATGTCGGGACTTTTTCTCCTTTGCCTGCATCCAATTTTTGAATTTCTTCCAGTGAAATCTCAGACACGTTTCCTTTTCCGTTGGTAGTTCCTTCTAAGGTAAAATCATGGATAACGACTACTTCACCTGTTCCGCAGCAATGCACATCAAACTCAATCATTTCCAAGCCCATGTCAATGGCTTTTTGAAAGGAACGCAATGTGTTTTCAGGCTCATGACCGCAAACGCCTCTATGTCCTATTACTATCATTAATCAGCTCTTTTGTAAAACAAAAATCCATTTTTTTTGTACATAAAGTCTAATTGCGGGTAATTATTTTCAATTTCGGAAAGGTGTTGAATTTTTGCAACTACATATACGGGTTTGTCCACATCTCCATTATAGAGCCAGTTTTGGTCGTAATGTGGTGTAGTATAATTCGGTCTTTTTCTGGCATAAAAAAGATGTGCATAGCTTTTAAATCCGTAAGTGGTGATGTAACAATCTTCATTGGCTTTTGACTGGTAAAACTCTATTGCCGCACCTTGTGAGTAAGGTTCTATTTTAGGAACGATAAGCATGGAAGTGCTTGCTAAAAAAATAGCGGAAAGCATAAATAAGGAAAGTGTAAAGCGTTGCGCATTTTTTCTGAAATAGATTAAAATAGTGCTTCCGAGAATTACAAACACTAAGCTTGGTAAAGCATACAAATAACTCCAGCTTACTTTTGCTCTAAGGTTTTCTTGTGCAAACACATCTTTAATGATTCCGCTTTCGATAATGGCTTGTTTGTTTGCATCTATAAAAGGGAAGGAGGCTGTTAAAATCCCCAGTACAATTAAAATGCCTAGTAGCGAGAAGCTTATCCATTTTTTAATGTTGGTATCCGTCTTTATAAAATGATAAATGGAATAGCTTGCTAAAAACGTCAAAGGAAAATAGCACATAGAAGAATAGTGCACTATTTTAGTATTGACAATAGAAAACAAAACCAAGACTACCCAAAACAAAATTAGCATCCATATTTTTAAGCTGATTTGAGATATCCAAAAATTAGATTTAACAAAATGCGCATGAATAGCAAAGATGGAAGCGGGAAAACAGCCTAACAACAGCACAATAAAATGGTAGTAGAACGGGCCACCATGCCCGGCATCTTCGGTTTGGAATAATCGAATTTGATACTCAATAAATTGTTGAACAATTTCTATTCTTCCGTTTAAAATTTCAATGATAAACCAGCTTCCGCCTACCAATGAAAAGGAAAGAATAAAGACCAAAAGATGAAGAGGTTTAATGAAGTTTTTAAACTTAGTTACTATTGTGTAAACGCCATAAACCAACATCGCAATTAATAAAGCCACAGGTCCTTTGGTGAGAATTCCCAAGCCGATAAATGCTCCTGAAAGGAATACAAAATTGATTTGTTTTTCTTCTTCTGAATACCTAAACATATAGTAAATACCTAGAAAAATAAAGAGATTGAACCAAGGGTCGATAATTCCTGATTTAAAATAGAAGTGGGGAAGGAGTGAGCCTAAATAAACCAGACTCCAAATAATGCCATACTTTTCGGAAAAGTGTTTTGCGCCAATTCTGAAAAGAACAAGTAAGGTAATTATTCCGCAAAGTGCGTTTGGGAAACGTGCGGCAAATTCATTGACTCCAAATAGTTTCATAGAGATAACCTGCATCCAAAAGAACAAAGGTGGTTTTTCCCAAAACGGTTGGTAATTGATTTGTACAACGGAATAATTTCCTGTTGCAATCATTTCTCTTGCAGCTTCTGCAAAATTGATTTCATCCCAGTCAAATAAGTGCACGGCTCCTAATCCGGGAATAAAAAAGATGGCTCCGAGAGCAATTATTAGTAGTTGTATTTGAAGACGGGATAATCTCATTTTTTTAGCTTGAGAAGCGGCCCGTTGAGCCATTTTTTTGCGTACAGACTTTTGTACAAAATTAAATAAGCAAGTAAAGAAAAACTAACGGCTATAAGTGAGCCTGCAACCACATCTTCTAAATAGTGTTGTGATAAATAAACTCTCGAATATCCAACTAATGCAGCAATAATAAAGCAGCTTAATTTCACCCATTTATTTTTGGAGTAAAGACAAATAGAAAACAACAATGCAAACGCACCTGTAGTATGTCCTGAAGGGAAACTGTGAAAAGAATTCATTTCTACTCCTTCTACCAAACGGTAAATTCCTCCTTCTCTCCACTCCGGAACATCCATGTAAGCTGCAGGACGCATAGAGTCATGATAAACATATTTCTTGAGAAGTTGTGTGATTATTCCTGAGCCAATGGCGTTTATACTAATAATAAAAGCCATTCGTTTTGAAACAAAAAGTAAGGCTATAATGGTAAATAATAAGACAAAAATACCGTCACCTAAATGAGTGAAATATTTAAAAAAGAAATCAAAAGCTTCATGATAGAACTGGTTCAGGTATGCATGAATGTCTGTTTTGCTATAATTGTACATAGCAAAAGCCGATAAAATCACGACAAAAAAATAAGGAACCAAAAAAAACAGATTCCTTAAAATGACTTCTCTTCTACTAACCTGATTATCCTCCAATAACACTTTTCAGCTTGTTTACCTGTGATTCCCACAACATTTTATTTTCTTCAACCTCTTCTTCATCGTCAGCAAAGTCGGTTATAATTAGTGCAATATCTTTAGTTAGGTCGTCTATTTGTATTTTAAATTCAAAAAAAGACTCTTCATCATCATCTTCCCATCTAAATCGTACAAATTCATTTTTCTTTTTGCTAATCAACTCTGCCGATTGCTCGCTTCTTTCCCAGTAAAAGGTAAAATGATTGTCTCTGGAGTTGACATTGTTGGCAAACCAACCGGACAAACCGCTTGGTGTGGATAAATACTTATAGAGCATAGTAGGGGAGGAATTTACAACAAACTCCATTTCGTAAGAGATTTTTTCTGCCATTTTGATTTGGTTCTTATAACGTTGCAATATAGA
>CALALS010000145.1 GCA_937925525.1 uncultured Flavobacteriales bacterium | reverse complement strand
GTAGCACGGATAACTTCTTTAGGAAGTATAGTAGGCGAACCTTTTGAGCTCAAGAAAGTATTTACACCAATTATCGGAAACTCACCGGTATGTTTTAGCGTTTCATAATACAAGCTTTCCTCTTGTATTTTTCCTCTTTGATACATGGTTTCCATAGCGCCTAACACTCCGCCTCTCTCGGTAATTCTATTAAATTCAGCATAAACAGCTTCTTCCACTAAATCAGTTAACTCTTCAATAATAAATGAGCCTTGCAGTGGATTTTCATTTTTTGCTAATCCTAGCTCTCTATTTATAATTAACTGAATTGCCATTGCTCTTCTAACAGATTCTTCCGTTGGAGTTGTAATGGCCTCATCGTATGCATTGGTATGTAACGAATTACAATTGTCATAAATAGCATACAATGCCTGAAGTGTAGTTCTGATATCATTGAAATCAATTTCCTGAGCATGTAAAGAACGTCCTGATGTTTGAATATGATACTTCAACATTTGAGCTCTTTCATTTGCGCCATATTTATGCTTCAATGCTTTCGCCCAAATTTTTCTGGCTACTCTACCAATTACAGCATACTCCGGGTCAATACCATTAGAGAAAAAGAACGATAAGTTCGGACCAAACTTATTAATATCCATTCCTCTGCTCAGGTAATATTCTACGTAAGTAAATCCGTTAGCTAATGTAAAAGCCAACTGGGTAATTGGGTTTGCACCCGCTTCCGCAATGTGATAACCCGAAATAGAAACAGAGTAAAAATTTCTTACATTTTTTTGAATGAAGTATTGTTGCACATCACCCATTAAACGTAAGGCAAACTCCGTAGAAAAGATACAGGTATTTTGCGCCTGGTCTTCTTTTAAAATATCGGCCTGAACAGTTCCTCTAACACTTGATAAGGTTTCTGTCTTTATTTTTTCATAAACTTCTTTAGGTAATACTTTATCACCTGTAGTTCCTAAAAGCATTAATCCTAAACCGTCATTTCCTTCCGGTAAATTACCATTGTATTTAGGTTGCTCTAGCCCTTTTTCTTTCCAAAACCCCTCAACTTTTGCTTTCACCTCTTTCTCCAACCCATTTTCTAAAATGTATTTTTCACATTGTTGGTCAATGGCTGCATTCATAAAAAATCCCAAAAGCATTGGCGCAGGACCGTTTATAGTCATGGAAACTGATGTTTTCGGATTAGCTAAATCAAAACCTGAATACAACTTTTTGGCATCATCTAAGCAACAAATAGAAACACCTGAATTACCGATTTTACCATAAATATCGGGCCTGTAATCTGGGTCGTTACCGTAAAGCGTCACTGAATCAAAAGCAGTAGAAAGCCTTTTAGCAGGCATTCCTAAACTTACATAATGAAAACGCTTATTTGTTCTTTCAGGTCCGCCTTCACCGGCAAACATTCTTGTAGGGTCTTCGCCCTCTCTTTTAAAAGGAAATAAACCAGCTGCATAAGGAAATTCTCCGGGAACATTTTCTTGTAATATCCATTTTAATATTTCACCCCATGATTTATATTTCGGAAGAGATACTTTTGGAACCTGAGTGTGTGAAAGCGATTCTGTATGTGTTTGAATACTTATTTCTTTGTCACGTACCTTAAATTTATAAACCGGTTCAGAGTATAGCTTCTTTTTATCCTCCCAATTTTTAATAGCCTCCCAATTGTGTGGGTCTAAGTCTTTTAATATTTCGTCAAACTTTTTATTTAACTCAACTAAAGTAGCGTCTTTTGATTCTGAAACATTATCTGTTAATCTATCATTTCCGCCAAAAAGTAAAATAGCCTGATTTAAACCAAACAGTTTTTCGGCAACTTCTACTTGCTCTTGTGATTTCTTATCATAGCTTTTATTATTCTCAGAAATTTCTGCCAGATATCTAGTTCGTTCGGGTGGAATAATGTATATCTTTTCAGACATCTCTTTGGTAATTTCAAAAGATGAATTCATCTGAACATTACATTTCTCCTCAATTTTTGCAATTAATGCTTTATACAAAGTATTCGTTCCAGGGTCATTAAATTGAGAAGCGATAGTTCCAAAAACAGGAATATCATCATCATTTGTTTCCCAAAGTTGGTGGTTTCGTTTATACTGTTTTTTCACATCACGAATAGCATCTAACGCACCTCTCTTGTCGAATTTATTAATGGCAACCACATCCGCAAAATCAAGCATATCAATTTTTTCCAACTGTGTGGCTGCACCAAACTCAGGAGTCATCACATACAATGAAGCAT
This sequence comes from uncultured Flavobacteriales bacterium, assembly GCA_937925525.1. Taxonomy (GTDB): domain Bacteria; phylum Bacteroidota; class Bacteroidia; order Flavobacteriales_E; family Vicingaceae; genus CALALS01. The sequence continues at coordinate 1,003 of CALALS010000145.1, read as the reverse complement.
CTGAGTGGTCTAGAATTTCAGTATCTGACTGACCGATACCACTGGTTTCCAAAATAATTAAATCAAACTGAGCTGCCTTTAAAATATTGATAGCCTCAGCCACATGCTTAGACAAAGCCAAATTACTTTGCCTTGTAGCCAATGAACGCATATACACTCTATCATTTTTAATGGAGTTCATTCTAATTCTGTCCCCTAATAATGCTCCGCCTGTTTTTCGCTTAGAAGGGTCAACAGACACAACTGCTATATGCTTGTCTTTAAAATCTAATAAAAAGCGTCTTACCAATTCATCTACCAAAGATGATTTTCCTGCACCACCTGTTCCGGTAATACCTAACACAGGTATCACCTTTCCTAATTTTTCCAAAGGAGAGGAATATTCTTTTTTGAATTCCTCCGGATAGTTTTCAGCAATAGAAATTAATCTTGCTACCGTATTAATTTTATCAGACTTTAGCTTTTCTTCTAAACTTCCTCCCTTTGGGAGGGCTGGGGTGGGTTCATCAGCTTGTTTTACAAGGTCATTAATCATTCCCTGTAAACCCATTTCTCGACCGTCATCGGGATGATAAATTCTAGTAATTCCGTATTCGTGAAGCTCTTTTATTTCTTCCGGCAAAATGGTACCGCCACCACCACCAAATATTTTAATGTGTCCTGCACCTTTCTCTTTTAGTAAGTCATGCATGTACTTAAAATACTCAATATGCCCACCTTGATATGATGTCATAGCAATAGCCTGAGCATCTTCTTGTATGGCACAGTTTACTACTTCTTCTACGCTTCTGTCATGCCCAAGATGAATTACTTCACAACCCGTAGATTGAATTATTCTTCTCATTATATTTATTGCGGCATCGTGCCCGTCAAATAAACTAGCAGCAGTAACAATTCTAACTTTGTTTTTAGGCTGGTAAGGAGCTACATTTTCCATCTTCTCTAATTTCTTTTCACAAATATAATATTATGGGGATTAATGTAAATTTATCGTTATTTTTAG
>CALALS010000144.1 GCA_937925525.1 uncultured Flavobacteriales bacterium | reverse complement strand
AATTCAATTTGCGATTACTTTATTATTTGTACAGGAACATCTAGCAGACACACAGACTCATTATCTGATTCAGTTGAAGAGTACGTGCAAAAAAAAATGAAAGAGAAACCATATCATGTTGAAGGAAAAGAAACTTCAGAATGGGTTTTACTTGATTATGTGGATGTAGTAATACATATTTTTATTCCCGAAATGAGGGATTTTTACAACTTAGAAGGTTTATGGGCTGATGCTAAAAAAATAGCGGTGGCTTAACACTAAATATTAAAATGGAAGAAAAAGAAAATAAGAAATCAGACTTTGGAAAAATAAAAAACCCGTTTTCTGGTGGAGGTAACAATAAAGATAAAAAACCGGGAAACGGATTTAGCTTTTATTGGATTTATGCAGCAATAGCTGTAGCTTTTATTACTGTAGGATTATTTAATTCAGGTACCGGAGCAAGAGTTATAACTTTCAGTGAACTTGAAAAAATGGTAGCAAGCAGTGAAGTTCGTTCAATTGAGTATAACGACAACTTTGCTAAAGTTACAATTAAAGCAGAAGCATTGGAAAATGATTTTCATAAATCAAGAATTAAAAAACCAATGTTTGGGTCAAATCCAGCAACCGGACCGCACTATGAAATGGAAATCGGTTCATTAGATAGATTTGAAGAAAAGCTTGACGCATGGGGAAAAGAACATGATTTTAAATACAGATATCACAAAGAAGAAGAATGGTTAGGAAACTTGTTTGGATGGTTACTGCCAATTATTTTACTCGTAGTTATATGGCTTTTCATAATGCGAAGAATGACCGGTAGCGGAGGTCCCGGAGGTCAAATTTTCAACATTGGTAAATCAAAAGCCGTATTATTTGACAAAGAAAAAAATGTAAATATTACATTTAACGATGTAGCAAGACTAGAAAGTGCAAAAGAAGAAATTGAAGAAATAGTTGACTTCTTAAAAAATCCAAAAAAATATACCGAATTAGGTGCTAAAATTCCAAAAGGTGCTCTTTTAGTTGGCCCTCCCGGAACAGGAAAAACCCTATTAGCAAAAGCTGTTGCCGGTGAAGCAAAAGTACCTTTCTTCTCTCTTTCAGGTTCTGATTTTGTAGAGATGTTTGTTGGTGTTGGGGCATCTAGAGTTAGAGATTTATTTAAGCAAGCTAAAGAAAAAGCGCCTGCAATTATTTTTATAGATGAAATTGATGCTATAGGAAGAGCTAGAGGAAGAGGAATTGCACAAGGTGCTAACGATGAAAGAGAAAATACGCTAAACCAATTATTAACTGAAATGGATGGTTTTGGCACTAACAACGGAGTTATATTATTGGCTGCCACTAACAGAGCAGACGTTTTAGACAGAGCTTTATTAAGACCGGGAAGGTTTGACAGGCAAATTCATGTTGACTTGCCCGATATTGAAGAAAGAAAAGAAATTTTCAAGGTTCACCTTAAGCCACTTAAGCTAGACACTGCTATTGACATGGATTTTCTTGCAAAGCAAACTCCGGGATTTTCAGGAGCCGACATTGCTAACATTTGTAATGAAGCAGCGCTTATTGCCGCAAGAAAAAAGAAAAAACATGTTCAATTACAAGATTTCTTGGATGCTGTTGACAGAATTATCGGTGGATTAGAGAGAAAATCTAAAATCATCACAAAAAAAGAAAAAGAAGTTATTGCATACCATGAGGCCGGGCATGCCACTGCTAGCTGGTTATTAGAACATGCTTCGCCTTTAGTAAAAGTAACTATAGTACCGAGAGGAAAATCTCTGGGAGCAGCTTGGTATTTACCCGAAGAAAGGCAAATAACCAATACTGATCAATTAATGGATGAAATGTGTGCCGCACTTGGCGGAAGAGCTGCTGAGGAAATTACTTTTGGTAAAATTTCTACCGGAGCATTAAGTGATTTAGAAAAAATTACCAAACAAGCCTATGCTATGGTCACAGTTTATGGGCTTAATGATAAAGTTGGAAATATTAGTTACTACGACAGTACCGGACAATCTGACATGAGTTTTTCTAAACCTTGGAGTGAAAAAACAGGGCAAATAATAGATGAAGAGGTTTCAAAAATGATTGAAGCAGCTTATGAGAGAACTAAGAAAATTTTAATAGAAAATAAAGATAAGCTTAAAACCTTAGCTGAGCTGTTACTCGAAAAAGAAGTTATTTTTAAAGAAGATGTCGAAAAAATATTTGGCAAGAGACCTTTCGAAAAAGATGAGATTGAAAAGCCCAAAAAAGATACTTTGAGTGAAAATACTTCTGGAAGTATCATAGAAACAAAGCCGGAAATTGAAGAGGTAGAGTCTGGTAAAGAAGAAAGTAAAAATGATTAAAAGTGAGCGACTGGATAAAAATATTCAGTTCTTCTTTTATTCATAAAATTCAATTGCTTATAGCTTTATTGGAAGAAAACGAAATTAAAGCATTTGTCATTAACAAAACCGACTCCATGCATTTACACCTTAGCGCTACAACTGCAGAAATAGAAGTTTACGTTAATCAATCAGATGTAATAAAGGCCAAACATATAATTTCAAAATCTTTACTTTGACTTCATTTATAACAAGAACAATCAGCGGATTCTTTTTTGTAGTTATTCTTATTAGCTGCATCTACTTTTATCATTCGTTAATCTTTTGGCTATTAATGTTATTATCATTTATTGGTGTTTATGAAAGCAACCAGCTACTTAAAAAAACAAAAAATCAATTTAACTGGTTATTTTCTTTTATTCCTTTAATAATTTTCTTTTCACTAATTCTGTTAAGCTTGAAATATACTATTGACATTAAGTATTATGCATTGCTCATCGTCCCCTTCTTTTTACTCCTCATTTATACTCTTTTTTCCAAAGTTGAAAATCCACTAAATTATATTTCAAGTACTATTTTAGGTTTTCTTTATGTTGCTATTCCTTTTTGGTGTTTATACCAACTAGGTTTTATGACAAACAGTGTTACAAATGAATATTCTCCGAATATCATCCTTGGGTTTTTCTTTGTGATGTGGGCAAACGACACAGGAGCATACCTAACTGGTAAAGCTTTTGGAAAGCATAAATTTTTCCCTAGAATATCCCCAAATAAAACTTGGGAAGGAACCATTGGAGGAATTATAATCGGTGTTATTGTTGCTTACGGTAATCATTTTTGGTTTGAAAATTTGAATATGATGAATTGGGTTGTTTTAGGCGTTATCATTACTATTTTTGGAACACTTGGAGATTTAGTAGAATCTATGTTTAAAAGAGCTGCCAATGTTAAAGATTCCGGAAAAATAATGCCGGGTCATGGTGGAGTTTTAGATAGATTTGACAGTACTTTGTTAGCCGCACCAATGGTTTGGTTATATTTATTACTAATAGGCTAAGCAATTTCAAGAATATATTAAATTTGTACAAATCACATTTATGACCATCCACAAAGAAGGATTTCCAACACTAGCAATATCGTTCATCTTTTTTGCAATAGTAAATGCTGTTCTTTACTACTTTAACGTACACCTAATTATTATCACCTTAAGCCTTATTGTCTCTTTAGGAGTTTGGTTGTTTTTGGTTTCCTTTTTTAGAGTGCCTTCAAGAAATTACATAAACAACAGTACTAACGATGTTATTTCGCCTGCTGATGGAACTGTGGTAACCATTGAAGAAACGGAAGAAACTGAATACTTTAAAGATAAAAGAATTCAGATTTCTGTGTTTATGTCTCCTTTAAACGTACACGTAAATCGGTACCCGATTGAAGGAAAAGTAAAGTATGCAAAATATCATCCTGGAAAATACTTAGTGGCTTGGCATCCAAAATCTTCTACTGAAAATGAACGAACGACCATCGTAGTTGAAAATAACAAGAATTCAATTTTGTTCAGACAAATAGCCGGTGCACTGGCCAGAAGAATTGTAATGTACTCAAAAGAAAATGATGAAGTAAAACAAAGTCAGCAATGTGGCTTTATTAAGTTTGGCTCTAGGGTCGATATTTTCCTTCCTATCGGAACCAAAATAAATGTATCTATTAATGAAAAAGTACAAGGAGGAATAACCTCTCTTGCAACATTATAAAATTAAATATCATGAAAAAACTAACCACTTTTCTATTTCTTTTTTCTTTAATAATTAGTGTTTCTAAAGCACAAGATGTTCCGGAAAAAGAGTTTAAATCAAAAATTGCCGAAGTAACCGTTTACCTTAATGGAGCTGAAGTTAAAAGAACAGCTTCAGGTTCAATTCCAGCCGGAAAATCTATTGTTGTAATTGATGAATTATCAAACAAATTAGATCCCTCAAGTATTCAAGTAATACCTTCTAATGGTGTTGAAATGCTTTCGATAAGTAGTGAAATCAATACATTAAACCCTGAAAAATTAGAACCAAGAATTAAAACCTTAAAAGATTCCGTTGAATTAGTTTCAAAAAAACTACAGCTGGTAAAAGATGAGTTAGATGCCTATAACACCGAAAAACAAACCCTATTAAAAAATCAAAGTATTGGCGGTGCAAACAATGGAGTTTCTGTTTTAGAATTAGAAAAAGCAGCTAACTTTTACAGAAGCAGAATTTTTGAAGTAAACAAAGAGGTAGCTAAGCTTTCTGAGAAGCAAAGCGATTTACAAAAAGAAGTAAATAAGCTAAACCAACAATTAAATGCGTTGAATTACAAAAACAACCCTTACAGAAGAACTATACGAATTTTAGTAGAAACAAAAACTGCTGCCACAGCTAGTTTTGACTTAAGATATCTAGTGAACAGTGCGGGTTGGGAGCCAGCTTATGACATTGTTGCCGAAGAAATTGGCAAACCAATTGTGCTAAAATACAAAGCAAGAGTATTTAATAACACAGATATTGATTGGAATATCATTCCTCTAATTTTATCATCAGCATACCCTTACGAAAGTGCTTCAAGACCTGTTCTTGAGCCGTAGTATTTAAACTACAGAGCAATCTATTGAAAAAAGAAAGCT
>CALALS010000143.1 GCA_937925525.1 uncultured Flavobacteriales bacterium | reverse complement strand
TCAATTCGGCTATATTAAAATTCATAAGGGATGTTGATGTGTTAAATTACCATAAAGGTAACTAAATTTACTTAGCTTAAGCCGATGAAGCTATCGAATGAAATATATTAGCCATTATCTAAGCATAAACCTGATGGGTAAAACAAACTTTGTGTTCACATTTTTTCCGCTTACTTGGCCGGGCGTCCATTTGGGCATTAGCTTTATAACTCTTATGGCTTCGGCATGTATTCCTGTTTCTTCACCTTCCTCCAACCCTTTTACAATAGATATGTCGGCTATGCTACCATCATTTTTCACCACAAATTGAACATAAACGTTTCCTTGTATTTCCTTTTCTTTTGCCATATCAGGATAGGTGATATTTTTACTTATAAACTTCATCATTTCAGTCACCCCTCCCGGAAATTCTGCCTCTTTATCGGCAAAATCAAAAACTAACTCATCTTGTTTTCTTTTTTCTTCCTCTTCAAATAATTTGGTTTCAAGTTCAAATTCAGTAATGGTTGAATTCACCAGAACGCCATCTGCCCAATAAGCTTTAGTTAAGCTTTCAGGAAGTATGTCCATTGTAATCGCATCAGACACAATTATACTTTCTTTCGCCACTATAGCTGAACCGTCCAAAACATCTCCTTGATTTAACTCGTTTAACGCTTTACCATTAGCATCCGGGTGAGAGGCAGAAGCTTTTAATTTTCTGCCGTCCGCTAATGTAATTTCTACAAATTCATGCATTACATCAAGTCTTATTTCTGTTTTCATTTGTATAGGAACAATTACTTTGTTTCCTTCCTTATCGGTAGAGTAAACCGGGTCTCCCTCTTTCAAATCTTGAATTGCTACATTTCCGTTGGGCGTACTTATTTTTGCGGTAACAGGGAGGCATCGACTTAAGCTTTCACCGGTATAACAACTGCTTTCTTTTTGTCGCTCAATACTGCTTACAACCTTATTACTTTGGGAAAAAACAAAGAAGGATGTAGTGATAAAGCAGATTGAAAGAATGATTTTTTTCATATTTTACTTTTTACGTAACAATAAATCTTAGATGAAGTTTAAAGGCTATTCCATAAAAGCAAAACCCCCAGCTATGCTGAGGGCTTTAGCTAAAAGAATTATTCTTCTTTAAAATCGGTTCGGTTAGGCGTATAAGGCACTTTGTTGTCGTTCAATACCTTTTCTAATTCTTTTACTCCTTTTGCCACTTCTTCTAATTTGGTTTTTGTTCCGCTCATTTCATCTTTTGCAATGGCTAAATTAGTTTTTGCAGAACCGGTAGGAGCAGAGCGGCTTCCCCATAAATACCATACAGAGGTTTCTACACGCTCAAACAAGCTAGGATAGGTTTCTACTTCTTGTTTTCCAAGCTCACTATTACCGTAAAGTTCAATACCTACATTGTGCAGCTTATCTTTCAAATCTTTTACTTTTCCGTAAAGCTCTACGTTAAGTGTAGGATATTCAATAATTGCCTGCTCAATGTATTTCAGCTTATTCTGATTTTCTTCTTTCAAAGAACTTAACGCTCTTAACTGTCTTCTGGCTTCGCCTAAATCATCAATAAACAGTTTTTGTGAGGCTCTGTCTTTAGCAGGTAAAGTAGCGTTGTTCAGCATTTCAATTTCAAACGGAACGGCATCAGTTAATTTGGTCACCTCTTTTCCGTCTATTTTATACACCATAGCGGTATATTTTCCGGGTAAAGCTAAATAACCCTCATCAGCCGATTCATATCTTCCCGGCTCTTTTTTATTGAGGTAAATAGCGGTAGTAGTTACTTCTCTAAAATCCCAGGTGACTTTATTAATTCCCGGAGAAGCGCCCATTTCAATTTTCTTTACCGTTTCACCTTTATCATTATTAATTACCAATAGTAACTTAGGTTTTTCGTCTCTTGCTTCTGCAATTAATTCCTCTCTTGTCGGATATTTTATTTGCTGATTGGCTTCTTTAGCCTTTTTCTCTGCTTCTTGTCTTTTCTCTTTTAGCGTTTTGTAATCTGCAGTTAAGTAAACGTAAAAGTTAGCTCCCACAGGCGGGTTGTCAGCCGTATAATACGATTCTCCTTGGTTAGATTTTTTTCTTCCACCTAGCGGACTAGACTCAATAAACATCAATGATTTCTTCACAGGGAAGATATGTGCTTCTTTAGCCAATACTTCATCCGTTACGGTTCTCAAAGGTGAATAATCATCCAGTACATAAAAACCTCTACCGAAAGAAGCCAGTACTAAATCATTCTCTCTTTGTTGAATTTCCATGTCTCTGATAGCAATGGTAGGCAATCCTGCTTTCAGTTGAACCCATTTATTGCCACCGTCTTTGCTAAAGAAAACGCCAAACTCCGTTCCTGCAAAAAGTAAGTCAGGGTTTACATGGTCTTGCTCAATACAATAAACTGTTCCTTTAGCAGGTAAGTTACCGCTGATAGATGTCCAGCTGCTTCCTTTGTCTGTACTCTTTAAAATGTACGGTTTAAAATCTCCGTTTTTATGATTGTTAAATACGGCAAACACTACATTCGCATCATGCTTAGATGCTTTCAACTGATTCACGTAAGTTTTATCAGGAATTCCCGGAAATGAACTTATTTTTTTCCATGTACCGCCTGCGTTTTCGGTTACATGAACCAAGCCGTCATCCGTTCCAATGTATAACAAATTCTCTTGCTTTGGAGATTCGTCAAGCGCAACAATATTGCCGTAAATAGTAGTTGATTTGTTCTTCATCACCACATCAGGGCTTTGAATTTTACCCATCACAGGAATTAAGTTTCTATCGATTTGACGAGTCATATCACCACTAATCACTTTCCATGAATCACCCATGTCATCACTTCTGAATACTTGGTTCGCACAGAAATAAAGTCGTTTATGATTATGTGGGCTTATCAATAATGGTGCGTCCCAGTTCCATCGGTAAGCAGGCTCACCTTTGCCCGGCATTGGCTGTATCCCTACAGACTCACCACTTTTCTTATCATATCTTACAATCCAGCCGTATTGTGCTTGTGCATAAACAATATTAGGGTCAACAGGGTCTATTTGAGATTCAAATCCGTCACCGCCATTGGTAATATACCAGTCAGAGTTTACAATTCCGGCTGCATTAGTTGTTCTGGAAGGTCCGCCCATACTGTTGTTATCTTGCGTTCCACCATAAATATTATAGAAAGGTGTAGCTTGGTCAACGGCAACTTTATAAAACTGTGTAATAGGTAGATTGGCTTTATACTGCCAGTTTTTAGCAGCATCCCAGGTTTCATATAATCCTCCGTCACATCCAACTAGCCAATGGTTGGCATCATTGGGGTCTTGCCACATACAATGATTATCCACATGCTTACTCTTTTCTCCTGTCATTTTAAAAGTTTTGCCACCGTCTTCTGTATGGTGCAACCAGGTATCCATAGAGTAAACTTTGTTTACGTCAAACAAATCACAATACAGTTCTTGGTAATAGTTTCCGCTGGTAGAGTGGTCGCTTTGCTTTACCCAGCTTGCTCCTCTGTCAGTAGATTTGTAAAAACCGTCTTTATTATCAGATGCTTCCACAATAGCGTAAAGTACATCAGAGTCAATAGGGGAAATAGCTAAACCAATTCTTCCTCAATCAGTTTTAGGTAAACCGGTATTGATTTTCTTCCAGGTTTTTCCACCGTCAGTTGATTTATGTAAGCCTGAACCCGGACCACCGCCAACATAAGTGAATACATGTCTTCTTCTTTGGTGAGCAGAAGCGTACAATACCTGTGGATTTTTTGGATCCATAATTAAATCTGCAAAACCTGTATGCTCATCTACAGATAAAATTTTGTTCCATGTTTCGCCACCGTCAGTAGTTTTGTAAATTCCTCTATCACCGCCTTCTTTCCAAAGTGGGCCGTAAGCTGCAACATATACTACATCAGAATTATTTGGATGAACAATAATTTTAGAAATGTGTTCTGACTCTTTTAAGCCCATATTTTTCCAGCTTTTTCCGCCATCTTCAGATTTATATACTCCGTCACCGTAAGCCACACTTCTTTGGTTGTTGTTTTCTCCCGAACCTACCCAAACAATGTTCGTATTATTAGGGTCAATGGTTACACAGCCTGTTGAATAAGAGCCTTCACCGTCAAAAATAGGAGAGAAGGTAGTTCCGGCATTTTCTGTTTTCCACACACCACCCGATGCAACGGCTAAATAATACTCCGAAGGATTATTAGGATTAACGGCAATGTCTGCAATTCTTCCTGACATTAATGCAGGACCGACACTTCTAAATGCTAAACCAGAAAATGTTCCGCTGTTCCACTTGTCACCTTCATTATCGCCTGAGGATTTCTTTTTTTGTGCGCTTAATGAAAGCGTACTTATAATAATAACTGATAGTAAGAGTTTAATTTTTTGCATGATTTAATTTTAAAGAAGATAAATTTAGTAATTACTCATAATGCTCAAAAGAATAGAGCAGCTTTTTACATGAGCGGTATTTTAATGAAAACAAAATACTGATGAATGAGTATAATTAATATAAAATACCTAACTTTGTAGGTACAAACCAAAAGATTATGAAAAAGATTGTTGTAAATATTCTTTTTTCAGTGTTAGTATTAGCGGGTGTGGCTCTTGTGTTTGATGCCTGTTCTTCCAGTAAAGGAGCGAAAGTAAACTCTACCGGAAAAATTGGTAATCAAAAGCATAAAAACAGCCATGTTTGGGGAAAGTAGTTAGCGTTTAACTAGTTTCTTTACGATACTCTGTTTACTGTTACTTATCTCTAACAGGTAAATTCCTTTATTCAAAAATTGAACATCAATTTCCTTTACTTCATTATTGAAGTAGATGTTTTGATTTAGTATTTCCTGCCCCAGTAATCCATAGAGTCTTAGTTTATAATCTCCAATTAAATCTGTTTTGAGATAAAGCATGTCATTAAATGGATTTGGATAGATGGAAATTTGGTTGGAGGATAATTCATTTATGGCATTTCCAAAACTAACTGTAAAACTTATAGTGTCACTACAACCTACAGAGTCGGTTACAATTAAAGTGTAAACTCCGGGAGCTAAGCCGGAAATGTCTTCAGTAGTATCACTGGTTGACCAAATGTAGGAAACAGGTCCTTTGTTTCCGTTTACTGTAACATCAATACTTCCGTCATTACTTGTGGAGTTAGTGCTATGGGTAATTTGGCTAGTAATAAAGAATTTACAAGTATCTAAACAAAATAATTGAGTATCTGTAGTAGTTGTAAAGTTGGTATCAAAAGCCAAGGTGTCTCCGTTCAAATCATTGGTAAGTAAATAATATCCTTTACCGTATGCACAACACATTCCGTCTCCAACGGCATCTTTAATAACAAATTGGTAACACTCATTCGCTAAACATATAGAGTGGACAAGGGTTTCACCCCCTATTTTGTTTTCATAAGGCCCTCCGGAATGAACTACTTGATTTTGGTTGTCAATAATTGCCCATGACGTTTCAGAGCCATAATCATCTGTTCGAACGGTTAAGGTTAGGTTATTTGGTTGATCATTGGTAAAAAAGCTTTTTATAATGGTGTCGTTAAAATTATTCTGGTCTGTACTGCCGTTGGGGCCCGATGTATAAACTTTTAAAATATGATTGCCTCCCACTGTATGAATTTTAGGAAGTGATAAAGTGTTTACTGCGTAAGAACGCAAAGCACCTGCCCATGCAATAAATTGTGTGGGGTTGTTATCCAACTGATAAAAAATAGTGAGTGTTTTTAAGGTATCGGCACCAAAATTTCTAAAAGAAATAATAGGTGAAATCGAATCTTTACAAGAGTATGCCTCAATATTAGTAAGTGTGAGCATAGCAGCATCTCTTAGTTTGGATGGCGTTGTTGGGCTATATGGGTCAAGTATTTTTGTTCCGGTAGAATCAGGGTCTAGCCAATATTTTAATTGTCTGGTGGTGTCGTTCACTAAATCCCATGAAAGAGAAAATTTACCATAGTAGTCTTGAAAATCATTTCCGCAAGCTGCATTCCCGCCATGTAATTGACCGGTAATTCTATGGTTATGGTCAAATAATGGAGAGCCTGAAGAAACAGGTTCAGTTGTACCTAAATCCCAGTCTTTTACTTTCCAGTGGTCATTTCCTACACTATAATAACCAGAGGAAACAGCAGGGTCATAATCATGTGATATCTTTTTTACATCACCTCTTGGGTGATGAATTCCTGTGGAAGAATAAGATGCTAATGTATCCGCATTCCATCCTGCATAAAACGGTTTAAAAGACAAAGGCGGAGTGGAGTTAAGTTTTACCAAGATAAAATCAGAAGTTGTATTAGAAGCTTTGATTTGACAACCGCTAATGGTTTGAGTGGTGTTGCCGTCTATGCTGGTTCCACATTGTGCGGAAAAGTAGTTAAACATAAATATGGAGTTTGCCCCAACAGAACAATGAAATGCAGATAACACATAAGGGGTTCCGTCATTTCTAGTGTTGTTAACTAGTGCGCCTGAGCAGTACCTTGTATTGCTAGAAGAAAGTAGCATTACAACAGCTCTGGCATCATCTTGCCATAATGTGGAATCACAAATTACATTTCTGTTACATAAACCTGATGCACCAAAATTTTTTAGCCCTGACTTGAGTGAGCGGTAGCCATGTACGATACCACTAATTATAATTTCGGAGGTTTCTTTATTGTCAGCAGGTATTTCATATTGAAGAATAATTTTGTCGCTATAAATTAGATTAGTAGCAAATGTTTCGTCTTTGGAGTTGTTTTCAGAAGTAAAAGCACCTAAAACTTCTGTTTTCTTTTCATCGAAAATGAATAGTTTGGCTTTTGGTGCTAATTTAAACTTACTATAATTTAGGTTAATGGAAACAGCATTGGGAGAACTAATCTCAAGCTTACAAATAAGTGTATTTCCGATAATATCCCATCTTCCTTGAGATAACACATCAAGTTGAGTTGGAATTTCTACTCCAAACCTCCATGGGATATCTTTTTGATTATCAGTTATGGCATCTTCGGCAATAAGCTCATTTAAGTTGCTTATTCCTTCTGTAAGGTATTGATTTGAAGGAAGTGAGTTGATTAAGGGCTGTCCGCCTTGGCTAATCTGTCCAAAACCTAAAATGGAAATAGTAGAAAAAAGAAGAATCGAAAGTAACTTCATTATTTATTATACATCATTGTCTTATCAAAGTTACTTAATTGTAGTTTAATTTGTTTCAATTCAGGAAAATCTTTTTCTAAGGTCGAAACATCAAAAATTATTTTTTTGGTAATGTATTGTTCGCATTCATCCCCATTGTTTTCATGGGTTAAATAAATGTTTAAAATAGGCGGCATGCTTTTGCTTAGCATTTTATTGTGGTAAAGATTAAACTCATGTTCTTTACACCCACCACTGTAAGATAGTGTAATATGAAGTTGGTTTCCTGATAGTTCTGCGTTTTCAATATCGTAATGTGCGCCTAACATATCGGGTATTAGTTTAGGGTTGAAGCTAAGTTGCTTTATCTCCACTTGATTACTTTTCTTTTCTTCGGGTTCGGGTTCAAAAACTTCTTCGGGTTTGTTTTCACTAACTATAACCGTGCTTTCATTTTTTTGAGTAGAGGTGGAGTTAGTTTTTTCTCCATTTTCTGAAACTTCTTTACTACCATTACAAGATATAAGTGTCAGGCTAATCAAGCTTATGGCCACATTCGCTGCAAAATTTCGCTTTTTCATCTTTAATTTTTGTGTTACAATTTGTACATGTTTGGTTTAAGTTTTGTTGTTCTCTTTTTGAATTACTGATGGCAATATCAGCAGTAATTAAACCTGTAGGTACAGCAATTATGCCATAACCCACAATCATCATTAATGCGGCAATAAACTGACCAATAGGAGTTTGTGGAGCAATATCTCCATATCCAACAGTTGTGATAGTTACAATAGCCCAATACACCGCTCTAGGAATACTGTGAAATCCGGCAGAAGGTCCTTCAATTACGTACATAATTGAACCAACAATAATGGTAAGAATGAAAACAAAACCCAAGAACACAAATATTTTAACTCTACTGGAAATAATTGCTCTGAGAAGTGAGTTTGCTTCTCCCATATAGCGAACTAGCTTAAGGATTCTAAACACTCTGATTAGTCTTATGGCTCTTATTACCGATAAGCTTTGAGAGCCAACAATGAAAAAACTCAGGTAGGTAGGTAAGATGGAAAGTAAGTCAATAATTCCAAAAAATGAAAAAATGTATTTTTTAGGTTTAGTTAAAACATAAATTCTTGTTGCGTATTCTATGGTAAAAAGTATTGTAATTGTCCAGTCAAGAATTCTTAAAGCTAGCCCATACTGGTCTCTAAATTCTCTGACGCTTTCAAGCATTACGTCAGCTACACTTATTAAAATTAAAATCAGTAGTAGAATGTCAAATAGCTTTCCTGCACGTGTGTCAGACTCATAGATAATGTTGTAAAGCCATAGTTTGCTAGGCTTTACATCGTCTTTTTCAGAAATGTAATTTTGTTTGTATGATTGTATGAATTTGCTTGACATTGGAACTAACAGTCTCTTTCTTCCACTAGTTTGCCGTTTTGGTCATAGTATTTCCACCTTCCTTCTTTAATGCCATGCTCATAACTTCCTTCTGACTCAATTTGTCTTGAAACATCATTGTAGTAATATCTCCAATACCCATCTTTTTGGCAATCTTGATAATCACCTTCTTCCTTGGTCAATCCATTATCATAATAGAGCTTCCAAAACCCGGTTATTTTTCCATTTGCAAAATTTCCTTCTTTTAGAATATTTCCGTTTTCATAATAAAACTTCCAAAAGCCCTTTTGCACTCCATTTTCGTAAATTCCTTCACTTTCTTTTGTTTTTCCGTCAATATGATAGTTAGTCACAAAACCATTAATACTGTCATTTACGTTCTTGCTGTAGCATTGTATTGAGGCAGAATCAACCTCTTTTGAACATTGAATTTTCTGGTCTTTTTTACACGAAAAAAGGAAAATAAGTAAGCTAATAATAATTAGTGGTTGTTTCATTATTAGACAAATTTACACAATAACTATTAATTCGATTGTTTTCAATTATTTCTTCTTCTCAATAAGTTTCTGTAGCTCATACATTTCATCTCTTAGTCTGGCTGCTTCAATGAAATCAAGCTCTTTTGCTGCTTTTTCCATTTGTTTTTTAGTTTGTTCTATGGCTTTTTCCAGTTGAGGGGCGCTCATGTATTGTAAAACAGGCTCTGCAGCTATGTTAAATTCAGCAGGTTCGCTATATGCTTTGCTTCCTCCGGCATTAGTTGCCACTCTGGTTTGTTCTAGAATTTGTTGTTTACTCTTTTTTAATGCTTGAGGAGATAAATTATGTTTAGTGTTGTACTCTATTTGTTTGGTTCTTTTTCTTTCCGTTTCCTCAATGGTTTTTTTCATGGAATCAGTCATTTTATCTGCATACAAAATGGCTTTCCCATCAATGTGCCTGGCTGCTCTTCCTATTGTTTGAGTAAGAGATTTAAAGTTTCTTAAAAATCCTTCTTTATCAGCATCTAATATTGCCACTAACGAAACTTCCGGTAAATCTAACCCCTCTCTAAGTAGATTAACTCCTATTAAAACGTCAAATAAGCCTAATCTTAAATCTCTTAAAATTTCAACTCGTTCTAAGGTATCTACCTCAGAATGAATATACCTACATCTTACTCCGGCTTTTTCTAAAAAGGTGGTCAGTTCTTCTGCCATTCGTTTAGTCAGAGTGGTAACCAGAATTCGTTCGTCAATTTCAGCTCTTTTGGTTATTTCTTCTAACAAATCATCAATTTGATTTAAACTTGGACGAACTTCTATAATTGGGTCTAACAAGCCTGTTGGCCTGATAACTTGCTCTACAATTACGCCTCCGCTCATTTGTAGCTCATATTCGGAAGGTGTTGCGCTTACATAAAGTACTTTGTCCTGCAAGCCTAAGAATTCTTCAAATTTCAGCGGTCTGTTATCTAAGGCAGCAGGCAATCTAAATCCATATTCTACTAAGTTTTCTTTTCTTGAACGGTCACCACCATACATTGCACGAACTTGCGGAACCGTTACATGACTTTCATCAATTACCATTAAATAATCTTCGGGAAAGTAGTCTAATAAACAATATGGTCTGGAGCCTGCAGGTCGTCCGTCAAAATATCTTGAGTAATTCTCTATTCCTGAACAGTAACCAAGCTCTCTTATCATTTCAAGGTCATAAGTTACTCTATCTTCTAACCGTTTTGCCTCCAAGTGTTTTCCTACTTCTTTTAGATAGTCCACTTGCTTAACCATGTCTTGTTGTATTTCAAAAATAGCTTCATGCATAGTTTGTTGATTGGTAACAAAAATATTGGCGGGATATATGGTAAGCGCATCCAAATTATTCATTCTATTTCCATTCAATGGGTCAAATGAATAGATTTCTTCAATTTCATCTCCCCAAAAAACTATTCTATAAGCTATTTCGGTGTATGCAGGAAAAATATCTACCGTATCACCATTTACTCTAAAATTTCCTCTTTGAAAATCAGCGGTAGTTCTTGAATAAAGTGCCGTAACAAATTGGTGAAGTAACTTATTCCGACTAATTTTTAAGTTTTTGGTAATTACTATTACATTTCCTTGAATATTTTCAGGATTGCCAATGCCGTAAATACATGAAACGGATGAAACAACAATAATGTCTTTTCTTCCTGAAAGAAGCTCTGTAGTTGCGCTTAATCTAAGTTTTTCAATTTCATCATTGATAGATAAGTCTTTTTCAATATAAGTATCTGTAACCGGAAGGTATGCTTCAGGCTGATAGTAATCATAATAAGAAACAAAATACTCTACAGCATTTTCAGGAAAAAACTGTTTTAATTCACCATATAGCTGTGCGGCTAAGGTTTTATTGTGACTTAAGACAAGAGTAGGTTGTTTAATTTCTTTGATGACGTTGGCTACCGTAAACGTTTTTCCTGAACCTGTAACCCCAAGTAAAGTTTGATGTTTTTCTCCGGTATCGTAGGCACTTACAATTTGCTTGATGGCTTCGGGTTGGTCTCCGGTGGGGATAAATTCGGAAGTAAGTTTAAATTCCATTTTGCAAAGATAAGAAGTACTTTAATAAAAAAGGGAAGCATTTGCTTCCCTTTTAAGAGGTGTTTATAATTTAGCTATTTAATCACATTTACTTTAACTACTTTGGTAATTTCATCATTAGAAATTTTAACAAAATAGTTTCCTTCCGTCCATGTACTTGTATTTATTTTAATAGCATTATTCATAGGGTTGGAATAAACTATCTTTCCTAGATTATCAAATACACAAATGTTAGTAGGTAAAGCACTGTTAACTTTAATGTTTAACTCATTTATGGCAGGGTTGGGATAAACTTGATAGCCATTTTCTTTATCAATAGAATTTATACCATTAACTGCGTTTATGTTTTGACCTGAAAAATTATTACCGCAACCATTATTTACAATTAGTGATACAAAGTAATTCCCACCGGTTGCATAAGTGTGAGTAGGATTTAGTTGAGTTGATGTTTGATTGTCTCCGAAATCCCAAAGCACACTATTTGGAGTAGGAGTGGTGGTACAAGTAAAGTTGTACTGTAAGTTGGTATTATTAAACGTAAATGAAGAAACAGGTAATTGGTAAGTTACAGTTTGTGTGTCAACATCTCCGCAAACATCTCCATACCAAGAGCGCATAGTGTCGTATAGCATTACATTATAATCTTGGTTAACAGCGTAAGTGTGTGTAGTGTCAACAGCTTTTACTAAAGGACTTCCATCAGCAAAGTCCCACCAAGACCTTCTTGTATTATTAAACTTTTCTTGATTGTAAACCGGTGTATTCATCAATGGAGATGAGTTAAAAAATTTTGTGGGCACACCTGCCGAAACACAAGAAGAATCAGTAACAAATTTAGCTTCTACATTGAAGCTAACAATTGGTTCAAATACTGCATCAGAATTAAATGGAACAGAGCCTACGGTTACGTTTTGACTTCTTGACCAGCTACTTCCTATAAGTAGTGATGCTCTCCATTCGCTTTTTCCATCTGCTGTACTCCAGTTGTTACAGTACATCACTAAGTTTTTGTTGCTTAGATTGTAAACAGCTAAAGTGTAGGCTTTTCCAGTGAAATTAACGGGTGTATCAAATCTTGCAGTATAAATACTATTGGAGTTGTAATAACTTTGGTAGCCCGGTTGAACATAAATTGTGTCCGTAGCGTAAATCGGTTGTAAAGGTGCAGAATCCGGTCGAGCATCAAACATGTAGCAAATAAGTTTAATAGTGGTTGCAGAGTCATTGTAACAATGAAACTTAAATCCATGAACAGTAATTGGCTGCCCGGCCTCAAAATATTGTGCAATTCCTCTGGCAGAGGTTGTATTGTTCATAATAACTCCCGGATATGAAGTTCCTTTTTGAATTAAATACCTAACGGTATCAATACAAACAGATGATTTTTGGTGGGTTGTTTTTTTGGAGGTTTGCTCGTCCGGTAATCTAGGGAACTCTACATTTGCCGGCAAAACGCTGTATTTTTGCTGAGCAAAAACAAAGCTTAAACAAGTTATAAAGCTTAAAAAAAGTAGTGTTTTTTTCATGTCAATGTGGTTTGGTTTTGCGCTAAATTAAGATTAAAGTTTTAATCTGTCAATTTCAATTTAGATGAAATTTTTTTATTTCGGAAAGAACTTGAGGATGTATGTGTTTATTTCCTGCAAGTATTTGTTTGCCAAATATGTAGTTGTCTTTATTTTCAAAATCAGAAACCATTCCTCCGGCTTGATTTACAATTAGTGCTCCTGCTGCCACATCCCAAGAATTTAGGTTGCTTTCATAATACGCATCAAATCTACCACATGCAGTGTAAACTAAATCAACAGCAGCTGAGCCAAATCGCCTAACACCTCTTGTTTTTGTTAATAGGCTTCCTAAAATTTTTAAATAATTCTCTTGTTGACTAAAATCGTCATAAGGAAACCCTGTGGCAATAAGGCTATCTTCCAGATGGCTTGTGTTTGTAACTTTAATTTCTTTTTGATTCAATTTTGAGGTTGTTTCAATGTGAGCCGTAAAGCACTCATCCTGATTGATTTCATAAACAACTCCTAAAATGGTTTTATGACCTTTGTTTAATGCAACTGATATGGAATAACAAGGTAATTGATGAATGAAGTTAGTTGTTCCGTCTAATGGGTCAATAATCCAATTATATTCTTTTTTTTCCTGAGCAATGGTTTCTTCTTCAGTAATAAAACCTGCTTCTTTCAATGCCTTACTTAACCCTTCAACCAATATTTTTTCGCTGTTTTTATCTACGTAGGTAACTAAGCTATTTAAGGATTTAATTTCAATGTCAGATTGATTGATTTTTGCTTTTCTAATATAGTCTCCTGCTTCTAATACAATTTGTGTAGTTTGATTCAGTAAATGGTCTAAATTCATATTACCACAGGTTCGTTAACTTGCACGGAATATACTTGTTCTGCGTCAAAATCTTCCAAAGAAACATTTTGTAGTGTATTACAAAGAGAAGAGTCATACGCTGTTTTTACTTTGATGTAGTTTTCGGTAAAACCATGAAGAAAGCCTTCATTATTGTCACTTTCCCATAACACTACATGAGAAGTGTTTTTATTTTCTTGATAGAAGTAATTTTTCTTTTTGTGAGATAATATATGAAGCATTTTACTTCTTTCACTTCTGGTATGCATCGGCACTATGTCTTCTTGAATTCTAACAGCTGTTGTATTATCTCTTTCTGAGTATGGGAAAACATGTAAGTAGGAGATGTCTAACTCATTTAAAAAGTTATATGTTTTTAAAAACTCATCTTCTGTTTCACCCGGAAAACCAACTATCACATCAACTCCAATACAACAATTGGGAATTAGTTGTTTAATTTTTTCAATTCTGTTTTTGTATAAATCAGACTTATATCGCCTTCTCATTTTTTCAAGAATGAAGTCACTTCCAGACTGAAGAGGTATGTGAAAATGCGGAACAAATTTTTTAGAATGGGCAACAAACTCAATAATTTCATCATTCAATAAATTAGGTTCAATAGATGAAATTCTAAAGCGTTCAATGCCTTCTATTTTATCCAATTCTTTTATTAAATCTAAAAATGTTTCATTAGTTCCTTTTCCAAAATCACCAATGTTTACACCTGTTAATACCACTTCCTTAACATTAGTTTGGGCTACTTCATTGGCTACTTTTAAAGTTTCTTCAATTGAATTACTCCTGCTTCTTCCTCTGGCTAAAGGAATGGTGCAAAACGAGCAAAAATAATCGCAGCCATCTTGCACTTTAAGAAATGAACGAGTCCTATCTCCTTTAGAATATCCGGGAACAAATTCTTTTACGTCTTTAATTTCTGAATGAAAAATTTCGGTTCTGTTTTTCTTGTCAAAAGTTTCAAGATGTTCTAGTAATTTAAATTTATCTGCTGCACCTAAAACAATATCAACGCCTTTTATTGAAGCAATTTCTTGAGGCTTAAGCTGAGCATAACATCCCATAACCGCAATAAAAGCATTCGGATTGTGTTTAAGCGTTTTGTTAACTAATTGTCGGCACTTTTTATCGGCATTATCGGTAACCGAACAGGTGTTAATGATAACTACATCGGGAGAATCAGAAAGCTCAACTCTGGCAAACCCCTTTTCTTCAAATGTTCTTGCAACAGAAGAAGTTTCAGAAAAGTTTAATTTGCAGCCAAGAGTATGAAAAGCAACTTTTTTATACGGATTCATGGCTGCAAAGGTAAGATTATTAGTAATAACCCAATGTTTACGGTGTTAAAAAAACTGTTGACAAAGGCTTTTGCTTCATTTACTAATTAGCTATATTTATACTGATATTTCGGAAAATATTAATGAAATGAAAAGAATAGGGGTATTATTTATTTTGACATGGGTGTTGTTTGGTTGTTCAGCAGAAAAGAAACATAAACATTCCGATAAATTTATTTTTACATATAACGAGCCGGCAGGTATAACTTCTCTTGATCCTGCATTTTGTTCTAGCTTAGAAAATATTAGAGCCGTAAATCAACTATTTAACGGTTTGGTGCAAATGAATGACGAACTTAAGGTACAGCCTTGTATCGCTAAGAGTTGGGAATTATCTGCAGATGGAAGGGTTTATACTTTTCACTTAAGAGATGATGTTTATTTCCATGATCATGAAATGTTTCCAAATGGGAAAGGAAGAAAGGTTGTAGCACAAGATTTCTTTTATTCTTTTTTTAGAATCATTGACCCAAAAACGGCTTCAACGGGAGCTCAGTGGATTGTTAAATTACTTGATGATAGTGATGAAGCCGATGGTATTGGTTTTAAAGCAGAAAACGACTCTACGTTTAAAGTTTACTTAAAAGCACCTTTTTTACCTTTTTTAGGAATGCTAACCATGCAATATTTTTCTGTTGTGCCTAATGAGGTTATTGAGCATTATGGCTCAGACTTTAGGAGAAATCCAATTGGAACAGGGCCGTTTATATTTAAAGAGTGGGTAGAAGGCGGAAAACTAATCATGCTAAAAAATTCAAATTACTTTGAAGTGGATTCTACAGGTTATCGCGTGCCTTCCGCAGATGCGGTAAATGTATTATTTATTAAAGATGAAGAAATTGCTTTTCATGAGTTTTTGAAAGGCGGTTTAGATATGCTAAACGGCTTGAACGGTGAATACAGAAATCAAATATTAGACAAACAGGGAAATTTATTACCAGAGTATGAAGATAAAATTAGCTTGCTTTCAATACCTTTCTTAAATACAGAATATCTTGGGTTTATGGTTGACCCGGAAATGGAGGAATTTAAAA
>CALALS010000142.1 GCA_937925525.1 uncultured Flavobacteriales bacterium | reverse complement strand
AACACTTTTGTACAATACCTCACCGAGCAAGAATGGGAAAGAGGATATCCTTCAAGAAGAGGTCCCGCCTATAAAATTGTAGATTACATGAAAGGAGACAAAAACTTCATCGCTCCTATTATGACCAACTCCGAATCTATTTTCCAGTTTGGAAATAATGCTTACGGAAAACCTGCCACCGCACTAAACATTTTAAGAGAAACTGTTCTTGGAAGAGAATTATTTGACTATGCGTTTAAAACTTATTCCGAAAGATGGAAGTTCAAACATCCTTCACCCGCAGATTTCTTTAGAACAATGGAAGATGCATCAGGCACTGACTTAGATTGGTTCTGGAGAGGTTGGTTCTTTACCAACGACCATGTAGATATTTCTATTGACGATGTAAAATGGTACAAAGCCAATACATTCGACCCTAAAAAGGATTTTCCGGCAAAGCAAATAGAAGAAACAAAAGACGATAACAAGTTTATCGGAAACAAAAGAAACAAAACCGAAATCAAAGAAACCTATAACGAAAAAGACCCGAAAGTAAACGACTTCTATAACACCTGGAACAGATACGAAGTAACCGTATTAGATGAAGAAGATTATAAATTCAAAATAAGTGACTTTGATGAAGGCGAACAAGCCATCCTAAGTGGAGATTACAATTACTATGAAGTAAGCTTTACCAATAAAGGCGGATTAGTAATGCCTGTTATCTTACTATTTGAATACACTGACGGAACGGAAGAGGAAGTAAGAATTCCGGCAGAGATATGGAGGCAAAACAATGAGTACATTTCTAAAGTGTTTGTTACTAAAAAAATAGTAAAACAAATTACACTTGACCCGTATTTAGAAACTGCCGACACCGAAACTTTTGACAACCACTGGCCAAGAGTTGCAGAGCCGTCAAGATTTGATGTTTTCAAAAACAACTACGAGCCTGAAAACCCGATGCAGCGTAAAAAAAGAGCTGACGAAAAGAAAAAGTAATTGAGCAATAAAAGCTACATATTGTTTTTTACGTTAGTAATTAGCGGTATTCTTTTTTCAAATTTCACTACCCTTCCTTCTGGCGTCATTCTAAACGAAAGTGAAGAATCTAACAAGCATGATTTTCACGTTTCTATTATTGATGTCAACCACAACCAAGAAAAAAATACCATAGAGGTTAGCCTGAAAGTATTTATTGACGATTTAGAAAAAGCACTCACCGAAGAAAACAAAGCGCCAAAGCTTTTTTTAAACACTAAGAAAGAAAACCAAAAGGGAGACACCTACATAAAAGCCTATTTGAACAAACATTTTAAAATAACGGTTGACGGAGAAGCAGCAACAGGTAATTATTTAGGAAAAGAATACGAAAACGATGTGTGCTGGATGTATGTAGAATACACCAACATTAAAAAACCAAAAAGCATTAGCATACAAAATAGCATGTTGCTAGAAACTTATTCCGATCAGGCGAATATCATTCACTTTAAATCAGGAACCACAAAGCACAGCAAAGCACTACAGTCACAAGATTTTATAATGTCGTTTAATTTATAAGATAATTAACATAAGTTCGTTAACTAAAAGGCATAA
>CALALS010000141.1 GCA_937925525.1 uncultured Flavobacteriales bacterium | reverse complement strand
TGCCGGACAATATGAAACTGGTAAAAGAGTAGAAGGTTTAGAAGACTTAAATCCGAACAGAGACTATAGAAACGTTAGATTAGAAGATGGAATTCTTTTACCAAAGTATAGACTTCCAACTGAAGCAGAGTGGGAATTTGCGGCTTACGGACTAATAGGTAATGCAGTTGAAGAACTTATTGCCGACAGAAAATTATATCCTTGGAATGGACATGCTGTAAGAAACTCTGATATAAAATACTTAGGACAAATTCTCGCTAACTTTAAGAGAAGTAGAGGTGATAATATGGGAGTTGCAGGTAAATTAAATGATAACGCAGATATTACCGCTCCTGTATTTTCTTACTGGCCTAATGACTATGGATTATATAATATGGCCGGTAACGTGAGTGAGTGGGTAATGGATGTATACAGACCATTAACTTTTGAAGATGCTCAAGATTTTAGACCATTTAGAGGTAACGTATTTGAAACTAAGCAACTTGATGAAGATGGGCTAATAGCTGAGAAAGATTCTTTAGGTAAGTTAATATATAGAGAAGTTAATATGGAGTTAGATAATCTTCAGGAAAGAAGAAATTACAGACAAGCCGATAACATTAACTATGTAGATGGTCACTGGGAATCAACAATATACTATATTGAAGGCGAAGAAGGAGTTAAAGATATTGGCAACCGTTCTATGTATGAATACTCTGCAACTTCTCTTGTAAATGATAGAGTTAGAGTATATAAAGGTGGTTCTTGGAAAGACAGAGCATACTGGCTTAACCCTGGAACAAGAAGATTTTTAGAAGAAGATCAAGCAACTGAATTTATTGGATTCAGATGCGCTATGACAAGAGTAGGAAGCCCGGTAGGTTTAGGAAAATAATTTATTAATAACTTTCATAAAAGGCTGTTCAAAATTTGAGCAGCCTTTTTTATTTTCGCCAAATGATAATCGAACAATTATATCAACTATATACAAAGCATCTTAAAATATCTACAGATACTAGGAAACTTTCTGAAGGATCTATATTTTTTGCACTTTCCGGCCCAAATTTTAACGCAAACGAATTTGCAGAATCAGCAATTGAAAAAGGAGCAGCCTATGCGGTTATTTCAGATGAAAAGTATAAAAAAGATGACCGATATATCGTTGTTAAAAATACTCTACAAACACTTCAAGAACTTTCCAATTTCCATAGAAAGCATCTTTCCATGCCAATAATTGGAATAACTGGCTCGAATGGTAAAACAACTACAAAAGAGCTAATGTACGCTGTTTTATCACAACACTATAAAACATATGCCACTAAAGGCAATCTAAACAACCATATTGGAGTGCCTCTTTCTGTTTTAGAAGTCAACAAAGAGCACGAAATAGCAATTATTGAAATGGGGGCAAATAAACCGGGAGACATAAAAGAACTAAGTGAAATTGCAGAACCAAACTTCGGAGTCATTACAAATATTGGCATGGCACATATTGAAGGATTTGGCAGTTTGGAAGGAGTGATTTCTACCAAAACCGAACTATATAGATTTCTTGAAAAAAGTGGAGTAGTATTTTTAAACGATACACTTAAACATCTAAAAGAAAAGGCGGTAAATAATAAATTGGAAATCTATAATACCTCTATTCTTGAAATTTCTAATATCCAAACATCTCCCTTTATTTCTTTTGACTACAAGAGAGAGAAAGTATCTACAAAACTATATGGCGGATATAATTTAGATAATATTCTAACCGCAATAGCTATTGGAGAATACTTTAAAGTTCCACAAGAAAAAATAATTAAAGGGCTAGAAAATTATGTTTCTGAAAATAATAGAAGTCAAGTCATTACTACTAAAACAAACACTATTTATTTAGATGCCTATAATGCAAACCCGAGCAGTATGGAGGCAGCTATAAAAAACTTTGCCGAAGTTAATACTAAAAATAAACTCATGATTTTAGGAGATATGCTAGAATTGGGAAATATTAGTAATCAAGAGCACCAAAAAATTGTGTCACTGGCAACAGAATTAAATATTACTACTTACTTTGTTGGCAATCAGTTTAAGAATTGTGAAAACAGTACACAAAAATTC
The DNA here is from genome assembly GCA_937925525.1 of uncultured Flavobacteriales bacterium. Classification (GTDB taxonomy): domain Bacteria; phylum Bacteroidota; class Bacteroidia; order Flavobacteriales_E; family Vicingaceae; genus CALALS01. The sequence continues at coordinate 3,063 of CALALS010000141.1, read as the reverse complement.
TTTAGTACAACTAACAATTTAAAGGAAGAAAAAATACTTTCAAACCTAAATGGATTTCACATTCTAATAAAAGGTTCTAGAGGAATTAAACTGGAAGATATAGTAGAAGATATTCCTTAGCCTTTTAAAATATCTCTTGATATTACAATTTTCTGAACCTCACTAGTACCCTCATAAATTTGGGTGATTTTTGCATCACGCATCAATCTTTCTACATGATATTCTTTAACAAAACCATATCCACCGTGAATTTGAACAGCTTCTACCGTTGTTTCCATAGCAACTCTTGAAGCATAAAGCTTGGCCATAGAACTAGCCCGATCAAAATTTTGATGAAGATCTTTTAGTCTAGCAGCTTTTAAGCATAATAATCTAGCAGCCTCAATTTCTGTAGCCATATCAGCCAATTTAAAAGCAATGGCTTGATGCTCTGAAATAGGCTTTCCAAATGCTTTTCTTTCTTTAGAATATGCTAAAGCTAACTCATAAGCACCTGAAGCAATACCTAAAGCTTGAGAAGCGATTCCAATCCTTCCTCCTGATAAAATCATCATAGCGAATTTAAAACCAAACCCATCCTCTCCTATTCTATTTTCTTTAGGAACTTTTACATCATTAAACATTAGTGTATGCGTATCAGAAGCTCTAATACCCAACTTATTCTCTTTGGCTCCTACTATAAATCCTTCCATCCCTTTTTCAACGATAAAAGCATTAATTCCTCTATGTTTTTTCTCTACATCAGTTTGTGCAATTACAATATAGTAAGAAGCACTTCCTCCATTTGTAATCCAGTTTTTAGTTCCATTTAACAAATAATGGTCTCCCTTATCAATAGCAGTAGTTCTTTGAGATGTAGCATCAGAACCAGCTTCAGGCTCTGATAAGCAAAAAGCACCTATTTTTTCGCCTTTAGCGCATGGCACTAGGTATTTTTGTTTTTGCTCCTCTGTTCCAAAAGCCTCTATTCCCCAACAGTAAAGAGAATTATTTACAGACATTACTACTGAACAAGACGCATCAACTTTGGATATTTCTTCCATTGCCAAAACATAAGAGACGGCATCCATTCCACCACCACCATACTTTGGATCAACCATCATTCCTAGAAATCCCAATTCGCCAAGCTGCTTTATCTCTTCAGCAGGAAATTGTTGTTTTTCATCACGCTCAATAACACCTGGTTTTAATACGTTTTGCGCAAAATCTCTAGCTGCATCTCTAACCGCTATTTGCTCTTCAGTTAATTGAAAGTCCATATTATTTCTAGAATTAAAATCTTTTTATACTTTTATATAAGGCGAACAAAAATAATGTATTTAATAAGTTTTGCAAACTCCTAAATCGCAATATCAAATTATAGGTATTATGTCCGGAACATCTCTTGATGGGCTTGACATAGCACATTGCACTTTTAAAAATAATAATGGAGCTTGGAGTTATAAAATCAACCATTCTGAAACTATTAATTACACCAAAAAACAACAACTCAAATTATCTAATGCATTACATTTTACTGCGCTTGAATTAAAGTATTTAGATGTAAAATTAGGTGAGTTCATTGGGAAAAAAGTAAATGACTTTATAAAAAGAAACAATTTATCTTGTGATTTTGTTTCATCACATGGCCATACTATATTTCATCAGCCTAAACAAAAAATAACCATGCAAATAGGCTCAGGCGCATCTATTGCAGCAGAATGCAACCTACCTGTCATTTGTGATTTTAGGTCATTAGATGTTGCGCTAGAAGGAAATGGTGCGCCACTAGTTCCCATTGGAGATAGGTTGTTATTTTCTGACTATAAATACAGATTAAATTTAGGTGGTATAGCAAATGTTTCCTATGAAGATGAAAATAATACCATTGCCCATGATGTGTGCGTTTGTAATATTTTACTAAATCACTATTCCAAAAAATTTGAGGCTGATTTTGACAAAAATGGAGACTTCGCCAGAGAAGGTGAAATAATTTACCCTCTGCTTGAAAATCTTAATAGGTTAGACTTTTATCAAAGTAATAGCCCAAAATCTTTAGGTATAGAATGGGTTAAAGAAAGTATTTTCCCGTTTACCGAAATGTATAAAGACGAACCAAAAAATATTCTTACCACCGCTGTATTTCACATTGCAAAGCAAATAGCCGAAACTATAAATGGAAATGAAAGACCAGAAAAGGTTTTAGTTACCGGAGGAGGTGCATTTAATTCCTTTTTAATTGAAACGTTAAAAACCATGACGCATCATGAAATTATTATTCCTGATGCGCAGATAGTTAATTACAAGGAAGCTTTAATATTTGCTTTCTTGGGCTTATTAAGGTGGGAAAATAAGGTTAACTGCCTTAGTTCAGTTACCGGTGCAAAAAAAGATAATATAGGTGGAGCCATTTATATGCAATAAGTGATTAGTGTTTTTATATTTGCGCTGATTTAATAGAAAGCAATGTTAGAGTTACTTAAAAAATTTGAAAACAAACAACCGGAAATTGTCTTTGAGTGGAAAGACCCGGAAACTGAAGCTGAAGGATGGGTAGTTATTAATTCACTCAGAGGTGGTGCAGCAGGTGGTGGAACTAGAATGAGGGTTGGGCTAGACAAGCACGAAGTAGTTTCGCTAGCAAAAACCATGGAAGTTAAGTTTACCGTTTCTGGTCCGGCAATAGGCGGAGCAAAATCAGGAATTAATTTTGACCCTAACGACCCTAGAAAAGAAGGTGTATTAAGAAGATGGTATCACGCTGTTTCTCCACTCTTAAAATATTACTACGGTACAGGTGGCGATTTAAATGTTGATGAAATTCATGAAGTTATTCCTATTACTGAAGATTGTGGCGTTTGGCATCCACAAGAAGGTGTATTCAATGGTCACTTTCAACCTAAAGAAGCCACTAAAATTCACAGAATTGGACAGTTAAGACAAGGTGTGTTAAAAGTAATAGAAGACGCAAACTTTTCTCCGGATGTAAACAAAAAGTACAAGATTGCCGACATGATTACAGGTTATGGCGTAGCCGAATCAGTAAAACATTATTACGACATCTACTCAAATGAATCTGTAAAA
>CALALS010000140.1 GCA_937925525.1 uncultured Flavobacteriales bacterium | reverse complement strand
CTAAATAAACAATTTTACCTACCGTAATTCGTAAAACCATATTGATATCTTGACCTCTAATTAAATCGCTTTTTGGATAACTGTATTTATTCGGCAACATCAATTGCGTGCTGTCTTTTATAGAAAATTGATACTCTATGCGATTGGCTTTAGCCTTTGCATCTACATTTGTCTTCCCTTTTGATGATTTAATGAGCAACAATTCTACCTCACTTCCCCTGTTTTTTTCTCTGGTTTATGTAGGCTGAAAGTGATTCATTTTTCCCTCTGTACTAAGCTGAATAAACAATGTAAATCATCATCAAGTCTTTCAACCGAACTGTTTACTAATTCTAACACTTTGTCTTGTTTAATGGCTAAAGTATGTGTTTCTGTAGTTGTTTCGCTAGCTCTAAATTCTGCCGAAAGTTGGTAGGCATAATAACTGGTTGAAGTAATGGCAAACACAAAAAAGCAAAGCAAGATAATGTTTACATACTTAGTTGATTTTTTAATGTTAAACAGCAACACAATACCCGAAAATAGAAGTGAAATTGCCGGGACAATAATTAGCATTGTTAAACTTATTAATATCCAATACCTGTTTTCAGCATTATCTACAATTAGTCCCAACAATTCACTTCCGTTAAAAGATTGAACACCGTCATTCGTAAAACTCATTATCTGCCATTCGTTTAAAGCGATAACACACATCACAGAAAACAGTAACAAGCCTACAACAAAGAATGCAGCGCCAAATACTTTCCTAAAGATTAATTCAATTAGACTAGCTAGCTTATAAATTCCATTTTTGAAATTATTGCCTGTATCTTTTAAATTTCCTTTTGAAAATTCACTTGCCTCCTTTCCTAAATCTTTGATTTTTTTCTCTAAGTCCTTCACATTTTGCTCTACCTTTTTTCCAATATTTTCAAAGTTGACGGCCTCTCCTTTCATTTCTAGTTTTTCGGCTGTAGTTTTAGCCGTAGGAATTACAAACCAACATATTAAGTAAACGATTACACCAAAACCCATCGTAAAAAACACAATCACAAAAATCAATCGAATCCAAACAGGGTCAATGCCAAAGTAATGTCCTAAGCCTGAACAAACACCCGCAATTACAGCAGAATCTTCATCTCTGTAAACTCTTTTAGGGCCGTTAGCGGTTGATTTATTCTCCTCACTTTTTTCTTCTCCTGTTTCTTCATAATCCTCAGGCTTTCCAAGTATTTCAGTTACTTCATCAATATCATTAATAGATATTATTTTTTTACCATTCTCCACTTTTTGAAATAAAAGCTCCGCTATTCGTAACTCAATATCACTGATTATTTCTTCCGCCTCTGTCTTGTTTTTAAAGTGTCTTCTTAACAATTCAAGATATTCGTTCAGTCTTTGATAAGCATCTTCATCAATGGTAAAAGGCACTCCGCCAATATTTATATGTATGGTTTTTTTCATTTTACTTCGTTTTTCTAATATTTTTTACTGCATTTTCTAATTCTTTCCAGGTTTCAGCCAGGTTATCCAAAAACTCCTTTCCTTTAGGAGTAAGTGAATAGTACTTTCTAGGAGGTCCGGAATTGGATTCTTCCCAACGATAGGATAAAAGTTCATCTGTTTTCAATCTGTTCAACAAAGGATAAAGTGTGCCCTCTACTATCATCAATTTCGCTTTTTTAAGCTCATCAATGATGTCAGACGGATATGCCTCACCCCTCTCTAATACAGACAGAATGCAGAATTCCAGTATTCCTTTTCGCATCTGTGCTTTTGAGTTTTCTATATTCATTTTAATTACTTTGCTTGACAAAGATATATATTTTAAATAGTACTATGCAATACATAGTAGTATATTTTTTTAAAATTTCTTTAGTTTCGTAGTATTAATAGGCTATTCACATATTTGTTACTTCTTTATCCAATTATTAGTATTGGAAACGACTCTACATTAATAAATGAAGGGAAAACCCTACGCCTTATTCAAAACATAACCGGTGGAATAGCCCCAAAATCAATTGGATTTAACGGAAATGGATTATTCTTTGCTCAAAATATGATGTATAAACATACTTGTACTGTTTACAACAGAACCTTTGAAAAAGTAGCCATCATAAAAGATGGAGTTTATCTTGAAAAATTTGGAGAAGAAGAAATAAAAGGATTTTATAGAGGCTCTCCTGTTGAAATTACGTTTAGTGAAAATGGTAAATATGCATGGGTAAGCAATTACCAAATGTATGGAGATAGCCTAAAGAATCCGGGTTGTGATGGCTGTTCCCATTCAAGCAAATACGATAAAAGCTATGTGTATAAAATAAATACACAAACATTTGAAATAGAAAAAATAATTAAAGTGGGGAGTGTCCCTAAGTATTTAATTGTTGCAGGAGATTATTTAATCGTAAGTAATTGGAGTAGCGCTGATGTAAGCATTATTGACTTAACAAAAGAGGAAGTTGTAAAAACCATTAGAGTCGGACGATTTCCGAGAGGTTTAGCTTATGATAGCCTAAATAAAAACGTATATGTTGCGCTAATGGGAGAAAGTAATATTGCTAAAATAAACCTTAGCACATTTGAAAAAGTAAAAATTTCAAACATTGGAAGAAAACCAAGACATATCTGCATTTCAAAAGATTATAAGCATTTGTTTATCTCCTTAAATGATGAAGGAAAGGTCGTTAAGTTTGATGTTGATAACGAACAAGTGACTGAAGCCGTTCACACCGGAAAGCATCCAAGGTCAATGCAGTTAAGCAAAGACGGAAAGTATTTGTATGTGGTTAACTATTTTTCTGATAAATTGAGTAAAATAGCAACATCAACTATGACCGTTGTAGAAGAATTTAAAACTGCAAGCAAACCCATTGGTATTGATGTGGACACCTTAAACGGAAATATATGGGTAGCCTGTTATTCCGGAAAAATACAAGTATTAAAAGACAGCTACTATGAAACGGAGCACCCATTTTCTGATGATTTCTTTATTCTTGCAACCAAGCAAAGCGACAGCTTATATTACAATGATTTCAGTGGGATTATCGCCATTAAAAAAGAACAAAATCAGTTAACTGCATCCAAAGATTTGGCTATAAAAGCTAAATCAACACCAATTAGTAATTCCAAACCAACTCTAACTCCCAAGCCAACAAGCAATAACAAAGAATTGGAAGTTACCTATCACATAATTATTGGTAGTTTTAAAATAAAACAAAATGCCGAGCGTTTAAGTGCCGAAAATTCAACAAACTTTGAAGCAACTGTTGTACCCAGAGAAGATGGTTTTTATATGGTGAGCAGTTATTCTAGTAAAAAGCTAGCTGATGCTGAAGTAAATCTCAATAAAATTAGGCAATCTGTAAACCAAAGCGCATGGATTTATGAAGAAAAACATTCAAGTAATTAAAAAAATGGGTAAATTTGGTATTAGCATCAAATTCCAAACTAGTGTATGAGTAAAAATTATCCTTCTAAAATATTGCTAGCATGGGGTGAAGCCATTTCAGGGAACAAAGAAATCACCAAATGGCTCACAAAAAATGGATATCCTGAGTTAAGTACATTTTGTGTGGCACTTCAAAACAGAGACAGCGCTAAAAAATGGCTCATAGAAAATGGTTATCCGCATTTATTAGCTTTAATAAATGGTGCCGAAGGCGACCCTGAAGCCATTAACTGGCTTAGAAAAAATGGCTTTGAGATACTATCTATTGTGGCTAAAGCAGGTGACGGTGATAAAGCCTCACAAAGCTGGTTAAATAATAATGATAAGCTCTTTGCGGTAATTGCCCATAAAATATATACCGTTAAAAACAGTATCGAAAAAAGAAATAATAACTTCTTTATTTGGAATTAATTTGACTACTTCTTCTCTCCTCTCCTTACTCTTTATATCTTTGTAAAAACATTGTAATAATTATGAAAAAATTATCCTATTTATTTATAGCCGCTATTCTGCCGTTTATCGGTTGTAAAAATGAAGAATTAGAAAAACAAATTGCGGAACTAAATGAAGAAAAGTATAACCTTCAGGAGCAGCTTCAATCTCAAAGAGGAAATACCGATTCATTGGTAAACTCTTATTTTGAATCGTTTAATGAAATACAAGCTAATTTAGATGAAATTAAAGAACGAGAAAAACTGGTAGCTGTTTCGCCAGATAATGGAGAAATGAAACAAGATGCAAAAGAGAAAATTGTATCTAATATTACCTTAATAAATGATTTGTTATTAAAAAATAAGCAAACCATTGCCAATCTTAGAAGTCAGGTAAAAAAATCTAATCTTAGGTTAGATGAGTTTGAAAAAATGATTGAGCGACTATCGCAACAAATCCAGGAAAAAGATGCTCAAATAGCCGAATTACAAACTCAATTGGCAAACATGGACCAACAAATGAAAGTATTGTTTGATGAATACAACCAAAGAGTTGAAGAACTAGGCGAAAAAACAGATGAGTTAAACACTGCTTTCTACTGTTTCGGAACATCCAAAGAGCTTATTGAAAATGGCGTATTAACTAAAGAAGGTGGATTTGTTGGTATTGGGAAAAACACCATTTTAAAAGATGACTTTAATAAAAAATATTTCACTCAAATTGATATTACTCAGTTTTCGTCAGTCCCTGTTGGAAACAAGAAAATTAAAATCATTACTACTCACCCGTCTTCGTCCTACAAAGCAAATGCTAACGACAAAGGTTTGGTGGACAAAATTGAAATTACAAATTACAAAGAGTTTTGGTCTGCATCAAAATATTTAGTTGTGGTTGTTGAATAAACTAAACTCTACAAGACTTTAAAAACCGCTTTCAATTATGGATGCGGTTTTTTTATCTTTACAAAACATGAAACCATCTAAATATATACTTATAGTTACTTTATTTTTTAGTGGTTTCTTTTCTTTATTTGGGCAATCAAAACCTTTTCAAACCGGAGAAGTCATTCAATACGAAATTCATTATCACTGGAAGGCAGTTTGGGTTGATGCCGGTGAGGTTAGCTTTTCTATACTTGACACGACTTACAAAGACAAGGATTATTATCATTTCTATAGCTTTGGCAGAAGCTTAAAAAAATGGGATTGGTTTTATAAAGTGCGTGATACTTACGAAGCCATTTCTGATAAAAACACATTAAAACCTATTATTTTCAGTAGAAGTGTGAGAGAAGGCGGAGATGCAATAGATGAAAAATATCTATTCAATTTTAAAAAAAATGAGGTTTATACTATCATCAAAAAACATAAAACTCCATTGCAAATTGATACCGTAAAAATCAAATCTCAAACCTACGACCCACTTTCTATGATTTATTATGCCAGATGCATTGATTTTTCAAAATATAAAGTAAATGACTCAATTCCTATTAACTTAATGATTGATAACAGCTCATACACCACTTATATAAGATATCTGGGCAAAGAGACTATCAAAAGTCGAAATTACGGTGAGGTGAATACCATAAAATTTAGCGCACTATTATTGGAAGGAAGCATATTTAAAGGTGGTGAGAATATGTTTGTTTGGGTTACCGATGACAACAACAAAATTCCCGTAGAAATTGAGTCAGAAATCAGAGTTGGCTCAATTCAGGCTTCTCTCCTGGCTTACAAAGGATTAAAATATAAAAGTGATTTAACTAAAACGAAAAAGTAACTCCACCCATAACATTGAACTGTTGTGTTCTGTAATCTTGCCATCTGTAATATTTCACTGAAGCAATATTATTAAACCTGATAAACGCTGAAATTCGCTTTGTATAACGGTATTCTATCGCAAGATTAGCATCAACAAAACCATTTATCTTTTGTGCAATAACTTCCGTTCTTCCGTTTATTAAACTATCCGTTTTTGCAAATTGCTGTCCCCATATAAACACATCAAAACTTACAACAATTTTATCTTTTAAATCATACTTGGTTAGCAATGAAAACTTATAGTCAGGGTTATGCCATGCTTTCAACTCGTTTAACTGCTCATACATAAAATATTGACCTTTAGCAATAAATCTTAATTTTTCGTTTTGTTGATACGCCAATTCACCACCAAATTCCCACACTTTAACAGTATCATAAATTACATCAAACTTGCTGTTAATTCCTGCCGTGTTTTTAACGTATAGAGGCATGGAGCTAAACTTGTTTCGCTCAACGTGAGCATCAAAGGTTAATCGCTTACTTAAACTTCCTTTAATACCGCCATATACTCTATAATTATTGTTTGTATTACGTAATTGTAAAGTTGGATTTATAAAAGGATTATCGGAAAAGAAGCTATCAAAGTTATTTCTATTTATTCCTCCTTCAATACCACCGTAAGGAACAATAATATTATCCACAATATTAAATTTAAAGTCAGCAACCGGATAAAAATGAAACTTGGCAGAAGTGGCTACATCAGCATTAATATTCAATCCTACCCTAATTCTCCACTTTTTATTGGTGGTTGTGATTTGTGGCCTGAATCTAATTATACCGTTATTCAAAGAGTCTTCTTCAGCAGAATAATTATTGTAATCAAATCCTCCAATCAATTGATAAAACTCTTTACCGTAATACTTCCCTACATCACCTGAAGCAACCAAATAATGCTCATCCATCGCATAGTTTGAAAATAAATACTGATAATTTACACTGTGGTTGTGATTGATTCGATTGGTATCCACTCCAACTGAACTAAAGCTGGTTCCCAAGTTAAATTTACTTACAATATGTCTGATATCATCCGGTTCGGAAATATTAATTAACGGGCTTGGAGTAAAACCGTAAAAATGAATCATGTTTCGGTCAAATCCCGCATTCATTCCATAGGCATAATCATCTATAAACTTTTTACCAAAAAGCTCAACACTATTTTCACTGAAAGAACTATAATCTATTTTATTGATACCGTTACTCGAAAAATGTTTTGCTCTAAAGCCTAAGGATTTAAACTTATCACGGGTAGAGTTATAATACACATCTAGTAACGGAGTTAAATTAGTCCCCAAACCAGCCATTACATATCCATGATAGAGTTTTGTTAGTTTATCATTTTTAATGTTTGCAGCCTGTATAGGGTCAACTTCATATCTAACTGAATATTGATGTTGGATAAATCGATAATTTAATTGAGGGATTATTTTAGTGGTGTCTTCAATATTAGGAGTTTCTGAAATTTTACGAGCGTTTTTTACTACCAACTCTTTGTTTTTAACAATAATAATATCCTCATTATTTTTTATACCGCCCTGTCCTATCACTAAAGCAGGCGATACAAAAGCCAATATCAATAGTTTATTCTTCAGGGTTTTCATTTTTATTTTTGTTAGGTTTATTTTGAGAACCATCTCCTTTTCCAAGGTCAATTTCTAATTGACCGGATGTCCTCTTTTGTGAATTGTCTTTTTCGGTTTGTTCTATTATTCTTAGCTTTTCTAAAGCTACATCTCTTAACTCATCATCTCCTTTGTAATTATCAATTACATTTTGAAGTGCCACTTTAGCTTGATACAAATCGTTTAACGCAACATAGTTATCGCTTAATAGAATAAATGATTTAGCTACCCAATAATGATAACCCGAATAAGCTTTAATTAAACTAAATATGGCTTTTTCTGAGTCCTTATACTTTCCTTCTAAATACTGAATTTGTGCTAAATAATAATTTGATTTTGCTCCCGCTATTCCTTTATCCGATTTTAAATCATTAAATAAGACTTTTGCTTCCTCTATTTTTTGAGCTTCAAACAAACATTCCCCTTTTATGATTTTTGCTTTTATTAATAGATTACCATCTGTTTTTTCATCAGCCATAACCTTAGAAGCATAAGTAATAGCCGTATCACATTTATGTAAGTCAAAAGCAATGTTCATGATTTTCTCACGAGCATTTAAAAGAACATTAGGTGTATTACTGTAAGATTCTAGCTTTAAGAAATAACCCAAGGCCTGAGGCATTTTATTTAAATTGTAAGCAATATAAGAAGCTGATTCCGCTGCCTTTTCTGAATACTTGTTAAATGAAGTTTTCAAAACATAGTCGTAATCCATTAAAGCCTCATTCATGAAATTAGCTTTTTTCTCACATTCTGCTCTTTGGAAGTGAGCATCTAATAAGTAAGAACCGCTAGGATATTTTTCAATGTATTTGGTAAACGTTGTCGTTGCTTTATCACAATTTCCTTCTAGGAAGGCATTCCTTCCCGCATCGTACATGGTTTTCTCCAGTTCAGCAGTATCGTAATTTACTCCGGAAGCTTTTAAGAAAGCTTCTAATTCATCAATCTTACCAGACTCTTCATATATTCTTTTGATTTGATTGAATGCTTCGTCTCTTTCAGTTGCTACAGGAGATTTTGAGTACACTTCTTTTAAAACGGCTAATGCTTCATCATCATTTTCCATATTATAATGAACCAAGCCCAAGTTTAACATGGCAGAATATTTTAGTTCACTATTGGGATAATCTTTGAGTAATCTTTTATAAGTGGATAATGCCTTTGGGTTATCGCTAAATGGTGGATTTGAATACGTTTTTGCCAACTCAAATATTGCCGTTTCAATGTATGGACTTGTTTTATATTTCCCGTTTTCATAATCTGAAACCAAAGTTTGTAAAAGCGATGCTTTGTCATTCAAATTGCCGTCTAACCCATTTGCTAAAGCACTTTGAAAAATAGCGTAATCCCTGTCTAATTTCCCCATAAACGCAGCTTTATCATAGTACTCTACCGCATTTTTATATTCACGCAATAAATAATAGCCGTCAGCTATTCGCAATAAGGCATCGTTCTTTTTCACTTCTTTTATACCACTATTTTCAATATACCTTCTAAACCATGTATTTGACTTAGTGTATTCTGCCATCATAAAATAAGAGTAACCGGTATTATATGGTATTTCAGAATATTCTTCCATTAAAGCAGAACCGGCCGAAAGCACCAATGCCTCAAATGTATTAGCAGATTCTTTATAGTTTTGGGTTTTAAATAGCGTTTCAGCTCTCCAATAAGCAACCTGTGCAGCCACTACATTGCTTTCAATAAACTTATCCGATTTATCAAAAAAGGTTAATGCTTCTTTATAGTTTCCTGCATTATAAAGTTCAATGGCTCGATAAAATGCTACTTTTTGATAAGCCTCTTTTAATTTATAGTTCTTTTCTTTGATTCTGTCTAATGACTCAATTGCCGCTGCATAGTTTTTTGTGGTAAAATAAACTCCCACCAAATATTCATAAGCTTCCTCATTTTCTTTAGCTTCGGGATATTCGTTTATAAATTCTTCAAATGCCAAAATAGCATCATTAAAAGGTTGATTGGATGTTTCGTAGGCTAACTTAGCAAAACTGAAAAGCGCTTCTTTTTTAATGTCAGGATAAAAATCCATTTTACTTGCCATTCTAAAGGCATCTTTTGCATAATCTTTTTGCCCTAACTGATAATAACATTCACCTATGTGATAAAAACCTAATTGAGACAAACTATCATTATCGGTTACTGATTTTTGAAACCACTGAATAGCCTTTGCATATTCCTTAATCTTGAAATAACTAAAACCTAATTGATAAGCATCTTTAGTTGGCGGATAATACAATGATTTGTTGTAATAATTCGGTCCGGTATATTTTTCCAAAAATGGAATAGCTTCTTCATATTGCTTTTTATGGTAGTATGCCTCTCCGATTAATCTTGATATTTCTTCCTCTCGTTTTACTTTAACGGTATCCATCATAGCAGGTGCGTAAGCTAACAACTCATCATACTTTTGTTGGATGTACAAAATTTGAACGATATAATAAGGTACAACTGCTGAAAAAGTTTCATCAGTTTCTATCTTTCTAAAATCAGTTAAAGCTGTTTCGTATTTCTTTTGTTCATAAGCAATATGTGCGTAATAGTATCTTGCAGCGGAAGTATACCTGGTATCTGTATCTTTTATTTGATAAAAAGCGTCTGATGCTTTGGTATAATTATCTTGCTTAAAATAACTATACCCCAATTTAAAGTAATATTCCGCTAAATCTTCATTAGATAAGTCGTAAACATCAATTTTTTTTAGCCACTCTACCGCATTGGTATATTTCTTTTTTCTGAAATAATACAACCCTAACTCGTAAGAAGCTAGTTTAATTTTTGGACTCTCCGGATAATTAGAAATATAATTCATCAAGCGCTCTTCAGCATCTTCATTAAAAACTTTTGCCGCACACATGGCAGAATAGTAAACCGCATTTGAATAAATTTCTGACTCAATGTTCTTTGTGGTTTTTAATACTTCCTCAAAAGCTTGTTGAGCTGCCACATATTTTTCCTTGTCATATAAATCCAGCGCCCTCAAATAATTGGCGTCTTCATGGGTATAAATAAGCGTCTGTTGTGCATTGGCGACACATGAAAATAAAATAAACGCAATTATAATTCTATATACCATACCCATTTTTAACGGAATAAAAGTAGATAACATTATATCGCCTAATATTTTTCTACCTAATACTTTTTAACGAGAGTATGTTAAATTCAATAATAGACTACAAATCGTGAAAGAAAAAAAACTGAAACCAAAACTTGATTCATTACGTAAGTGTGTTGGCTATGAGTAAAAAACGACAAATACCTACTATTTCTGAACCCGCTTTAATTTTTTGGCTTATCGGAATTATTATTGTGTTCGGGTTTAAAATGCTATTCGGAAACTAAATTATTTTCGTTGCAACACTACCTTTACCGATTTAATAATTGCATTAGAAGATAATCCGTACTTTTCCATTAACTGCTCAGGGGTTCCGCTTTCACCAAAAGAATCGTTTACCGCAACAAACTCCATTGGCGTTGGAAGATTTTTAGATAACACTCTGGCAACACTTTCCCCCAACCCACCGTTATATTGATGTTCTTCTGCAGTAACCACACAACTCGTTTTCTTGGCAGAAGCCAACACCGCTTCTTCGTCTAAAGGTTTTATAGTGTGAATATTGATTACTTCAGCATTTATTCCCTCTTCCGCTAATGCTTCACAAGCTTTTAATGCTTCCCAAACCAAATGACCGGTTGCAAAAATGCTTACATCAGTTCCTTCATTTAACATCACTGCTTTTCCTATTTCAAATTTCTGATTCGGGTCTGTAAACACAGGAACTTTTGGTCGTCCAAAACGCAAATAAACAGGACCTTCATGTTCAGCAATAGCAATAGTTGCAGCTTTAGTTTGATTGTAATCACAAGGATTAATTACCGTCATTCCGGGTAACATTTTCATTAAACCAATGTCTTCTAAAATTTGATGGGTAGCACCATCCTCACCAAGCGTTAATCCGGCATGCGATGCACATATTTTTACATTTTTACCTGAATAAGCTACAGATTGACGAATTTGGTCATACACCCTTCCGGTAGAAAAGTTAGCAAATGTACCTGTAAACGGAATTTTTCCACCAATAGTCATACCTGCTGCAACACCTATCATATTTGCTTCCGCTATACCTACTTGAAAAAAACGATCAGGAAATTCCTTTTCAAACTTGTCCATTTTTAATGAACCGGTAAGGTCGGCACAAAGCGCAACCACATCTTTATTTTTTTGACCTAACTCATACAAGCCGTCTCCAAAACCGGAACGGGTATCCTTTTTTTCTGTAGAAACAAATTTTGGTAATGTTTTTTCCATGCTACAATTTAATTTGTGTTGATAATCCGGAAGAAATAACAAACGATTCTTCTTTGGTAAATATTGATTCTTTTGAATTTGCTGATTTGTAAATAACTCTGTACTTACCGGGCTGCATAACCAATGTTGAACGGCTAACATTATCTTTTAAGTTATACACCCATTTTAATTCTCCGCCTTCTTCCAGAAAAATACTTGCTACGCCTTTACCTGTTAAGAAAAATGTAGCCAGTCCTGCTTCAGGTATTTCCACCTTAGTCGTATGACTTTGAGAAATATCCACCGCATTGATATACATTCTTGGAAGCGTTAACACTTCTAAATCATATTGACCGATTAAGTAACGTTCGGTAGTTTCAAAATCTTGGAGATGTAAGGTTTTTGATTCTCCCTTTTTACGAACAATACACTTTAAATCTTGATATTCATTATTTCCTTTTACTAAAAGTTGTAGAGAACCTTGTGGGGCATCAATACCTATTATGTTATGAACTCCAGGCTGAATGGTAATGTCTTTTTTCTCAACACCTGGTATTGTGTGGGCCACTATTGTATATTTGGTAAGCGCATCAATCGGTAATGTATCACTCACACCTCTGTCATTAAATGTATGTACAAAATTGTATTTAATCGCTCCGGTTTGAGCATCGTAAAATGTCATGACGACATCTGTTTCCGTAGCTTTTCCATATTTATCCAACAGATTTACCTGAACGGTAGTGTTGTCTAAAATTTTGGAAATAATTACTCCTAACACCGTTTGAAAGCTGGCTTCATCCTTAGTATCATAAAAATCCCCAACACAACGCAATGACTTCTTTACAATATCATCTAAGCCCATTCCAATAATAAAAGGCTTAAACACTACTCCGTTTTTTTGCATGGCTAACGAAATAGCACATGGGTCGCCTCCACATTCTTCTATTCCGTCAGTAATTAAAATAATGATGTTTCTGCAAGTTTTACAATCGTTAAAATCATTGGCCGCTTGTTCTAAAGTATAAGCAATAGGTGTTGTTCCTTTAGGCGTAATTTCATTCAACTTACTTTTTATTTGATTGTGATTATTGGCAGTAAAAGGAACTTCCAGTTTGGTATCCTTACAGTTTTTTGAACCCTGTCCCACATAATCCTGATGTCCGTAAACCCTTAGGCCAAGCTCTAGATTTTTTACGTTTTTTAAACTATCCACCGTTTTAGAAAGCAGCCGTTTGGCTACATCCATTTTCTTTTCGCTTTCCCAACGCCCCAACATACTTTGCGAACCATCCAACACAAACAATATCCTTGTTTTATTGGTTTGAGAAAACACATGGTTAACGCTAAAAAACGCTATTAATACAAGTATGTATTTAAAACTTCTCACTAATAATCTCCTAATGTTTCTTCTAACTGAGAAAGTGCTGATGCTAATTGCTCATCGTTTGGTGCTACACCATGCCATTTATGACTTCCCATCATAAAATCAACACCCTGCCCCATTTCTGTTGTCATAATTATCATAATCGGTTTTCCCTTTCCTGTTTCAGCTTTTGCTTGATTTAAAACGAAAATTACCTCTTCAATATTATTCCCGTTCATTTTCATGGTATGCCACCCAAAGGCTTTCCACTTTGCTTCAATGTCACCCAAACTCATTACTTCCTCCGTATCACCGTCAATTTGTCTTCCGTTATAGTCAATGGCAGAAATTAAATTATCTATTTTATGATGTGCCGCAAACATAGCTGCTTCCCAAATTTGTCCTTCTTGTATTTCACCATCACCGTGCAAAGAATAGACCAAAGTATTTTCTCCGTTCATTTTTTTGGTAAGCGCAGCACCGCAAGCTACCGACAAACCCTGACCCAACGAACCACTTGCCACCCGCACACCTTCTAAACCTTCATGGGTAGTTGGATGCCCTTGCAAGCGAGAATCAATCATTCTAAACGTATCTAATTCTTTGACCGGAAAATAACCGCTGCGGGCTAGTGTGCTATAAAAAACAGGTGAAATATGCCCATTAGAAAGGAAAAACAAATCTTCTCCTTTGCCGTCTATCGTAAAGCTTTTGGGGTTGTGTTTCATGATGTTGAAATACAACGCAACAAAATATTCAACACAACCTAATGAACCACCCGGGTGACCACTTTGCGGTTTGTGAACCATGCGAACAATATCTCTACGTACTTGCGAACAAATTTTTTGTAGCTCTTGAATATCAGGCATTTTGGACAATTTTTATGAATTACTGCCCAAAGATATACCAATTAAAAAGTTAGGCGAATTGATGTTAATAACTTCATTCAATACTTGATAAAAACAGAAAAATTAGATGGAGTGTAGAAGTTGATTTTAAAAAGTAGAGTTGCGATAACGGTTTGGCTAAACTGCGTTTTAATGCAGTTTAGGTTTTGTTGTAAACTGTTTTTATTTATAGACTATATCTAATACAAATGTCAGCTCGAGGCAGCCAGCTATAATTTTCAAAGCGATAGTTAGAGAAATTAAAATCTCCAGCGTAATTATAATGTGGACCATAACCAACTCCCAACTTTGAAATTATATTCAGCTTTTTTGAAATTGAAAACTTCAAGTCCAATCCAGTCCCAATCTGAAGATAGCTGTAATCATGGTGTTCATGACGTTCCTCAACAAATGTTTCAATTATATTTCGATTGCTTAACCAAATAGGTGTTTCAATGCTTAGGATAGAGTTGTTTTTGAATTCAAACTTTTTAAGTTTAAATATTACTTCAATAAAGTAAGAATGAAAGGTGTTCTCTATTCCAAAATTTCCTGCTTTGGCATAAATTGTACTATACACATGGTTATTTTCTTTATTATTTCCAATTTCAAAACCAGTCGAAAGGCTGAAATAAACTGGCTGTGGGAAAAAAACTATCCCTATGAAAGGGTTGATTTTTTTTTCAATTGATTTATTTGTTTCAGAATCTAGGCTTTGAGCAACTATAGAGTTTGAGCAAATCAACAACGCAAGTAGGAATATTATCGTTTTAATTTTCATGTTTAATAGTTTACAACAAAAAAGCTAAAGGAAGTTTCAATTTGCTTTAGCATAAGTTATCGCAAGTTAGTCGCTTTTTAGTAAATACTAAAATTTAAGACCATTATTTTTTTTAATACTATTATTGGCTTTTGCCTAATTTACTTCTAAACTAAATTTACTAAACACTAATTTCTATCTTTGCGCTTCAATCTAGATGTATGGGTTTAAAATGTGGTATTATTGGTTTACCAAACGTAGAAAAACCAACACTTTGTAATTGTTTAATTAACCCACATCAAGTCCGATATTGAGATGTTCATTGTCCAGCAATTCAATATCATAAAGTTCAATGCATGCAATCCACCGTTTACAATTTGCATCAGGTACCATTCTTCCGTGTTGGTCTTTAAATGATATTTCTCTGTCAATGTGAATTACAGGTTGTTTATGCTGAGTGGTTATGAACTCACCCAAAACTGTATGAACAGCATGACTTTTTAATTCTTGTCCTTCACTGTCAATTCCGGCAATAATGAAATTCAGACGTGCGGTAAATAGTCGGTCAGACCAGTTTTTATCGTTCGTATTAAAGTGAATTTGATCTACCTTTATAGTTGGCTTTTCAGAGCAATTGAAAGTGTGTCGAGTGTTTTTTTTATCAAGTTTTATCATTGTGACTCTTATTTAAATTGCCGGTAACAAAAAGTTATAAGTGTCTTTAATTACCTTTAATGTAAGTTACCGCAAGTTAGTCGCTTTTTAGCAAATGGTAAAATTTAAAGCCATTATTTTTTAAACACTATTGGCTTTTACCTAATTTACTTCTAAACTAAATTTACTAAACACTAATTTCTATCTTTGCGCTTCAATTTAGATGTATGGGTTTAAAATGTGGTATTGTTGGTTTACCAAACGTAGGAAAATCAACACTTTTTAATTGTTTATCAAATGCAAAAGCTCAATCGGCAAATTTTCCGTTTTGCACCATTGAGCCTAATTTAGGCGTAATTACCGTTCCGGATGAGCGACTGGAAGAGTTGGAAAAAATTGTAAAACCGGAAAGAGTGGTTCCGGCAACTATAGATATTGTAGATATAGCGGGTTTAGTAAAAGGAGCCAGTAAAGGTGAAGGTTTAGGAAATCAGTTTTTAGGAAACATCAGAGAAACGGATGCCATTATTCATGTGTTAAGGTGTTTTGATGACGGTAATATTGTGCATGTAGATGGTTCGGTAAATCCGGTAAGAGATAAAGAAGTGATTGACATTGAGTTGCAGTTAAAAGACCTTGAAACCGTTGAAAAGAAAATACAAGCCATACAAAGAGCTGCCAATGCCGGAGACAAAGCAGCACAAAAACAATTAGAACTTTTAAAGAAATACAAAACCACTTTGGAAAGCGGGCAATCCGCCAGAACGGTTGAAATGGAAGAAGAATTAATTCCATTTGCTAACGAACTTCAATTGCTTACTAATAAACCGGTATTGTACGTTTGTAACGTAGATGAAGCTTCTGTAAAAACAGGGAATCAGTACGTAGAAGATGTAAAAAAGGCCGTTGCCAATGAAAATGCAGAAGTGATGTTTTTAGCCGTAAAAACGGAAGCAGACATTGCAGAGTTAGAATCGTATGAAGAGCGTAAAATGTTTTTAGATGATTTAGGATTAGCCGAAGCAGGTGTCAACAGACTAATACGAACAGCCTATAAATTATTGGATTTACAAACCTATTTTACGGCAGGTGTAAAAGAAGTGAGAGCCTGGACGATAGAAAAAGGAATGAAAGCACCACAGGCAGCAGCCGTTATCCACACTGACTTTGAAAAAGGATTTATCCGTGCTGAAGTCATTAAGTATGAAGATTATCTGCAATATAAATCAGAAGCTGCTATAAAAGAAGCCGGAAAACTTGGCGTTGAAGGAAAAGAATATGTAGTAAATGACGGAGACATTATGCACTTTAGGTTTAATGTGTAAAGTTTGATTGGCTCATTAAAAAAATACCTCTTTGAAATTATTCTTTTTGGAATAATTGCCGTTTCCGTTTCCAGTACATTAATTAACAAACACAAACATGTAGGTGAATTCAATTGGCAAGCCGAACTCTGGGCAGACCAAGTGGGCTACTATTCCTATTTACCCACATTTTTTATTTATGATTATGACGGCCATAAACTTCCTGATGATATTGTAGAAAAAACAGGTGGTGGGTTTACAGTTGATAGTGTTTCAGGTAAAATAAAAACCAGATACACTTATGGAGTAGCTTTAATGCAAGTACCCTTTTTTGGATTAGTCCATTTGTATAATAAAGTTAATGGCTTAACTACTGATGGATTTTCCGGTAATTACCACAACATTCCAAACTATGCTACGCTATTTTATGGAATAGTAGGGCTAATACTGTTGTATTTTTTCTTACAAATTCACTTTGGAAAAATATCTTCTGCACTAGCTATTCTCATTATTTTACTAGGTACTAATCTGTTTTACTACTTAACAGACACTACAGGAATGTCGCATTCATACTCTCTTTTCTGCTTTGCAGCGGTACTATTCTTTTCTACTAAAATTGAAAAATCTATTCTGCATTTTTCGCTTTGGATTTTCTTTTCAATGCTCACTATTGTAATTAGACCAATAAACGGAATATTTGTTTTAGCAACTATTTTTATTGTCCTATCTAAGAGAGAGAAACCTCTTGAGTTTATCAAATCCATTTTCACAAAAAAGAACGTTTTAGCTATAATCTTAATTGGTTTTATATGCCTACTTCCCCAATTTATTTATTGGCACTATTTAAGCGGTTCCTTAATACATGATTCGTATCAAGGAGAGTCATTCACTAATTTAACCAATCCAAAATTAATTGAATTTTGGTTTTCATTTAATAATGGATTATTTCCCTACAATCCTATCTATTTTCTTTTAATACCTGTTTTTATTCTTCTTTCTCTAAAAAGGAAAGTTTCCGGAATTGTTTCATTGCTTGTTTTTCTTTTAGTGAGCTATTTATGCGCCTCTTGGTATTCTTTTAGTTTTGGTTGTGGTTTCGGAAGCAGGAATTTTGTTGAATATACGGTGCTGTTTTCAATTCCTTTAGCACAGTTTATTAAACGTATTGCTCAAAGCAAGTGGTTTATGAAAGTACTTTTTGTTTTTCCTACTCTTATTTTTATAATTATTAACCAGTTATTAATATCTAATTATGAAAAATGCTACAAAGGCTTAAATGACTGGGATAAAGAAGAGTACTTATGGTTGCTTGGCAGAAAATTAATATCCAAATCATCTAATAATATTGAAGTGATTTCGACTGAGCAAGAGTATAGCGACATACTTGAGTATGGTGGAGATAGCTTGTACAAAACACCCTATAAATCATGTATAATAAATTCTACCACCATTCACTACACCAACAATGATCCAACAATAGTTTGCTCTATTTTTGATTCCGACAGCGTTTATTTTTGGAAATCAATCTCATTAAAAAACAAAATTGAAAAACTTAATATTGAACAAAGGTTTAGTGATGAATTCTTAATTCCAAAAGTCAATAATGGAAATGCTGTAATGCGAATTTATTTTTGGAACATAAAGCATGATTCATTAATGGTTCAAAAACTAGGATTTACCTTAAGATGATTACTGAATTAAGTTTTCCCCATCAATTGTTGAAAACTGCTCATATTATCAGTTCTAATTAGGGCATAATCTTTTTAATTTAGCTTCCTTAAAAAATCAAGGGTGGCTGAAGAAGTTAAATATACTGAGGAAAACATACGTACACTTGACTGGAAAGAACACATCCGTATTCGTCCTGGAATGTATATTGGTAAGCTTGGAGACGGCAGTTCTTTTGATGATGGTATTTATATTCTCCTCAAAGAAGTTCTGGATAATAGTATCGATGAGTTTGTGATGGGCAATGGTAAAACCATTGATGTTACCATTAAAGACGATGAAGTAAAAGTAAGAGACTACGGAAGAGGAATTCCACTTGGAAAAGTGGTTGATGTGGTTTCTAAAATGAATACCGGTGGTAAATACGACTCTAAAGCCTTTAAAAAATCGGTTGGATTAAACGGAGTTGGTACTAAAGCCGTTAATGCATTATCCAATTATTTTTGCGTAGAGTCGATTAGAGACGGGAAAATTAAAAAAGCTGAATTTAAAAGAGGTGAATTAACGAAGGAATATAAACAAGAAGATTCTCCAAAAAGAAAAGGTACCAGAATAACCTTTATTCCGGATGACACCATTTTCCTAAACTTCAAATACAGAACACAGCATATCGAAAGAATGTTGTGGAACTATGCTTTCCTAAACAGAAAGCTTACCATTAACTTTAACGGTGAAAAGTTTGTTTCTGAAAATGGTTTAAAAGATTTATTAGAGAAAAATATATCCAATGAACCGCTCTATCCTATTATTCATCTTGAAGATGAAGATATTGAAGTAGCTATTACACATGTAAATTCATATGGAGAAGAATATTATTCTTTTGTAAACGGACAACACACCACACAAGGAGGAACACACCAAGGAGCGTTTAGAGAAGCGAATGTAAAAACTATTCGGGAGTTTTTTCAAAAAGATTATGACGCACAGGACATCAGAAGCTCTATTGTTGCGGCAGTTAGCGTAAAAGTAATTGAACCCGTTTTTGAATCACAAACAAAAACCAAACTTGGTTCTACGGAAATTGAACCGGGAGGCACTTCAATGCGCGCATTTGTGGCTGATTTCTTAAAAAAACATCTGGATAACTTTTTACACAAAAATCCTGAAATTGCCGACTCCATTCACCGAAAAATTTTGCAATCTGAACGTGAGCGTAAAGACATGGCAGGCATTAGAAAACTTGCGAAAGAAAGAGCAAAAAAAGCAAGCCTTCACAACAAAAAATTAAGGGATTGTAGAGTTCACCTGGGTGATAATCATGAGAGACAATACGAAACTACGTTATTTATTACTGAGGGAGATTCAGCTTCCGGTTCTATTACCAAATCTAGAGATGTAAATACGCAAGCTGTATTTAGTTTAAAAGGAAAACCGCTAAACTGCTATAGCCTTACCAAAAAAATTGTTTACGAAAACGAAGAGTTTAATCTACTGCAAGCTGCCTTAAACATTGAAGAAGGCCTTGACACACTTCGATATAACAACATTGTTTTAGCAACAGATGCCGATGTTGATGGTATGCACATTAGATTACTACTCATCACTTTCTTTCTTCAGTTCTTTCCAGATTTAGTAAAAAACGGGCACCTGTATATATTGGAAACGCCTCTGTTCAGAGTTAGGAATAAACAAGAAACAATTTACTGTTATTCTGAGGAAGAAAGAGTTGCAGCATTAAATAAATTAAAAGGAAAACCGGAAATAACCAGATTTAAAGGGTTAGGAGAAATTTCACCGGATGAGTTTAAACATTTCATTGGAAAAGATATTCGCTTAAGCCCTGTTGTTATCGGAAATGACACCTCCATTCAAAAAATGCTGGAATTCTACATGGGTAAAAATACTCCGGACAGGCAAGAATTTATTATTGACAACCTCAAAGTAGAAAAAGATATAGTTGAAGAAGCATTAGTATAATCATGGCTAAGAAAGACAACGATAACATAGAAGAAAGAGACGAAGAATTTGATGCATCGAATGAAGAAGCAAACTTAGAAAACGTAACCCAAGTTTCCGGTATGTACCAAAACTGGTTCTTGGACTATGCTTCATATGTAATTCTTGAAAGAGCCGTTCCACATATTAATGACGGATTAAAGCCAGTTCAAAGAAGAATCCTTCACTCATTAAGAGAAATGGATGACGGACGTTACAATAAAGTAGCTAACGTTATAGGTAAGACTCTGAAGTAGCTCCCACACGGAGATGCTTATATTAGTGCCGACAT
>CALALS010000139.1 GCA_937925525.1 uncultured Flavobacteriales bacterium | reverse complement strand
TACCTAAACTATTATCGGTTAACGGAACTCCTGAACTATTAAGTTTTCCGGCTAAATAAGGTGAAATAACATTACAAGTAGGACCAAAAATCACACGCATATCACGCATAATTCGACCTACTAATTTTCTAGGATAAATAGTATCTACCTGAGGCGTACCCGGGTTAATCACTTGTTTTACCTTTCTCCACTCTTCTACTTTAAAACAGAATGAACCATTAAATTGTGAAGCGGGAGTAAACTAAAATGACTGGGTTAAGTTATTTAAAATAACCGGACCTGTCGTAGGTATTTGGTTTGTTGAATCATAACCATTTGTATACGTTTCGGGTGTATAAAACCCACTAAGTGCTGGTGCTAACTTATAAACAACCGAATCTCCATCGACTTCTGTGGTACTTTGATCGAAAAATTGCTTTTTACCTACACAAAAATCTCTTACGGTTACATTACTATTCCATTTAGGGGAATTATTTCCTGCGACATCTTTATTATTAACCATTGCATAGATATACATGGTTCCTCCATTAAGATTCATATTAAACGGCCTACAACATAATGACCAATCAAATCGCCAGTCATGACATGTTGTTGGAAGGGTAACTGTGCCTTCGTATTTATATTCTTCAGTACATACTGTAGAATTCAAAATACAAGTTGCCGGAACCACCACACCAGCTTGCCCGA
The DNA here is from genome assembly GCA_937925525.1 of uncultured Flavobacteriales bacterium. Classification (GTDB taxonomy): domain Bacteria; phylum Bacteroidota; class Bacteroidia; order Flavobacteriales_E; family Vicingaceae; genus CALALS01. The sequence continues at coordinate 40,698 of CALALS010000139.1, read as the reverse complement.
CTCTATTTGCTGTAAAAGTTCCACCAGTATGGCAAGAAGACCTGTAACCTACACTTAAAGTTGTATAGTTAAAGCCTGCGCCATTACACTCTCTATAAACAGAAATAAAAACCTTATACTGATTTCCTCCTAGGTGAGTGTATGTAACTTCTGCAGCTGCCATATGAGAAGCTTTTGCTTTTATGTTAAACCCAAAGGAAAATATTAATAAAAGGAAGGAATAAAAAGTAATTTTTTTCATGACAATTATTTTCTTAATTTAAATTATAATAGTATAGATGCAATTATTTACAAAAAGGTTGCATAAAATTAGTTATTTTATTTTACACATCCTAATCACTTGATTTTTAGGATTAACAAACTTTAACGCTAAATAAAATTTTGTTGCCTTAAAATATTATTAAATTCGCAATCATTAATACTTAATTTGGAATAAATGGCATACCAAAAATTAAATAATTTTTTAGGATGGTTTGTTTGGGCAATCGCATCTTTTGTGTTTATAAGTACTGTTGAACCTACTGCTAGTTTTTGGGATTGCGGTGAATTTATTGCTACAGCAAATAAGTTAATGGTTGGTCATCCTCCGGGTGCTCCTTTCTTTATGATTATGGGAAGAATGTTTGCCATGTTCGGAGGGCATGAAAATGCAGCGTATATGGTTAACATATTATCAGCTTTGTGTAGCTCCTTTACAATACTTTTTTTATTCTGGACCATTACAGCTCTTGCAAAAAAATTATTTAAGGAAGAAAATATGGCTAATACTATAGCTATTCTTGGTAGTGGGGCGATTGGTGCTTTAGCTTATACATTTTCTGATTCTTTTTGGTTTTCAGCTACTGAAGGTGAGGTTTACGCTATGTCTTCGTTATTTACCGCAGTTGTGTTTTGGTTAATCCTTAAATGGGAAGCAAGGGCTGATAAAGGCGGAAGTGATAAGTGGATAATCTTAATAGCTTATTTAATGGGATTATCTATTGGTGTTCACTTACTTAACTTACTTTGTATCCCTGCCATTGTATTTGTTTACTATTTTAAAAAGTATCCTGTTTCCAGAAAAGGTTTAATTATAACAAGTATTGTTTCAATAGTAATTTTAGGTATCATTCAATATGGTATCATTCCGGGTTCTATATTTATAGGTAGTAGATTTGAGTTATTAGCCGTAAATAGTTTTGGAATGCCTTTCAATTCAGGGCTAATTATTTATTGTATTATTTTGGCTTTAGGTCTTGCTTGGGCTATCAGGTACACTCATAAAAACAGCAAGCCATTTGTTAATATGGCCTTATTATGTGTAACTGTAATTATGATTGGTTACTCATCTTATGCAATGATTGTTATTCGTTCTTCGGCTAATCCACCAATGGACGAAAATAACCCTGAAGATGTGTTTTCACTTATATCATATTTAAATCGTGAGCAATACGGTGACAGACCATTAATTACGGGTCAGTTTTTTAATAGTCCACTTGACAACCAACAGCCATACACCGATGGTTCTACAGTTTATTATAGAGATGAGGAAAAAGGAATTTATGTAAAAGACGAAGAGCGTTCTAAAAATTCTGTGCCTAATTATGATAAAAGATTTACCGGATTTTTTCCAAGAATGTGGAGCCCACAAGGAAGCCATGTAAATGCCTACAAAGAGTGGAGTGATTTTAAAGGAAAACCTATCCAAACAGTTGACAGAGAAGGAAAAGCTATCACTATTAATAAGCCAACTTTTATGGAGAATATGAGGTTCTTCTTTAAGTATCAGATAGGACACATGTACTTTAGGTATTTCATGTGGAATTTTGCAGGGAGACAAAATGATGAGCAAGGACATGGAGAAATTACCAAAGGAAATTGGATAAGTGGTATTACTTTTTTAGATGAAATGAGAATCGGGCCTCAAAAAAATGTTCCAAAATCAATTACGGAAAATGAAGCTCATAATAAATTTTATTTGCTTCCATTTATTTTAGGAATAATTGGATTAGTATGGCAGTTTGGAAAGTCTAAAAAAGATTTTGCAGTAGTATTAATGTTATTCTTTTTTACAGGTATAGCTATCGTAATTTACTTAAATCAATATCCATACCAGCCAAGAGAAAGAGACTACGCTTATGTTGGCTCATTCTATGCTTTTGCAATATGGATTGGACTTGGTGTAGTGGCTATTTTTGATTTCTTAAAAAATAAAGTTCCCGCCACCGTAAGTGCTTCCATTGCTACTTTAGCTTGTGTTATAGTTCCGGGAATTATGGCTGCAGAAGGTTGGGACGACCATGACCGTTCGGGAAGATATACAGCAAGAGATTTTGCTATAAACTATTTAGAATCATGTGCGCCAAATGCTATCTTGTTTACCAATGGTGATAACGATACTTTCCCATTATGGTATGCACAAGAAGTAGAAGGAATAAGAACCGACATTAGAGTAGTTAACTTAAGTTTATTCAATACCGATTGGTATGTTGACCAGATGAGAAGAGCTGCTTACGATGCTGAACCTATTCCTCACAGATTACCAAAACATAAATACAGACAAGGTGTTAATGATGTATGTTATATAGTTGACAAAAATGTGGGAGCCATTGATGTGGATGATATTATCAAATTCGTAGAAAGCGATGATTTAAAAACAAAACTACCAATAGGTGGTGGCAAACAAGTTGACTTCATTCCTACAAAAAGTTTTAAAGTCAAAGTGGATAAAAATCAATTTACAAATGATAAAGAGTTTTTAGGATTAGATTCTAAAAAAGACACTTCTATTTTAAATGAAATTCAATGGAATATCACTAAGAATTATATCCTCAAAAATGATTTGATGATACTGGATATTTTAGCGGCAAACGACTGGAAAAGACCTATTTATTTTGCAGTAACTACTGGAGATGATGCGTATCTTGGATTACAAGAACACTTTCAGTTGGAAGGATTAACTTACAGATTAGTTCCTGTAAAAACAAACAACAGTGGAGATGGCCAAACAGGAAGGGTAAATACAGACTTGATGTACGAGAACATGATGAATAAGTTTAAGTGGGGTGGAATGGAAACTAAAGACATATACATGGACGAAAACAACCGAAGAATGTGTATGAATCTTAGAAATAACTTTGGAAGATTAGCGAACGAACTTATTAAAGAAGGTAAAAAAGATAAGGCACTAAAAGTTCTTGAGAAATGTATTGAAGTTATGCCGGATGAAATTATTCCTTATGACTTTTTTATGCTGCAAGTAGTTGAAGGTTTTTACAAGCTCAATGAAAATGAAAAAGGCAATACTGTTTTAAAAAGAATGTTTGAGATTTATGAAGATAATGCAAAATATTACTTATCTCTATCTCCTAAGTATCAAAAAACATTAGAAAGAGAAAGAGATCAGGCAATGGCAATCATGCAAAGATTGACTCAAATTGTTCAACAGTATTCTCAGGAAGAATTAGGAAAAGAATTAGAAGAAAGGTTTAACGTACTTCACAACCAGTATATGGGTGGCGCAATTCAGTAATCCTTTCAACTAAATTAAGCTCACTTTTAAGGCTACAGTAATATCTTTAGAAGAATAGCCTTTAGTTAGTAGGTATCGATATAATGCCTGATATTTCTCTTGTTTATCCTTTTTTTGGTAGGAAGAATGGCTGAGTTTCTTTTCAATTAACAATGTTAGTTGTTCGTTTACTTTATCCTCATCAAGTTGGTTAATATATTTTTCTACGATTTGACCTTTTAATCCTTTTTTAGATAATTCAGCTTTTATTTTATTACTTCCCCACTTCTTAATTTTAAACTTACTTCTAACAAAAGATTCTATATATCGTTCTTCATTAACAAAACCTTTTTCAAGCATTATCTTGATTATCTTCTCTGCATCAGTTTCCTGGAGCTTTAACAAACGTAGTTTATTTTTTAACTCACTAACACACCTTTCCTTATAAGCGCAATAGGTTTCAGCTTTAATAATAGCTTGTTCAAAAGTGATATTTTGTTTAGTCTGTTTCAAGCTTTCAAATGCTAATTTTGACGAAATTAATAAACTTATCTGCAACGATCACTCATCATACTAATTCTTGCGCATTGCATTTCATCTTTTGCTCAGGGCATAAGCATGCTAGCCATTCCCTGGTATTTTAAAGATGTACTAGAGCAAAGCTCGTTATTTGGCACTATTTATTTTGGAGCAACTACCATCACCCTATTTTGGGGTTTATATGCCGGAGTATTAATTGATAAATACTCTAGGAAAAAAATATTTTTAGTTGCCACTACCATAGGATTTCTAATAGTTTTTGGGGTTTCGGTTATTGGATATATTAATGGTGAAATTCCTCCTGCTTTAATAGCCTTAGTATTTGTAGCTACTTTTTTTAATTTCAACATCCATTACCCTACTTTATATGCTTTTGGACAAGAAGTAACCACCAGAGAAAAATACGGAAGACTTAATTCTACATTAGAAGTTTCAGGACAATCAACAGCTATTATTTCCGGTGCTTTTGCAGCAGTTTTGCTAACCGGTGTTGATTCAAGCTATTTAGAAGTTTTTGGTTTAGATTTTTCAATTTCTCCTTGGGAATTGCATGAAGTTTTTATGCTAGATGCAGCTACTTATCTAATAGCATTTTTTCTCATTCTATCAATTAAATATCAACCATCTTATTTAGACAAAGTAGTAATAGGAGAAACCATTTTTAAAAAATTAAAAGACGGTTTACTATTTTTAAAAACAAGGCCTGCACTACTTCATTTTGGTTGGGCGTCAACAAGTGTGTTTGCAATTGTCTTAATTCAAGTTCATCAATTATTACCTGTTTACGTTGACAATTTTTTAAAAGCTGATGCACACGTAGTAGCATTGTCAGAATCTTTTTATGCCTTTGGAGCTTTATTTGCCGGTTTTGGAATACGATGGCTATTTAAAAACACGCATCTAGTTAACGGTGTCTTATGGTTGATGGCTTTTGCCGTAATAAGTTTAATTTCTTGTTACATTTTTGATTCTATTTATGTCTTGTTTGTGGCCATGCTAGTTTTAGGTTTAGCAAATGCAGGCTCAAGAGTTTTAAGGGTTACTTATTTATTTGAAAGAATTCCCAACCACTTAATAGGTCGTTCGACCACCGTTTTTAGAAGTGCTAATGTAGCAATGAGAATGTTTTTGATAGGAATTTTTGCAATACCCTTTTTTGTAGAACAAGAAAATATAAGATACAGCTACTTAGTGTGTGGGATATTTGTTTTTCTATCTATTATTCCGGTAGTACTTTTTATGAAAAGATTAAAGGCTGAGGGCTAGCAAAATCTACTCGTAGCTTTTAATGTAAACTTCGTTTTCTCTAAGCTGACGGAATCTTTTTCTGGCGTCATCTACATACAAGCTTCCAGGAAAATTGAGCATTAACAGCTTATAATTTTCCATAGCCTTATCCTTGTCACTTAAATAGAAATCATAGAGTTTAGCTAAATTATAGAGCGCATCATCGGCCAAAACGTCATTAGAATAGGTCTTTGCAACTTCAATAAGATAACTTGCCGCTTTTTCATATTGTTTTTCTTTCAAACTAATTTCATACTTTTTATAAAGAACCTCATCGTTTAACGAATGGAGGGGATAAAGTGTTTGTATAGAATCTAGTGTTAAACTTGCTGCATTTGTTTTATTTTGGAATGTCAAGAGGTCTGCACGAGCATACATCAATAATGGGATTTTATTAGTATCCAATATTGTATTGTCTGTAATTAATATAGACAGCTGCATGGCATCATTTGCAATAAGCTTTGATGTAGATGCTTTTAAAACATCTAGCTGCGCTTTTGCCCAAGCAAAATCACCATCATAAAAAGATATTTTAGCATTTTTAAATTTTGCTGTTTCTCCTAGTTGGTCATGTTTATATGCTTTTTCTACTTGAGAGTAAAGTAAAGATGCTTCCCAGATTTCTCCGGTTATTAAATAAACATCTGCTAATAATAACTTAGTAATAGAAAGTTCTTTTGTATTCAAATTACCTATTTTCATTGCCTCTTCTAAAATAGCTAAGGCTTTCTCCGTATTATGTAAGTAAAATGCTTCTAACTGGGCATAATCTCTTAAAATATGAATTGACTGATAACCTTTTCCTAATTCTTTAAGTGTATTTTCATAAATAGACTCTAGGTTTAACAATTCCTCTTTTGTATAATTTGACTCCGTTATTTTTTTATAATAAGCGTCTAATAATCCTTTTTTAGCTGAAGTGAAATAGAAGTCATCATTATCTTTTTCTGTTAGGTATTGATAGCATTTTATGGCAACTTCATATTCTTTGTTGGCCATGCAAATACCGGCCAAATTCCATATTCTAAAGCCATTTTCATTTTTCCGCTTATCTATTGCTTTAGATTGAACAAATGCTCCGTTAAAATTTCTTTCTTGGATATAAAGCCAAATTAACATATCAGAGTAAACTTCACTATTTGGCTCTTTTTGAATTCTCCTTAAAAGCTCTGTCTTTAGTAAATCCTTTTTCTTGTTATCCGGGTCTGGGTCTAGGCTAGTTTGCAAAGCATTTTGAACTTGCTGCATAAAAAATTCTCCGTTCTTCAAAATATCTAGATATTCAGAAATCATTTTTTCGAACTCATTTCTTTGACCGTATATTTGTGCCACTTCAATATTAAAAGGATAGTTTTTAACTATTTTTCGACCTCTTAAATATGTTTCTAACGCATAATCAACTTCTTGAATTCGCTGAAAAGACTCGGCTAAAAATTTGATTTGCTGATAATCGGGTTCTACTTCTTTTATAGTTTCTTCAAACTGTTTTTTGGCTTTATCGTCTTCGCCACTTGTTTTATAAACAAGTCCTAAATCTACTTTGTAAGCAATATTGTTTGGAAAAATTTTTGATTGTTTTTTTGCTAGCTTTTCAGCCTCTTTGTAATCTTCTGTTTGAAGGTAACATTTTAGTAATGCTTGATAAAAATCATCTTTGGGAGAATCTTTATAAAACTTTTCGTAATATATTTTAGCTTTATCATACTCCTCTTGGAGCAAGTATTGCTGAGCTAATTGTAAGTCTGTTTCAGATTGAGCAAATAAATTAAATGAAAAAGCAAATAAGAATATGCTAAGAGAAAATTGTGCTATTTGCTTTTGATTTATCATCTATTTATTCATAACGACAGTAGTATCTTTTAATTGTTGTATTAAACTGTCTATTGAAGGTACTTGCTTTTCATAAAGACCAATAACGTGTAAAGCACCTTCCGTAGTTGAAGATACTTTATCGTTTAATTTAAGCCATGCATCTTGTTCTTCTTTGTAAAATACTAAAAAAGTATCTTTACTAAGTACGTTATTTTTTAAATCTTGTTCAAGATTATCATATTGTGCACGAGAATAAGGAAATTCTTTTCTGTTTTTAGAATACATAGATAAATAAACTTTTAATGCCTTTCTTAGATTGGCAAATTCACCCACCATAAAAGCAGTTTCTTTGGTCATTGTATCTGTGTGAAGGGTTTGAATTTCATTTAGTTTTTCATTAATACTATTAAGTGTATTAGCCGCTGTTGCGGAATCTAACTGATTAAAAACTTCTTCAGTGGCATCTAAAGATGTCCTTAATTTATTCACTTGCTCAATTTTATCCTTATTAGGATTACATCCAACAAGAATTAAACCAATACTTAATATACTTATTAAAACTCTCATAATTTAGTTAATGATTTTAAAGTTTGTATATGGATGCAATACTTCCGGTATTTCCACACCTTCGTTAGTTTGATTATTTTCTAGTAAAGCAGCCACTATTCTTGGTAAAGCTAATGCGCTTCCATTAAGTGTGTGTGCTAACTCAGACTTTCCTTCTTTGTTTTTAAATCTAAGTTTTAAACGATTGGCCTGAAAATTTTCAAAATTTGATGTTGAGCTTACTTCTAACCATTTTTTCTGTGCTCCTGAATAAACTTCAAAATCGTAAGTAAGCGCTGAAGTAAAGCCCATATCTCCGCCACAAAGCCTTAAAATCCTATACGGAAGATTTAATTTTTCAAGCAAGCCCTTAACATGCTCAACCATCTCATCTAATATTTCATACGATTTTTCCGGGTGTGCTATCTGCACTATTTCCACTTTATCAAACTGATGTAAACGGTTTAACCCTCTTACATCTTTACCATAAGAACCGGCCTCTCTTCTAAAGCAAGGTGTGTATCCTGCATTTTTAATGGGAAAATCTTCCTCTTTAAGAATAACATCTCTGTAAATATTTGTAATAGGTACTTCTGCTGTTGGAATCAAATATAAATCATCAATTCCAATATGGTACATCTGTCCTTCTTTATCCGGCAATTGTCCGGTTCCATAACCAGAAGATTCATTCACCAAAAGAGGTGGTATAACTTCAGAATATCCGGCTTTTGATGCTTGATCTAAAAAAAAGTTAATTAAAGCTCTTTGAAGTCTTGCTCCTTTTCCCTTATAAACAGGAAAGCCTGCTCCGGTTACTTTCACACCCAACTCAAAGTCTATTAAGTCGTACTTTTTTGCTATCTCCCAATGAGGCAATGAACTTTCATTTAATATAGGTAATTCACCTGATATAAAAATCTCGATATTATCTTCAGCTGACTTGCCTGCAACAACAGATTCGTGTGGGATATTGGGTATTAAGTATAACTTTTGTTTAAGGTTTTCTTCAATTTTTCCTAACTCTACTTTAAGCTCTTGAGCAATAGACTTTAATTCACCGGTCTTATCTTTAAGCTGATTAGCTTCTTCTTGTTTTCCGGATTTAAACAACTCCCCAATTAGTTTCGCTAATTGATTTGCCTCAGCAAGGTTTGCATCTAGCTTTGCTTGCATGCTTTTTCTATCATCATCTAATGATATAACCTGATCTATTAAGGCTATTTCTTTAAAGTTTCTTTTGCTTAATCCAGCTAGAACCTTTTCTTTATTTTCTTTGATGTAAGAAACTTGTAACATTTATTATAAATTAAGTACCTAAAATAAAAAATCCTGCATTGTTCAAATACAGGATAATGTTAAAAATATATAAATCCCGTATCTAAGCAGAAACTGGTTCTACCGATACATAAGATTTGTTATCTCTTTTCTTTTTGAAAGTTACCACACCGTCAGTTAAGGCAAACAAGGTATGATCTTTACCAATACCTACATTTTTACCAGGATTGTGCTTTGTTCCTCTTTGACGAACAATAATATTTCCGGCTATACATTTTTCGCCACCGAAAATTTTAACACCTAATCTCTTACTGTGTGACTCTCTACCGTTTTTCGAACTACCTACGCCTTTCTTATGTGCCATGGTTGATAAATTTTAAAAGTTCTTATTTATTCTTCAGACTTCTTTTCAACCTTTTTGGTTGTAGTCTTTTTAGTTGTTGTTTTTGGTTTTGCTTCAGCTTTAGCAGCTTTTGGTTTTGCTTCGGCTTTCACTTCTTTAGCTTCAGTCTCCACTTTTTCTGCTTTTGCTTTAGGCTCAGCTTTAACAGCCGATTTTTTAGCTCCGCTAGCAGCAATAGCTTCAATTTGAAGTTTGGTCAAATATTGTCTATGACCATTTTTCTTTTTGTAACCTTTCCTTCTCTTCTTTTTGAAGACGATTACTTTATCACCTTTAAGGTGTTCAAGAACTTTAGCCGTAACTAATGCTCCTTCTACAGCTGGGGCGCCAACACTTATCTTACCATTATCATCAATTAGATAAACATCATCAAACTCAACTTTTGAGCCTTCTTTTGCATCTAGTCTGTGAACAAAGATTTGTTGGTCTTTTTGCACTTTAAATTGCTGCCCTGCTATTTCTACAATTGCATACATATTTAACTTAATTAGGGGCGCAAAGGTAATAAAGTATTTTATTTATCAACAAATTTATGTTGCACATTTTTTACTTTACTCCTATTTATAATATAAACCCCCACTAAAACCATTGCCATTCCTATGCTTTGCACAATTGAAATGGTTTCTGAATCAAAAATACCCCAAAGAATGGCTACAATTGGTATTAGGTAAGTAACGGATGCTGCAAAAATAGATGAAGTCCATTTTATAAGATAGTTAAAAGCTATTACCGCTATTGCCGTTCCAACTAGTGCCAATATTATTATACAGAGCGTACTAAACACAAAATTTTCACTATGAATAGCCCTATCTATATCTGTTGTAAGAAAGATAACCAGACATGGAAGACCAATAAACATAAAAGCAGCAGATGTAATCAATAACGAAGACACCTCTGATAGTTTGTGCCTAATAATATTGATGCTTATGGCATAACAGACACAAGCGAAAACCACATACAAGCTATGAAAAATGATATTTTCATCATAGCCTATACCTCCGCTCTTATATAGCAACAATACCACTCCCACAGCACCAAGGCTTAAGCCTATCACTTTCATGGCATTAAGTTTCTCACGAAAAAACAATGTACCAATAGTTAATGCAAAAACAGGAGTCAAAGCGTTTAACATACCGGATAATGAACTACTTATAACCGTTTGAGCTTTTGTAAACAGAAAAGATGGCAAACCATTACCAAACAATCCTACCAAAAGAAGTGGTAACCAATACTTTTTTATAATTGAAAAATGCTTGATACAAAACGGCAATAGCACAGCGGAAGCAATTATCATTCTAAGCGCACCCACCTGAACATTATCGTACGCCAATAACCCCTTTTTCATTAATATAAATGAACTTCCCCAGGTTATAGCAAGCATAATTAATACTATCCAGCTTTTCTGTTGATTGTTTTGCATTTTGGGGCAAATGAAAAGAAAATTTAAGGACTTTTAACATTTGTCACCATCATTTTTCTTACTTTTGCTAAAATTTAGCGTTATGAAGAAAATAATTTTTTCGTTGATTACACTTTCAGTATTAGTTTTTGCTTGTAAGTCTGAACAAAAAGACGAACCAGTGGAAAACCCTGAGGCCACCTCATCTGCAATAGTTGAAAAAGCTACGCTTAACTTAGCTGTTGACGGAATGGTTTGTGCAGTTGGTTGTGCAAAAGGCATTGAAAGTAAACTTGCTGAAATGACAGGAGTTTCTAGCTGTAAGGTAGATTATGAAGGGAAAAAAGCAATCATTGAATATGATAAAGCAACAATTACTGAAGACATGATTATATCTACCATTCATAATATGAATGATGGGCAATATAAAACTTCTAAAATTTCTGAAAAAGCTGAGGCTGAAAGTTCAAGTGGTTCAACTGAAGCACAAGTTTCTGGTTTTAATGCTCCCTCATTTGATATTCCGCAAATCTTAACTTATTTAGTTAATATTATATAAAATCAAAATTGTAATTTATTAAAAGCGATGTCAATTGATGTCGCTTTTTTTATTTTGTAACTATGGAACAACAAAAATTTTATCTAGCAGGAAAATGGCAATCATCTAAATCATTTATAGATGTGGTAAATCCATATACTGAAAAAGTAATTACTAAAGTTTCTGAGGCAAGTAAAGAAGACTTGAATAAAGCAATTTTATTAGCGATAAAATCACAAGAAAAATTAAAAAAATTAAGCAGTTTTGAACGTTTTGAAATACTGAGTTTTATTTCTACCGGCATTCAAAATAAAGAGAAAAGCTTGGCACAAACTCTAGCTAAAGAGTCAGGAAAGCCTTTAAAATATGCTATTGGAGAAATCAAAAGAGCTTCACAAACATTTTTAATTGCAGCTGAAGAAACTAAAAGACTTCCAAAAGAATATATTAGTCTCGACTGGACAGAAAAAGGTAAAGGCAAAGAAGGAATTATTAGATATTTTCCTATTGGTTTAGTTGGCGGTATTTGCCCATTCAACTTTCCACTCAACTTAATAGCACACAAAGTTGCTCCTGCAATTGCCGCAGGATGTCCCATAATTATTAAGCCCTCATCAAGCACACCTATTTTAGCTTTAGAATTGGCTAAAATTATTGATCAAACAAATCTTCCGAAAGGCGCTTTTTCCGTTTTACCAATGAATAGAGAAACCGGCAATATGCTAGTCACTGATGAACGAATTAAACTTTTGTCCTTCACAGGCTCTCCGGCTGTTGGTTGGGAAATGAAGAAAAATGCAGGTAAGAAAAAACTGGTCTTGGAACTAGGAGGAAATGCTGCATGTATAATTACAAATTCCGCAAACATAAAAGATGCTATTGAAAAATGTATTGTTGGTGGTTTTGCTTATTCAGGGCAGGTATGCATCCATACTCAAAGAATTTACGTTCATGAAAGCCTTTTCAATCTGTTCGTTAAAGATTTTATTAAAAAAATTAAAAACTTACGAAACGGAAATCCTATAAAATCAACCACTGATCTTTCAAATATGATTGATGAAAAAAATGCCATAAGAGTTGAAAAGTGGATTAATGAAGCACAAAAAAAGGGGGCAAAAATACTTTTTGGAGGAAAACGTAAAAAAAGCTATATTGAGCCTACTCTAATTACGGGCACAAATAACAATATGAAAGTAAATTCAGAGGAGGTATTCGGACCTGTTGTGATAATTGAAAAGTATAAATCATTTTCTGAAGCAGTAAAACTGGTAAATGACACAGCTTTTGGTTTGCAAGCCGGTGTTTTTACAAATCAGCAAAATGAAATTAAGCAAGCTTTTGAACAAATAGAAGCAGGCTCTGTTATTATTAATGACACTCCTACATTTAGAGTTGACCACATGCCTTATGGAGGAATTAAAGACTCCGGCCTGGGAAGAGAAGGCGTAAAGTATGCCATTTTAGACATGATGGAACCAAAATTATTAGTACAATAAACAAGTTTATGAAAGTAGAATCTGTTAAAACAATTGAATTAAGAAACCTTAAAATTGAAGACTTTCTTGAATTAGAAAGCTCTATGAAAGAAGCCTATAAAAAGCTCGGGAGTTATTGGAAAAGACACCATATTGAAAAGTTGTTGGAAATTTTTCCCGAAGGTCAAATATGTATTGTAGCAGACGGGAAAATTGTAGGAAGCGCTTTGTCTTTAATAGTGGATTATAAAAGATTTGGAGACAAGCATACCTACGAACAAATTACAGGCAATTACACCTTTGAAACACATGACCCTGAAGGAGATGTGCTTTACGGTATAGATGTTTTTATTCATCCTGCATACAGAGGTTTAAGACTAGGGAGAAGATTATATGATGGCCGCAAAGAGTTATGTGAAAACCTTAATTTAAGAGCAATTATTGCGGGAGGAAGACTGCCAAATTATGGAAAGTATTCTGACAAACTAAAGCCAAAAGAATACATTGAGGAAGTAAAGTTCAAGAAAATTTTCGACCCTGTACTTACTTTTCAGCTTTCAAATGATTTTCACGTTAAACGAATTTTAAAAGGCTACCTTCCCGGAGATTCAGAATCATTAGAATATGCTTCATTACTGGAATGGAACAATATTTATTATGATGAACATCCAAAACTTCTAAATGTAGCAAACCCGGTAGTTAGGCTCGGATTAGTTCAGTGGCAAATGCGCCCGTTCAAAGATATGGATGCACTTTGCGAGCAAATAGAATTTTTTGTTGATGCTGTCTCAGGCTATCAAAGTGATTTTGTTTTATTTCCTGAATTATTTAACGCCCCATTAATGTCAGACTACAATCATCTAAATGAAGCTGATGCCATTAGAGAATTAGCCAAATTTACTGAACCACTACTAGAGAGATTTAAGCAATATGCCATTTCTTACAACACTAATATCATAACTGGCAGTATGCCTTATCAAAAAGATGATGGAATGTTATATAATGTTGGATTTTTATGCCGAAGAGATGGAACCCATGAGATGTATGAAAAAATTCACATCACTCCTAACGAAAAACATCACTGGGGAATGATTGGTGGTGATGTTATAAAAGTATTTGATACAGACTGCGGAAAAATTGGTGTGCTTATATGTTATGATGTAGAATTCCCGGAACTTCCAAGAATACTTGCCCAACAAAAAATGAAAATTTTATTCGTTCCATTTTTAACAGATACCCAAAATGGTTATACAAGAGTTAGAAACTGCGCAATGGCAAGAGCTATAGAAAACGAGTGTTATGTAGCTATAGCAGGTAGTGTAGGAAACTTACCAAAAGTAAATAATATGGACATTCAATTTGCCCAATCTGCCGTCTTCACCCCTTCAGATTTTGCTTTTCCAACTAACGGCACAAAAGTAGAAGCAACTCCAAACACAGAAACTACTTTAATTGTGGACGTAGATTTAGACCTTCTTAAAGAATTACACAATTTCGGAAGTGTAAAAAACTTAAAAGACAGAAGAACAGACTTGTATGATGTTGTATTAAAAAAACAACATTAAACCATGCAACCTTTTTAAAAACCATTTGTCACTTGTTTTGTTTAAATTAAATAAATAAAAAACTTAGGAAACGTTTTGTTATTATTTTTGTTTCCTCTAATAACAATATTACATTTGACAAATTTTTAGTTAATGCATCGATTTCTTATACTTTTTACGCTAATCAGTTTCTTTAGCTTAAATGCTCTATCACAGGAAAAGTACACCATAAGTGGTTACGTAAAAGATAAGCGAACTGGCGAAGCAATGATTGGCGCAACAATTTATGCAGAAGGATTAAGCGTAGGAACATCTGCAAATGAATACGGCTATTTTTCACTAACCCTTCCCAAAGGAGAATATACTATTGTGGTTAGCTTTATAGGATACGACAATTACACTCAAAAAGTAGAACTTAACAAAAACATTAAAATAAACACAGAGTTAGGTGAAAGTGCCGAGCAAATGGATGTGTTTGAAGTGGTAGATGAAAAAGAACAAAAAGCTAATGTTGAAGATGTCCAAATGAGTGTCGTAAAACTAGACATTGAAGCCATCAAAAAGGTTCCTGCTTTTATGGGTGAAGTGGACGTTATTAAAACAATGACTTTAATGCCCGGCATTCAAAGCGGTGGAGAAGGAAATAATGGCTTTTTTGTGAGAGGTGGAGGGAGCGACCAAAATTTAGTATTATTAGATGAAGCAACAGTTTACAATGCTTCCCACTTATTGGGGTTCTTCTCAGTTTTTAATGGAGATGCTATAAAAGACTTACAAATTTACAAAGGTGGAATACCTGCCAGATATGGAGGCCGATTATCCTCATTATTAGACATAAAAATGAAAGAAGGAAACTCTAAAAAGTTTTCAGGCTCCGGTGGAATTGGAACCGTTTCTAGTAGATTAACGCTTGAAGGACCAATAGTAAAAGACAAAAGCTCTTTTATTCTTTCCGGAAGAAGAACTTATGCCGATCAATTTCTAAGATTTGCTAAAGACACCTCTTTAAGAAAAAATAAACTTTATTTCTATGATTTTAACGCCAAAGCAAATTATATCATCAATGACAAAAACAGAATTTTTGTGTCTGGATATTTTGGAAGAGACGTATTTAGATTTGGTAATGAATTTTCAATGAGTTGGGGCAACTCAACAGGAACTGTTAGGTGGAACCATTTGTTTAACGACAAGTTATTTTCTAATGTAACATTTATTGCCAGCAAGTTTGATTATAATTTAGGTGTTCCTGATGGCATTCAGGAGTTTAACTGGGAATCAAATATCATTGACTTCAGTTTAAAAGCAGATTTTAGTTACTTCATTAACCCTAAAAACACCTTAAAATTTGGGGCTCAAAGTACACATCACACTTTTAAACCAGGGACTATAATTGGCGGAGAAGAAAGTGTTTTCAATGCGTTTGTTCTTCCTGATAATTATGGCTTAGAAAACGCTATTTATATTGGTAATGAACAAGAGATAGGCACCCTATTAACTATAGAGTACGGCATTAGATTTTCCTCATTTCACAACTTAGGAAAAACAACTTATTACGAATACGATAAATCAAATCCCGACTTATACACTTCTAGTGATACAATAGAAACTACCGGAGGAATTTATCAGTCTTATTATAATCCTGAACCAAGATTTTCTGCAAAATATACATTAAACGAATTTTCATCTATTAAGGCAAGTTATAATCGTACTGCACAATATTTACAATTAGCCAACAACTCTGTTTCTGCATCACCGCTGGCATTATGGTTTCCAAGCTCCCCAAACGTAAAACCACAACAAGCAGACCAAGTTGCAGCCGGTTACTTTAGAAATTTCAAGAAAAATATGTTTGAAACATCTATTGAAGTTTACTATAAATGGATGTATAACTCAATAGATTTTAGAGACCATGCACAACTTTTATTAAACAAGTTTTTAGAGGGTGAGCTTAGAATTGGAAAATCTTGGTCATACGGTACAGAGCTTTTAATTAGAAAAAATCAAGGAAAATTTACGGGATGGGTTGCTTACACCTTATCAAGAACACAGCGTGAAATTAAGGAGATAAACAATGGAAATACCTATTTAGCTCCATATGACAGAACGCATGATGTATCAGTTGTTGGCTCTTACGCAATATCAAAAAAAGTTGACGTAGGTATGACCTGGGTTTATTCTACCGGAGCCCCTATAACTGTTCCAACAGGAAGATTCACTTATAAAGGAAATGTAATTCCTGTTTATTCTGATAGAAATGCTGAAAGAATGCCTTCCTACCACAGATTAGACCTTTCTGTAACAGTAAATGGAAAAACTGCCGAAGAAAAAGGGCCAAAGAAAAACGGAAAAAAACGTTGGGGGTATCAAAGCAGTTGGAATTTTTCGGCTTACAATGTTTATATGAGAAAAAATGCTTTTACCATTAATTTCCAGCAATCAAAAGAAGACCCAAGTATTACAGAAGCTTACAAAATATATTTGTTTAGTATAGTTCCATCTATTACTTATAACTTTAAATTTTAAAGTATGAAAAAAGTTTTTTTATACATACTGCCCCTTGTTACATTATATTCTTGTTCAGAAAAAATCGATTTTGATTTAAACAAAGAAGACAACATTAGGCTTGTAGTGGAAGGTTACTTTACTACCGAAGCAAAAAAACATAGAGTTATTTTAACCCAAACCTCAAGTTATTTTGCTAACCAAACACCAAAAGCAGAAGAAGGAGCAAAAGTTGAAATAACTGATGGAAATAAAGTAATTCCTCTCATAGAAATTGAACCGGGAATATATGAAACAGTAAATATTGACTCCGGTATTGTTGGCTATACATATACGCTTAATATTGAAAGAAGCAATGGCGAAAAGTATTCGGCCAGTTCAACTATTACATCTGTCACACCAATAGATTCAATAACTTATGATTTCAATCCTGCTTACGGAAAAAACGGAGAGTATGTATTATACCTTTGGGCTCAAGAGTCTCCGGGTGAAGGAGATTTTTACCAATGGGATGTTTACTTGGACTCTTCTCTACACAATGGTAGTTTAGAAAACATGGTATTTAGCTCTGATGATTTTGTTGACGGTGCATACATTCCCGGACTGGAATTATACTACTTTGCACCGGAAGATTTAGTGAACGACACCTCTGAGGTAAAAGTAGATATGCTTTCAATACCAAGAAATTATTACGAATTTTTAATTGCGGCTTCATTAGAAACAGTATGGAATGGCGGACCATTTGACGGGCCTCCGGCAAATATAAAAGGTAATATTAATAATGGAGCCTTAGGCTTTTTTCTAGCGTCTGATGTGTCTTCCTATCAGTTTAAACTAATCAAATAAACTAAGTTTTTTAAAAATATATTTTGTGAATTAAAAAAACTCGTATGTTTGTACCCGAAATGAATCAAAATAGTGTAAATAAAAAATGGTGGTGGTCTACTTCTGTTACAAAACAGTGAGATAGACGCTATTGTTATATATAAAATTTAACCTAACGGCTTGCTTCTCACAGCAAGCCGTTTTTTTTTGATTAAAAAATGAAAGAATTTAAAACACAACATATAAAATTACTGGCAGACGAATTAACTCCGGTCTCCATTTATTTGAAAATTAGAGAACACTTTGCTTCTTCAATTTTGCTTGAAAGCTTAGATTTTACAGATCATCAACAAAGTAAATCCTTCATTTGTTTTAGCCCGATTCATACATTTAGAGTTGAAAAGGATTATTTAATTCATAATGGATTAATTGACAAAAAAACACCTCTTCCAAAAGAGGATAAACGTTTTTTATCTGAACAGATTGACGACTTTTTAAAGCAATTTAAAACCAAACAAAATTTAGTAAGTCAATACAATGGCTTTTTTGGATATACAGGATACAGTTGTGTAAAACACTTTGAAAAAACACACCACACCTCACAAGACAATGAAATTCCTGACTTAGCTTATTCACTTTATAAATATGTAATAGTATTCGACCATTATCATCAAGAAATAATCATCATAGAAAATCTTTTAGAAAACGAAAAAAGTGAACTTCAACATATTTCTGACTTACTTCAAACCAACTATTCTATTTATCCGTTTGAAAAAGTTGGTAGCGAAGCTATATCCATAAATGATGAAGACTTTATACAACTTACAAAAAAGGCAAAAGAACATTGCCAGAAAGGTGATGTTTTTCAACTAGTTCTGTCACGACAAGTAAAACAAGCCTTTGCCGGAGACGACTTTAATGTTTACAGAGCGCTGCGATCAATAAATCCTTCACCGTACTTATTTTATTTAGATACCGGTAGCTTTAAAATATTTGGAAGTTCACCTGAATCTCAATTAATTATTAATGAGAATGAAGCCATCATTCATCCAATAGCCGGAACTTACAAAAGAAGTGGTGATAAAGATGCCGACCAACAATTAGCTTCACAACTCTTAAACGATAAAAAGGAAAATGCAGAACATACCATGCTTGTTGATTTAGCAAGAAACGATTTAAGTAAGTTTTGTAAATCGGTAAAAGTAAATTACTTAAAAAAGCCACATTTTTATAGTCACGTCATACATCTGGTTTCTGAAGTAAAAGGAAATATAAAATCAGATAAAGCATTTTCTGCATTAGCAGATACCTTTCCAGCCGGTACGCTTTCAGGAACACCAAAACCTAAAGCCCTTGAGTTAATAGAACTCTATGAAAACAATTCAAGAACATTTTATGGTGGTGCTATAGGAATTTTCAATTTCAACGGAAATGTAAACCATGCTATTATTATTCGTTCGTTCCTATCCATTAATAAAACTCTTTTATTTCAATCAGGAGCCGGAATAACGATTAACTCTGATGAAAAAACAGAATTGGAAGAAGTAAATAATAAAATTGAAGCACTTAGAAAGGCTTTAAATATTGCCGAAAAAATTTCTATCAAAAATAAGACCTATGAAAAAAATATTAGTAATTGATAATTACGATTCCTTCACTTACAATTTAGTACACTATATTGAAGCTATTACTCAAAATAGTTGTGATGTAAAGAGAAACAATGAAGTTGAAGTTCAGGATATTGATTCCTATTCTCACTTGGTTTTTTCACCCGGTCCGGGACTTCCTGAAGAAGCCGGTAAAATGATTGAAATCATTAAAGCTTATAATGAAACCAAAAAAATATTAGGAGTTTGTTTGGGGCATCAAGCACTTGGAGTTGCCTTTGGCGGAAAATTAAAAAATTTAAGTCAGGTTTTTCATGGTGTTGAAACCAAAATAACTAAAACTAAAGAAGACGAATTATTTAAAGATATTCCCAACCAATTTGAGGTAGGAAGATATCATTCCTGGGTAATAGAAAAAAGCTCATTACCGGATTGCTTTGACATAACATCGCTTGACGAAGATGGTGAAATTATGTCTATTAGTCACAAAACACTACCTATAAAAGGAGTTCAATTTCATCCTGAATCAATTATGACATCAACAGGAATGAATATGATGAAAAACTTTCTAGAACTATAATTATGAAAGCCATATTAGAACAATTATTTAATAATGAAGCTTTAACTACCCAACAAGCAAAAGAGGTATTATTTGGCATTACCAATAATCAGTTTAATGATGCACAAATAACAGCTTTTATGACTGTTTACCTTATGAGACCAATATCGGTTGAGGAATTATTAGGGTTTAGAGAGGCGATTATGCAACAGGCACAAAAAATAAACTTCAATTCTCTAACTGAAAAATCAATTGATTTATGCGGCACAGGAGGAGACGGGAAAAACACTTTCAACATTTCTACAACTGCCTCTTTCATTGTTGCAGGGGCAGGATATAAAGTTGTGAAGCACGGAAATTACGGAGTATCGTCAACATGTGGCTCATCAAATGTTTTAGAAGCTTTGGGATATAATTTTACCAATAATGAAAGTGTACTAATGCGGCAATTAGAAAAAACAAATATTTGTTTTTTACATGCGCCTCTTTTTCATCCGGCTTTAAAATCAGTTGCACATATCAGAAAAAGCCTTGGGGTAAAAACCTTTTTTAATCTACTCGGACCACTTGTCAATCCATCTTCTCCATCTCACCAATTTTCCGGAGTATTTAGTTTAAAAATGTTACGCCCTTATGAAGAGGTTTTTAGAAAAACAAAAACCAATTTTTCTGTTGTTCACTCCATTGATGGTTACGATGAAATTTCGTTAACAGGGAGTTTTAAAATACATAGCAATAACAACGAAAAATTATATCAGTTAGATACGCTTGGAATAAAAAAGTTAAATCAAGAAGACATTTATGGAGGTAATACTATAGAAGAAAACCTATCTATCCTGCAAAAAATACTTTCAGGAAAAGGAACTGAGTCACAAAACAAAATAGTGACCACAAATGCCGCATTTGCCATTAAAACAATAGAACAAGATTTATCGCTTGAAGAATGTATAGAAAAAGCAGAGCTTTCATTGATGAAAGGACATGCATTACAACAATTAACAAAACTTCTAACACTAAATTAATCATGAATATTTTAGATAAAATAGTTCAACATAAACAAAAGGAAGTAAAGGAAAGAGAATCGCTTTTTCCCAAAAAATTACTCGAAAAAAGTATTTTTTTTAACACTCCTTGTGTTTCCTTAAAAGAATATATTCTTAGAAAAGACAAGCAAGGAATAATTGCTGAGTTTAAAAGAAAATCTCCCTCAAATGAAAATATAAATATCTATGCAGATATTAAAGAAATTACTATTGGTTACATGCAGGCAGGTGCTTCGGCCCTTTCTGTGCTAACAGACAACACATATTTTGGAGGCAGTTTGGAAGATTTAAAAAGAGCAAGAACTTATAACTTCTGCCCCATTCTACAAAAAGATTTTATTCTTAGTGAATATCAAATTATAGAAGCAAAATCTTACGGAGCAGATGCAATATTATTAATAGCAGCTATTTTGAGTAAAAAGGAATTGAATGAACTATACAGTTTTGCTAACTCTTTAGGGCTTGAAGTAATTGTTGAAATTCATCACGAAAGCGAACTTGAAAAAGCTCCTCAGAATAATGAAATAATAGGAATAAACAATAGAGACCTTGAAACTATGAAGGTGTCTATTGAAAATTCAATAAACTTATCAGGTAAAATTGATAACGATATTGTAAAAATCTCAGAAAGCGGAATTAAAACTCCAGAACAAATAGTAGAACTAAAAAAAATGGGATTCAATGGGTTTTTAATTGGAGAAAACCTAATGAAAAAAGCACATCCCGTTAAAGAACTTAAACTATTTATTGACAACATTAATAAGCTAAAACAAACATTCACTCATGAACAATTTGTTACAAATTAAAATGTGTGGTGCAAACCACATTAACACTATTACTCAGGCTAAAAATATAGATTTAGACTATCTAGGGTTGATTTTTTATCCTCAATCAGAGCGATGTTTTAAACCAACTCCAGAAAAGTTAACGGCACTAAAAAACCTTCCTAAATCAATAAAAAAAGTAGGCGTGTTTGTAAATGAAAAAGAGGAATATATTAAAAAAATGATTGAGGAGTTTGAGCTTGATATAGTACAACTTCATGGAATGGAAACTCCTGAACTTACTGAAAAAATTACAAAAACTATTCCGGTTATTAAAACATTTCATTTAAGAAATGAGCTTCCTGTTGAGAAAATGAAAGCACATAACTGTTCGCTCTTCTTATTTGATACTGCAGGTGGAAAGTTTGGCGGAAATGGAGTAAAATTCAATTGGAATACACTTGAAAATTACGAGCTTGAAACTCCTTTTTTACTGAGTGGAGGAATAAATAAAAATGATTGCGATGCTATTTTAAATATAAATCATCCCAAACTTTTAGGTGTGGACATTAACAGCAAATTTGAGCTTTCTCCGGGTGAAAAGAATATGAAATTGGTAAATGAATTTGTTAATACTATTAAACACGAAGAATATGCTTGAAGCTATTAAAACAAAAGTAATGAAAGAGCCTAATCATCTAGGCTACTATGATAAATTTGGCGGAGCATTTGTACCGGAATTATTAAAACCCCAGTTAGATGAGTTAGATGAAAATTATAAGATAATCATTTCATCTGAAGAATTTCAGAGTGTTTACCATACGCTTTTAAAAGAATATTGCGGCAGACCTACCAGTTTGTTTTATTCCAACTATTTATCAAAGAAATATAACGCCAAAATATATTTAAAAAGAGAAGACTTAAACCACACCGGTTCACATAAAATAACAAATGCAATAGGTCAAGCCTTAATTGCAAAGCACCTTGGTAAAACAAAAATAATTGCAGAAACAGGTGCAGGTCAGCATGGAGTGGCCACTGCAACAATTTGTGCAAAGCTAAATTTAAAATGTACCGTTTACATGGGTTCACTTGATGTAGAAAGACAACAACCTAATGTGCAAAAAATGAAAATGCTTGGTGCGGAAGTAGTGCCTGTAAATTCAGGGAATAAAACCCTTAAAGACGCTACTAATGAAGCGATAAGACAATGGATAGCCCATCCTGATTCTTACTATCTAATTGGCTCTGTAGTTGGCCCACATCCTTATCCGGATATGGTTGCAAAATTTCAATCCACCATTAGCAAAGAGATAAAAGATGAATTGAAAAACCCTGATAGAATAATAGCTTGTGTTGGAGGTGGCAGCAATGCAGTTGGAGCGTTCTATCATTTTATTGAAAACGACAAGGTAAAATTAACGGTTACAGAGGCAGCCGGAAAAGGGCTTTTTAGCGGTGAATCTGCAGCTACTTTAACTGAAGGCAGTGAAGGAGTAATTCATGGAAGCTATAGCTATTTAATGCAAAATAGTGATGGTCAAATAATTGAACCTTACTCTATATCGGCAGGATTGGATTATCCAGGAATTGGGCCAATACATTCACATTTATTCGCTACTAAAAGAATTGAAGTAATACCAATAACTGATGCTGAAGCACTAGAGGCTGCTTTTTTATTGATTAAAAACGAAGGTATAATACCTGCATTAGAAAGTGCTCATGCACTCGCAGGTCTCAATAAAATTGAATTCTTTCCGGATGAAGTTGTTGTAGTAAACTTATCGGGAAGAGGAGATAAAGATATGGCTACTTACCTAAAACATTTTAATGAAACAAGCAACTGACATAATGATAGATAAGAATAAAAAACTTTCTGTTTTTTTTACTGAAGGTTTTACTAATATCAATGATACATTTGAAATATTAAGCTGCATTAAGGAATCAAATAAAGTAGATTATTTAGAATTTGGCATGCTCTACACTGACCCTCTGGCAGATGGCCCCACCATACAAAACACAAGCCTGCAAGCAATTAAAAATGGAATGACCGTATCAAAATTGTTTTCACAAGTAAAAAAAGCAAGAAAAAAAGGAATTACACTACCTATTTATGTAATGGGGTATTATAATCAAATACTTCAATACGGAGATTTTACTTTTTTTGAAGATGCAAAAACCTCCGGGATAGATGGTTTTATTATCCCAGATTTGCCAATTGAAATCTACCAAGAAAAGTATTTACAAAAAGTTCAAACTCTGGGTTTAAAAAGCTCATTTTTAATTACACCAAAAACAAAAAAAGAAAGAGCCTATGAAATTGCAAAATGCTCAAGTGGTTTTGTTTATGCTGTTTCATCAAATCAAATAACCGGAACAAACAATCAGTTTATTGAAAAAAATAGTGAGTACGATAAATTAATTCAAGACATCAAAAAACAAGTGCCCGTTGTTATGGGCTTTGGAATTTATGACAAAAACTCTTTCGAAAAAGCCTGTGAAATAGGAGATGGCGCTATTATAGGTTCTGCATTTCTAAAAGCAATTCAGCAAAAAAACACACTAAAAAACAATATTTCAGAATTTTTACAATCCATAAAATCATGATTATACAGTTAAGTAATATAGACGATAACCCAAAAGAAGTTGAGGATTTTCTAACTCAAAAAAAACTTAGTTTTTCTAGAGTGGTTACTCAAAAAGGGAACTACATTATCGCAAACGGTAAATCTGAATATGACATCAGAGAAATAGGCAAATTAAAGTCAGTAATGGATGTTCACTTTGTAGATGACACCTACCAATTAGTTTCATCTATGTGGAAAATTGGGAAATCAGTAATACCTATAGCTGAGGATTGTAAAATAGGTGCTGAAAATTTTCAATTAATGGTAGGACCATGTTCTATTGAATCTGAAAAGCAAATTGAAGAAGTAGTCGCTCACTTAGTAAAAAATAAAATCGGCATTATGAGAGGTGGTGTTTTTAAACCAAGAAGCTCGCCTTATGCCTTCAGAGGTTTAGGAATAGAAGGACTAAAAATGTTTTATGCGGAATGTAAAAAACATAACATCAAAATTGTTACAGAAATTATGGAGCCTTCTCAGGCAGAATTAATGTACGATTACATTGATATTTTTCAAGTAGGAGCCAGAAACGCTCAAAACTTTAATTTACTAGATGAGCTGGGAAAACAAGATAAAGCTGTGCTATTAAAAAGAGGAATATCAGGCACCATAAATGAACTTTTATTAGCCGCAGAATATGTTTTTTCAGGCGGAAACGAACGAATTATTTTATGTGAAAGAGGCATTCGTTCTTTTGAAAGCGCTTACAGAAATACGTTAGATTTAAATGCAGTAGCTATTTTAAAAGAAAAAACCCATTTACCTGTTATTGTTGACCCGTCTCATGGAATTGGAATACGCAAACATGTAGCTACAATGGCACTATCAAGCATTTTAGCCGGAGCAGACGGATTAATTCTGGAAATCCATCCATGCCCTGAAAAAGCACTAAGTGACGGGCAACAAAGTTTAAATTTTATTGAGGCAGAAAAACTTTACTGCCAAATTGGCAATGTTTTGGAAATGGCACATAAATTGACATAAGCTTGTCATAAAATTTAAAAGAAATGTTTGGAGCATATATCATAGGAATAATTATAGCTGTAGTGGGAATGGCTGTAAGTTGGCAACTTAAAAGTAAGTTCAAAAAGTACTCAAAAATGCAGTTATCAAATGGCATGTCTGGCAAAGAAGTGGCAGAAAAAATGCTAAATGACAATGGTATTTTTGACGTAAAAGTAATTTCTGTCAGCGGACAACTGACAGACCATTATAATCCTGCCAACAAAACAGTTAACCTGAGTGATTCCGTTTATAGTGAAAGAAATGCGGCTGCAGCAGCTGTAGCAGCTCACGAAGTAGGTCATGCCGTTCAACATGCAAAAGGATATGCCTGGCTACAATTGCGTTCGAAACTTGTTCCAATTGTCAATGTTTCATCTACCGTACTTCCTTGGGTATTAATTGGCGGAATATTAATGGTAAACACCTTCCCACAATTATTACTAATGGGTATAATTTTGTTTGCCGCTACTACTGTGTTTAGTTTTATAACCTTACCGGTAGAGTTTGATGCCAGCAACAGAGCTTTAGCCTGGATAAAACAGAGAGGAGTGGTTAACTCTACGGAATATGAGGGTTCAAAAGATGCCTTAAAATGGGCTGCACTAACTTATGTTGTGGCTGCACTTGGTTCTTTAGCAACGCTGCTTTACTACGTTTCAATCTATATGGGTAGAAGAGACTAAGAGCAATACTTACAGTAATTCGAACTTTGATTATGCTCAAAAGTTAAGTCGGGTTGTATTAGTTCTACTAAAAATGCATGTAGATTTTCTTCAAACTGTTGTAAAACCTCACTATTAATTTCCCCTTTAAGAATGGAAGGTTCTTTACTAATTTCCTTAAAACTAATGACAGCCGGAATGGCTTCAAATTCAGGGTAATTCTTTTGGGCTAGCAAGCGATAAACCATTAATTGTAATGCAATTTTATATTCTTTGTTTTCAAAAAATTTATCTGAACTTTTGATATTTAACTTTCCATCGTCAACCTTACCTGTTTTGTAATCAATGATTCTTAACTGCCCGTTAAGCAAATCTATTCTGTCTATTTTTCCTTTTAGTTTAAGTGGCAATTTACCCAATTGACTGTCATAACTTAATTCTTGCTCCAACCCTTTTACAATAAGCTCATTTGAACTAACTAGTTCTTTTTCCTTTTGTAAAAAAATAGATACGTATTCTTTTACCGCATGAAAAGCCAAGAGATTTTTCCCTTGGTTATAATAATTCCCAAATTTAGCTTTAAACTCATTTTCAATAACTTTTAACATATTTTTTTGCATCTTAGAAACATCCTCAGGCAATAAAATTTGATTTAAATATGGCGTATAAAGTTTTTCTAAACTTTCATGAATGATATTCCCAAATGTGTTTGCCTCTATTTTTTCCTCCACCTCTTCTTCCTCTCTTAGCCCTAAAACATATGTATGATAGAAATCAAAAGGGCAGTTAATGTAGCTATTCATAAAGCTAGGCGAAACACCAGACTCAAACTTCTTAATAAGTTTATTTACCAGCATTTCATCAGAAACTACCGATTTTGTAGTGGATTTTATTGCGGTATTTCCAATACTAATTTGCTTAGATTGAATTGTATGCTTTTTATTTGCGGATATTAATTCGTTTTCCAGTTGAAGTACAAATCGACTTTTTTCATTACTTCCTATTACAGCCTTATCATTATTGTAAAGCAATGAAACATTCTCTGCTCTTTGAATTAATCTATAAAAGTGATAGGCAAAAATGGCATCTTTTTCATAGTGAGTAGGCATATTAAAAATATCCTTTTTAAAATCGTAAGGAATAAATGAGTTTTGTGTTTTTCCGGCAGGCAAATTACCTTCATTTACAGAAAGTAATATTACATTTTTAAAGTCTAGCAATCTGGTTTCAAGTATTCCCATTATTTGCAACCCACTTAATGGCTCACCGTAGTAATCTATTTTTTCACTTCTAACTACAGTTCTAAATATGTTATATAAAGCTTTAATGGAATCTACAAAATGATACTTTTTTGCATAATTGGTAAGTTGCTTAAATAAGGTAGAAAAGCGATACAAATATTCTACTTCGTAAGCATTTACCTCTTTATCTTTCTCTATTAAAATGTCTTTTAATTCACTAATTATATTTACCATTTCATTGAGAAATTGAACAGGAGAATGAGGTAGTTGAAATAGTTTAATATCAACTCCTTTTTCGAAATCATCTAAAGACAGAAAAAGTAAATTATTGTTTTTTATTCTCTTCAAAAAATGCTGCAAGGCTCCTTCTTCATGAGTAAACTCATTAAAATATTTATTATTTAAAATAGCCAATACATCAGTATAATAAAACTTATCTCTCCTGTATCTGCCAAAATTTATATACAGTTTAAAAAGAGAATCAAAAAAGCTGTAAACAGGTAAAAACTGTAAAGGATAACCCATTGTAACATTAAACTTATCTACCTTTTCAGGAATGGATTGTAATACAACAGGCAGTAATTTTTCATCGGCTAATACTACAGCCGTATCTTCAAAATCATTTAAGTTATTTAGTATTTCTGCAACATATTTTACCTGGGCAATATTTCCTGTAATACCATAAACATTAATGTTCTTGACTATATTTTTCAAGCCGTTATCTGATATAAAGTTTGATTTAGTGAAGTTCTTTTTATTGGCTCTGGCAAACAATCCAGCTTCCTGATTAACATCATTTAGATAATAATCATCTACATCCCAAAACACTTTTGCATCATAAAAAACAGAAAGATGGTCAATAATTATTTCCTCTGCTTTTGTAAGGGCATTAAACCCTGCAAATATAATATGGGGCATTTTTTTTATTTCTGAAACAATCGTTTCAGTTTCAATATTTTCTGCTACATAACGATACACTTTTCCATGATAGGCAAAGTTGTTTTCATCTAAATGCTTTTGAAAAGCATAATAATAATCGCCCATTTTTTCCCAAAAACGGATGTAGTTTTCTTGAAGTTCTGTCAGTTCTTTTCCATCAGGACTCCAGGTCTCCATTTGCTTAGCACTTTTTAAATAACTAAAGAACTTTTGAGTATTTACTAAATACCTGTCTATTTCGTTATAATCGGCTAATAACACATTAGCCCAGTAACTAAACTCTTCAAAAGGCTCTGCAGATTCGCCTTCTATATCTAAATATACCTTGTAAAACTCCATAGAAAGCGAAAGCTCATCCAATTGCAGTTTGCCCGAAAGTTTGCTAACTAAATCTTCCGTACTGATAATATTTGGAGACCAAATAGGTTTAGAAGCTTTTTCAGATAAATACTTTTTTAAGAATATTCCCGCTCTTTTATTGGGCAACACCACCGTTACATCTTCAATGTTAGAAGAATGATTTTCAATTAAATATTGAGCTATGTGTTGTAGAAACTTCAAGCGTTTAGTTTCCTCAAATATAGAAAGAACTTTATTGTATTTTTGGGGTATAGGTTAAGATGGCTTTAGAAAAAAATTAAAAATTTAAATAAATGAGTGTTTTACATATTGAAATAGATGGTGATTCTAGTATTGTTGATTCAGTAATCAAAGAAACTAGTTTACCCATATACCAAAGCTATAAAGTTGGAGAGAAGCATAAATATAGAAAGAATAAAATATTTAATGTGAATATGGTCTCTTGTGATGTTAGCAATAAAGATTGGGATAATTTTAAAGGTCATATAGATGATATAGAAATGTTCCTCACAAAATATAAAAAAGATATTAAGTACCTTCTAAATAAATATGATAAAATTGAACTGACTATAGATTTACCATATGAGTGTATATTAAGTGATAGTATTGTAAATCAAAATAATTTTATTCCAGCTAACGTTTTACTGGCGCTTGGCGAACTTAGGATTGACTTAAACTTATCTCTTTATTAAACACTACCCCACCTTCAGCTTAAAACCAATGCCGTGCACATTTTCAATTTCTACGGAAGAATCCGTGCTTAGGTATTTTCTAAGTTTAGAAATAAAAACATCCATACTTCTGCCGGTAAAATAATCATCTTTTCCCCACACAAAATTGAGCAACATTTCTCTTGGCAATACTTCGTTTTTACGCTCTGCCATTATTTTTAATAGTGTTGCTTCTTTTTTAGAAAGTTTTTGTTCCTCCTCTTTACAAAACAATACTTTCTCTTTATGTTTAAGGGTAAACTTACCTATTTTAAATTCGTTTACTTCAGTTTTAACTTCACCGGAAACTCTTCTTAATACAGCTTCCATTCTAACTTTAAGCTCTCTAAAATCAAAGGGTTTGGTAATATAATCATCAGCGCCTACTTCAAAACCTTTTAATTTATCATCCGTTTGTTCTTTTGCGGTAATGAAAATAATGGGTGTTGCAGGGCGTAACTTTTTTATTTCTTGAGCTATACTGAATCCGTCTTTTTTAGGAAGCATCACATCCAGCAAACAAATATCGTAGCCTTCAGCAGCAAAAGACTCTAAAGCTTGTTGACCATCTACACAAAGCTTTACTTTGTGACCTTCTTGGAGCAATTGGTCTTTTACCACAA
Organism: uncultured Flavobacteriales bacterium; assembly: GCA_937925525.1. Taxonomy (GTDB): domain Bacteria; phylum Bacteroidota; class Bacteroidia; order Flavobacteriales_E; family Vicingaceae; genus CALALS01. The sequence continues at coordinate 10,922 of CALALS010000139.1, read as the reverse complement.
AACCTAAGTTAACATCATCTTCAGCTAAAAGTATTTTTAAATTATCCATTTTTATTATTTAGTTGGTAGCCAGATTATAAATTCACTTCCTTTGTTTAGTTCACTATTCACTTTTATTTTCCCCTTATGTGCTTCTACAACTGTCTTCACATAATTCAAGCCCAAGCCAAATCCCTTTACATCATGCACATTTCCGGTAGGAACTCTATAAAATTTCTCAAAAATCAGCTTCTGTGCTTTTTTAGAAATTCCAATTCCGTTGTCGGATATAGTAAAAACTATGCCATTTTTTTGTTGTTCTAATTTAAGTTCAATTTTTGGAGGCTTAGTATTGTATTTAATTGCATTATCGATAAGGTTAGATATAATATTTCCTAGATGCGTTTTATCTGCTTTTACATAAATTTCATTTATTGATTTATGAAAAGAAATATTTCCTTTTTTCTCTTCAATAATTAAGCCAAAGCTTTTAATTACATTTTCAATTAGTTCTACTAAATCAATTTTTTTGGGTTCAAGCTCTAAACCGCTTTTGTCTAGCAAAGCTGATTGCAACACCTTTTCCACCTGTGTTTTAAGACGTTGATTTTCGCTTTTTATGATGTTGGCATAAGATTTAAGCCTTTCGGGTTGAGAGCCTATTTCATCGCCAAGTAAAACATCTGCAGACAAGTTAATGGTTGAAATGGGTGTTTTAAATTCATGTGTCATGTTATTAATAAAATCGTTTTTGATTTCTGACAATCGTTTTTGCTTTAGCATTACATTAACCGAATAGGCAAAAAATCCTACCACAAAAAGAATAAGGATTGAGGTATAAATCCAAAAATCCATCCCTTTGATTAAATAAGCTGCTTTACCCGGAAAATAAACTCCAAAATAATGCCCGCTCCTATCCCACTGACTGCCACTGGTAAATTCTACAATTTCTTCTTTTTCTTCAGTTTTAACCTGAACAAAATTTCCAAACACCACTGAATCGGTAAAGCAATCGTAAATAACGTATTCAAAATCCAATTGAATATTTCTTAGTTGAAATTCTGATTTTAAAAATGACTCTAGTAAGTATGGATGCAAGGTGTCATTCATACTCACTATAAAATAGTTGGAAGAAACTTGGTCCACCGGGTCATAAAGTTCCGAAGGGTCTTTATTGACATCTAAAATTTGTTGAGCAACATTTACTAAAGCTAAGTGAACCCTTTCATTAAACTGTTTCTCCTCTATGCTATAAGCTTTTTTTACCCAATAGATTTGAGTAGCAATAATTCCTATTAAAGAAATTGCCGCTAGGATAATAATTGTTCTAAGGGTAAATCTGTTCATCTATTATTGTTGAGATTCAATTGCTTTTCTAACACTTCCGTATTTTGCTAATAATTTATTAGCAGATTCGTAATTTATATTTAACCCTTCCATCACCATTTTTGTTCCTCTGTCCACTAATTTATTATTGCTCAACTGCATATCTACCATTCTATTTCCCTTAACTCTTCCAATACGAATCATTACCGATGTTGAAATCATATTCAACACTAACTTTTGAGCTGTTCCGCTTTTCATTCGGGTACTTCCGGTTACAAATTCAGGGCCAACATTAACCTCAATAGGCATTTTAGAATTGGTAGCCACCGGACTTCCCGGATTACATGTAATACAAGACGTTAATATACCCATTTCATTGCATTTTTTCAAACCACCTATAACATAAGGTGTCGTGCCGGAAGCCGCAATACCAACCACCGTATCATTTGCTGAAATCTCATACTCTTTTAAATCTTTCCAGCACTGGTTTTCATCATCTTCGGCAAACTCAACCGCCTTTCGAATAGCGCTATCGCCTCCGGCAATTAGCCCTACTACCATTCCAAATGGAACACCAAAAGTTGGCGGACATTCCGATGCATCTACTATTCCTAACCTCCCGCTAGTGCCGGCTCCAATGTAAAAAAGTCTTCCGCCATTTTTCATTTTTTCTACAAGCGCTATTACTAAACTTTCTATTTGTGGTATAGCTTTAGCAACAGCCTCAGCTACTTTTCTATCTTCCTGATTGATGCCCTTTAAAATCTCATTGACTGACATTTTATCAATATCTTGATAGAGAGATTCCTTTTCAGTAATTTTATCAAACATATACTAAAATAATTTTTTAACTTTATACAAACTATTCTGTATGAGCGAAATTAAAAGAATTTTTGACCTTCATTACCATCAACTAAAGAATTATCCAAAATCTGATGCTTTAGCTGCCAAAGAAAATGGAAAATGGGTTACGTATAGCATTCAAGATGTTATTAATCAAGCTGATGAATTTAGTCTAGGATTACTAAAATTAGGCATACAACCCAATGATAAAATTGCCATTATTTCTAACAACCGACCTGAATGGCATATAACTGATTTAGGCATTTTGCAATTGGGAGCAATAAATGTTCCTATATATCCTACTATTACAGAAGAAGACTACGCCTACATTATGAATGATGCAGAGGTAAAGATGGTTTTTGTGTCTGATGAAGAAATATTGGGAAAAGTAAATGCTATAAAAAATCAAGTGCCTTCGTTAAAAGAAGTTTATTCTTTCAATAAAATAGCAAACACAAAACATTGGACAGAGGTAAAAGAGCTTGGTAAAAACGAAGATAAATCTTCTCTGCAAACATACAGAGACAAAGTAAAAGAAGATGAATTAGCCACTTTAATTTACACTTCCGGAACTACAGGAAAGCCTAAAGGAGTAATGATTTCTCACCGAAACATTGTAAGTAATGTTTTTGGAAGTAAACCCAGACTACCGGTAGATGCTCAAGCAAAATCCTTAAGCTTTTTACCGCTTTGCCATGTTTATGAAAGAATGGTAGTTTACTTATATATCTATACGGGAGTATCTGTTTATTATGCTGAATCAATGGATACCATTGGTGACAATTTAAGAGAAGTTAAGCCACAGGTTTTTACAGCCGTACCAAGACTTTTAGAAAAAGTATATGACAAAATAATGGCAAAAGGCGCTGACCTTTCAGGCATAAAAAAGAAATTGTTTTATTGGGCAGTTGAACTAGGACTAAAGTATGACCCAAGAAAAAATATGGGCTTCTTTTACAATATTCAACTGAGTATTGCCAACAAACTTATATTTAGCAAATGGAGAGAAGCTTTAGGTGGAAACTGTCAGGCGGTTGCCTCAGGAAGTGCACCACTACAACCTAGACTTGCCAGAATATTTTTAGCTGCAAGAATTCCTGTAATGGAGGGTTACGGCTTAACCGAAACCTCACCTGTTTTAACCGTAAACTGTGAAGATAATGATGGAGTAATGATTGGCTCGGTTGGACGACCATTAGACAATGTTCAAATAAAAATAGCAGCAGACGGAGAAATTTTAGCCAAAGGACCAAACGTGATGATGGGCTACTACAAACGACCGGACCTAACCGATGAAGTAATAGACAAAGAAGGTTGGCTACACACCGGTGACATTGGCGAATTTGTAGATGGCTTTTTAAAAATAACCGACAGAAAAAAAGAAATATTTAAAACATCAGGTGGTAAATATGTAGCTCCACAAGTGCTGGAAAACAAGTTTAAAGAATCTCCGTTTATTGAGCAACTAATGGTAGTTGGTGAAGGAGAGAAGCATCCTTCGGCTATTATACAACCTGCATTTGATTACCTAAAAGAATGGTGTAAACGAAAAGAAATTAATTATACCACCAATGAAGAAATGGTAACAAATGAGAAAGTAAAAGCCAGAATTCAAAAAGAAATAGATAAGTACAACGCCTTTTTTGCCAAGTATGAACAACTTAAAAAAGTTCAATTGACACCAACATTATGGAGTATTGAAGGTGGAGAGCTTACTCCTACACTTAAGTTAAGGAGAAAACCTATTATGGAAAAATACAAAGACTTGTATGCCAAGATTTATAGTGAGAAGATATAACAATGAATGATGTCCTTGACAATTCCCCTGTTTTTAAATCAACTCAAATAAAAATTGATAAGACAAAAAAGCGTTACAAAAAATTATTCCCTTTTCTGTTTATATTCTCTCTAAGTGAGGGTTGGAAAGCTCTTCCGGAGATTTCCTTTGTCTCAATTACTTCCAGAAAAATGAGTCAAACATTTAATTCTGCAAGAGCAATGGGAAATTCTTCGACTATACAGTATGGAGTAATTGTAGTTTATTTAATGGTAAACAACAAACACAAAGTTGAGGCAGGAAGATTTGATAATATTATAAAAGCTAGAAAGTTTGCAAATGACCTATCTTCTTATTTAACCGTTGATGTTATAGACTACACTAAGCCGGAAGAGGGAAGCTGATTAAGAAATTAGCGCCATTATCATTAAAGTGTTTTACTTCACCTTTCAATTGAACAGTTAAAAGATATACTAGTTCAAGCCCCAAAGTAGAAAGGTTTTCCATATCCAAATTTTCGGGTAATCCCTTACCGTCATCTTTCACATGTAAACCAATATTTTTGTTTGTCTTTTCTAGTCTAACAGTAATATGTCCTTCTCTGGTATGGTCAAAAGCGTGCATATAGCAATTATTCAATAATTCATTTAAAATTAAACCAAATGAAATAGCCGACTCAATATCTAATTCCGTTTCCTCTGCAATTAATTGAACTTTTACATCGCTATCATTAAAGTGCTTTTCGGTTAATTCAATAATATGCTCAAAGTAGGGCTTTAATTTAACCGAAGATAAATCATCGGCTTGATAAATTTTGTCATGAATAATTGCCATAGCATTTACCCTGCTTTTTGCCGAGCTTAGTATTTCTTTAGAAAGTTTATCAGAAATAGAGCTCGACTGTAAATTAAGCATGCTATATATAAGTTGGAAATTATTCTTTACCCTATGATGAACTTCTTTGAGTAAAATTTCTCTTTCTTTTAAAGCTAAATTCAATCGCTTATTAATTTTATTCTTCTCATAAAACCTAAAGAATAGTACAATAGCAAATATGAAAAGGAAAATTATGCCTAAAATGTAATAAAGCCTTTCCTCCTCTTTTTCTATCAATTTCAAATCTGAAAGTTCTTTAGACATTTTTAAGTTTTCAATTTCAGTTTTTGCTAAATCTGTACGCTGTTTCGATTCTGTATATAAAAACATTTTATGTTTTTCTGTATCCATCACAGAGTCTTTCCAGGTAATATGCTGTTGAAAATATGTAGCGGCACTATCATATTTTTGCTGCCCCATATAGCTTTTGGCTAGTCCTTCAGATACATTTCTTAAATGAACCAATGAAACTCCCTTTGCCAATGAATATGCCATTTTGTAAAAATCAATAGCCACATCATATTTTTTAAGCGCAAAATATAAGTCGCCCATATTTGTATAGGCATACATTTTAAGAATATGTGAGTTTTGTTTTTCAGCTAATTGAGTACATTTTACGGCATACTTTTCGGCCTCATCATAACGTTTTAGCATTCGATTAGCCGAACTCATATTTTGATAATTAATGGTAAGCCATCTTACTTCACCCTTTTTTTCATTTATTTCTGCCGCCTGTTTGTAAAATTCCAAAGCCATTTTAGGGTTTCCTTTTAATCGATAAATTTCTCCGATATTGTTAAAAGAACCCGCCATAAGTGTTGTGTCCTTCATAGCTGTACGGATTTGAAGAGCCTTGTTAAAAAAATCAAAGGCATTATTATAATCCTCTATGTTGTAGTAAACTCCACCAATTTCATTATAAAAGTTGGCGCTCATTACCTTATCATTAACTGCCTCAGAGGCTTTTAATCCTTCATATAAGGTTTGAAGAGCTTTTTGCAACTGTGAACTATGATGATAGGCCGAACCAAGATGATATAAAGAAGTACGATAACCTTTATCATAGTCATACCTTTCAGAAATAATAACAGCTTCTTTTAATAAATGAACTTTGGCTGAATGAGATGGAATTTTTTTGCTCTCAGCTATTAACTTAGATATAAATAAAGTATCCTTAATTGATTGAGAATATTGTTTTCGGATTGAATCTACCAACTGGTTTGCGCTAGCAAACGTAAATGAAAACACTAAAATCAATACAATACTAAACCTTCTCATCTTCATAAATAGTAAGTGTAAAGATAAAAATCTTAAGCTTCTTTTCATTTAGAGTTGGTGGTTTTACATTTCAGTCTATTTTTGTCAAAAATTTAACCCATTGATTTCTTTTGAAAATACTGAAATTGCTTTTGCTGGAAAGTCAAATAAACAACTAAAAAAAGCTTACTATCTTTTTAAGCTGATTAGTTATAACTGGATGGTTTCTATTGGTACGCCCTTGCTTAAATTTGCTTTAGCCATTCATTTCCCAATTAAAGGCTTAATAAAGAATACCGTTTTTGAACACTTTTGCGGTGGAGAAAGCATTAAAGATTCTTCAAAAAAAATTGAAGAATTAGCCAACTATAATGTTAAAACAATTCTTGACTATTCTGTTGAAGGTAAGGAAAGTGAAGAAGATTTTGAATCTTGTAAAAATGAGGTAATTCAAACCATTATAAGAGCTGAAAACACACCCAACATTCCTTTTTGTGTATTTAAAGTAACCGGATTAGGGCCTTTTAAAGTTTTAGAAAAAACAAGTCAGGCTCTTTTATTTGAAGGAGAAGAATGGAGAAAAATTGAAAAAAGAATTTTTGAAATATGTACGGTTGCTTTTGATAAAAAAGTTAAGGTGTTAATTGATGCCGAAGAAACTTGGATTCAGCCTGCAATTGACCATCTCGCTTTTAAAATGATGGTACATTTTAACACAGAAAAAGCATTTATATATAACACGGTTCAGCTTTATCGGAAAAAAGGTTTACCGTATTTAAAGCAACTTCATGCTGACTTAAAAGCTCAACATAAATTTACTGGAGTAAAAATTGTAAGAGGTGCTTATATGGAAAAGGAAAGAGAAAGAGCAAAGGAAATGGGCTACGAATCACCTATACAAACTACAAAAGAAAACACTGACTCTGATTTTGATAAAGCCGTTGAGTATTGTATCGAAAATATAAATGAAATCTCTGTTTGTTGTGGTTCACACAATGAAAAAAGCTCTATGTATCTAGCTCAGTTGATGCTTGAAAAAGGAATAGCAAAAAATGATGAAAGAGTGTATTTTGCTCAACTATTAGGCATGAGTGACCACATATCATATAATCTTGCAGAATCAGGCTTTAATGTTGCCAAATATGTTCCTTACGGACCCGTAAAAGAAGTAATGCCTTACTTAATTAGAAGAGCTAACGAAAACACATCTGTTGCAGGACAAACGGGAAGAGAACTTCAGTTAATAACTAGAGAGCTTAAAAGAAGAAAACTTTAATTAAAACTTCCAGGTAACACCTAAGCTTGGCATTAAAGGTAGTTGATCAACTCTTTCAAAAGTAACCCTATTAAAATAGAATACATTATCTCTATTGTAAGCATTCGTCACACTCAGCGTAGATTCAATTAAAGAATTTTCCGAAATCACAAAAGTTCTCTTTAAACTTAAATCAAGTCGGTGATAATAAGGTAATCTTCCTTGATTAATTTCAGCATATTGAATCCCTAAATTTCCATTTTGGGTGGTATAGTCATAATTAACGTCATTATTAAATGTATGGTTTTGATAGAATCCAAGTGTTTGGGTAAATGGGAAACCAGAACCTAAATTCCACCTAACATCTAATTCCCAATTCAAATCTTTTCCGAATTCCCAAGATGCCACAAAGTTGGCATTGTGTCTTCTGTCAAACACCGGAGAATATTTTCTAATTCCATCCCATCTATCAACTTTCATTATAGAATAAACAGCGTACAAATCAATGTGCTTAAGGCTATATTTTAGAGAAAAATCTACTCCGTAAGCATCTCCCGTTTCTATAATAAAATCTTTCTTCTGAACATCAGGAATAGCAGCATTATCTTGAGTATCGTCAAATATTTTGTTTCTATTAATATTTGTCAGCTGAGTAAACATTTTATAATACCCCTCAACATTTAGCTTCACATTTCTAATAATATCATATTCAAACCCTAAAATAAAATGGTTAGCTTTTTGAAGTTTATGAGTAATATCTTTTAAATCTCCGTTTTCTTTAAGAAAAGTAGATTGAATATTATCAGGACCTGACAAAAACCCATAAAACAAATTCACTACATCTCTATCTGAATTAGCGCTGATAAGGTTTTGAGAATACATTCCTGTAGCTAGCTTAATTCTAAAATTTTCTTTCTCTCCAACATTATATTTTAATGCAAACCTTGGCTCAATAGAAGTAGTTGCTAAAGAAGCATAGTATTGTGCCCTCAAACCCGGCTCAATTACAAAGTCACCTTTATTAAACCTGAAATTCCAGTAACCGGCCAACTCCGTTGTGTTTTGGTTTTGTTCAATTTTTCTATTCGCCTCATTAAAAATTAAAAAGTCAGTTGAGAAACCTAATATTTCAAAACCGTATTTGGTTTGATTTTCTCCAAAGAAATTAGTAAAACCCATACCGACATTAAATCCGTCTATACCACTTGTTCTAGGTTGTTGGTCATCTTCAGTAAGAGAAATATCATACTGTGAGTAAGCAATATTACCTTCTATTAAAGTTCTGGAATTTCCCGGTACTAATACAAAACTAGAGCCTAACCCAAATGAATTCCAACCTAAGTCAGAAACACCCTGATAGTTTACTCCGTCTTTAAAGTTAAATCCAAATACATTGAATTTACTTCCGTTAGCAGAGTTAAACGATGCTTTAGCATAAATATCTGTAAAAGTATAGGGCAATCCGGCACTATCAATATAGGTGTAAAACAATTTTGAACTTTGTGGTAAATAAGAATGTTTTGCTGATAACAAGAATGAACTGCTATTTCCTCCCAATGTTTTTTCTTTAAAGATTGGGCCTTCTAATAATGTTCCGGTACTGAAAGTGGTAGCAGAAACCTTTCCTGAAAGACGTTTTTTATTACCATCTTTTGTAGAAATGTCCATGATAGATGAAATTCTTCCACCATACTCAGCACCAAATCCACCTGTGTAGATATCAGCATTTTTAATAATGTCAGTATCAAATACAGAGAATAAACCAATGGAATGGAATGGATTGTATATTATCATACCGTCCATTAATACTTTGTTCTGAATTGGAGTACCGCCCCTAATATATAACTGACCTCCTTGGTCACCGGTAAATACCACTCCAGGTAATACCTGAAGATATTGCGCCAAATCAGACTCTCCGCCAATTGTAGGAAGCTTCTTAATTTCTTTAGGAGTAAGTTTTGTAACGGACATTTTTACTTGGGTTGTCTGCTCTTCTTTTTCAGCACTAACCTCAAATGTTCCTATATCAATAGCAGTTTCTCCAATGAATAACTTCTGGTTAACTACCTCATTTCCTTTAATTGTGATTTTAGCGTAAGCAGTATCAAAGCCAATTTGTGTAGCCATAACGGTATAACTACCCGGTGGAATTTTTGTGATTGAGTAAAATCCATTGATATCGGAAGATGTTCCTAAGCTTGTTCCTTTTAAAACAACCGTACAAAATATAGCAGGCTCTCCTGTCTTTTTATCATACACAAACCCTCTTATATTAGCATTTTGAGCCAATATAAAATTTGAAAACAAAAACCCTGATAACAAAAGTAGAAAGCCAATTTTTTTCATCCGCCAATAATTAAGTCGCAAAAATAACATTATGTATTAAAGCGCCTCAAAGATAAATGCTTTACATTATAGTATCCCTACCATTTATGTATCTTATTCAACCGTTTATAAATTAAACGGCATATATCATTTGATAAAGAAAAAGGTTATAGTCTAAACAAGCTTAATTTCCTTGGTATCAGAAGGGTCTAAAGCTGCACTTTTTACATCCGCTTCTGCATCTAAGTAATATTCAGAAACTTCTTTATTAGCAAAAGCGGCTACTTTACCCAAAGTTCCCAAAGCACCACCTTTTTCCTTTAATTCATCTGCATTAGACTTTACTAATTGAAATGGAACTGAAAATGGAATTTCTTTCGTCTCGCCCGGAGCAATTTTAAAATTAGCAGGGACAACCACCTTTCCAAGTTCAAACTCTTTTTCTTTCTTGTCATCACCTCTTCCTGTGGTAAATTTCTCCATGAACTTTACTTCAATGTTAACTATCTCTTGCTCGCTTTTTGTGGTAAGAACTACCGTCCCGTCTATTGTTTTTGATTCTTTAGAAGCTTGACCATTGGTTTTTATTTCAACCTTAACACCTCCAATACCAAGCTTATCTTTAATATTTTTAAAAAATCCCATACTATTTGTTTATTAAAAAGCCTCAACATTCTTTAATTAAGCTGAGGCCTCACTTAAGTACTCGGGGCGGGAATCGAACCCGCACGGTCGCAATGACCACAGGATTTTAAGTCCTGCGTGTCTACCAATTCCACCACCCGAGCAGCGGTTTTTAAAAAAATAAGGCGTAAAAACGCCTTTTATTGAGCGAGAAACGAGACTCGAACTCGCGACCCCAACCTTGGCAAGGTTGTGCTCTACCAACTGAGCTACTCTCGCTTAAGAGTTTGCAAATGTAAATAAAAATTTAAATTCAAAAAAAGCAAGAGGATTTTTTTACTTGATTAACTTGTAGTTTTTGTATTCCCCCACTCTCCAACCAAACACCTTCTCTATGATATTCAGAAACTTAAGCTTTAAAGACGACTTAAAGTTTTGAGTATTATACTCAAACTTCCAGTTCATACTCTCAACTCTAGACTGCATTACAAGAGGGTGATTTTCTTGAAACTTCTTTAAAATATCTAACCGTTTATAGTCGTATTCATCTGCTTTGACAACGTTTTGCTCAACCCATTCATCGCTATGCCAAAGCTTATTAAAATTTTCTTGCTTTGCTTGCTGGTATTTCGGGTGTTTTACTCAATCGTCATTATATGT
>CALALS010000138.1 GCA_937925525.1 uncultured Flavobacteriales bacterium | reverse complement strand
ATGATGATTTAGTGGTAGATGCCAAAGCCATTTATTCACTGGAGAAGTTTATAGTTGCCCGAAGAATTATGTATTGGCAGGTGTACTTGCATAAAACGGCATTGGCTGCAGAACATTTATTAGTACATATTTTAAAGAGAGCTAAAGAGTTGGCACTGGAAGGAAAAGAACTTTTCGGAACTCCTGTTTTGAAGGAATTTTTATATAACAAATACGATAAAAAGGCTTTTGAAAAACAGCCTGATTTGTTGGACAAGTTTGCATTACTAGATGATTATGATTTAACAGCATCTATTAAAGTATGGATGAATCATGAGGATAAAGTATTGGCTGAACTTTGTAAGCGATTGATTAACCGAAGACTTTATAAAATTCTTATTCAGGAAAAGCCTTTTTCGACTAACGAGATTAAAAAACATCAAGCACAAGCTATTAAAACAGGAATAGATAAAAAGCACATTGATTATTTTGTCTTTACCGGAAACATTCAGAACAATGCTTATAACCCTAAAAAGGATAAAATTAACATGCTTTTTAAAAACGATGATATAAAAGATGTGGCTGAAGCTGCAGATTTGCTAAATATTTCTGCTTTAAGCGAGCCGGTGAAAAAGTATTTTTTGTGTTATGTGGAATAGTTAAACAAGCGCTTCTCCATCCATCTCTTTTGGTTTAGCGATTCCCATTAATTTTAGAATAGTGGGAGAGATGTCTGCCAATTTACCATCATTTAATTTTTTGTAGTCGTTATCAATTAAAATACATGGAACAGGATTGGTGGTATGTGCGGTGTGTGGAGAACCGTCAGGGTGAAAAGCAATATCAGCATTTCCATGGTCAGCTATAATAATCACTGAATAGTTGTTGCTAATGGCAGTATTCACCACTTTTTCGGCACATTTGTCTGTGGTTTCAATAGCTTTTACAATGGCATCATAAACTCCTGTATGGCCAACCATATCAGGGTTAGCAAAATTGAGACAAACAAAATCAACTTCTCCTTTGCTTAGTTCTTTTACAATTGCATCAGTTACTTCATTGGCACTCATTTCCGGCTGTAAGTCATAAGTGGAAACTTTGGGAGAGTTAATCATTATTCTGCTTTCACCTTCAAATTTCTTTTCTCTACCACCCGAAAAGAAGAAAGTTACGTGTGGATATTTTTCGGTTTCAGCAATTCTAATTTGTTTTTTACCATTATCTGCAAGCACTTCACCAAGAGTGTTTTTCAAATTGTCTTTATCAAAAATGATATGTACGTTTTTGAATGTGCTATCGTAATTTGTCATGGTAACGTAATGAAGCGGAAGCGTATGCATATTTTGCTCGTGCATATCTTGTTGAGTTAGCACAGTAGTAATTTCTCTACATCTATCTGTTCTGAAATTAAAACAAATTACCGCATCACCTTCTTCAATTATTCCATTTTTATCACTATGTATTAGTGGTTTTAAAAACTCATCGGTTACTCCATTATCGTAAGATTCTTGAAGTGACTTAGTAAAATTGTCAGTAGAAGTTCCTATGCCGTTTACCAGCAAATCATAAGCAATTTTAATTCTTTCCCATCTTTTATCTCTATCCATGGCGTAGTATCTACCTACCATTGAAGCTAGCTCTGCATTCTTCCCACTTAAAAAGTTCTCTAAATTTTTGATATGATTTAAACCACTGGTTGGTGAGCAATCTCTTCCATCTGTAAAAGCATGAACAAAAGTATTTTCTATCCCAGCCTTTTCGGCTAAATCAATTAAAGCTTCTAAATGTTTTGAATGTGAATGAATGCCTCCGTCAGAAACTAATCCCATCAAATGCAATTTTTTTCCTTTTGATTTTACATAGTTGAAAGTTTCTTGAATTACCGGATTGGCATCAATAGATTTGTCTTTTATGGCTTTGTTGATTTTTACTAAATCTTGGTAAACTACTCTGCCTGCGCCAATGTTTAAATGCCCAACTTCAGAGTTTCCCATTTGCCCGTCAGGTAATCCAACAAATTCGCCAAATGTTTTTAAAGTTGAGTGAGGATATTTTTGAAGACAGCTATCATAAAAAGGAGTATTTGCATTTGTTATGGCGTCAGCTTTTGTTTTGTCACCAATTCCCCATCCGTCAAGAAT
>CALALS010000137.1 GCA_937925525.1 uncultured Flavobacteriales bacterium | reverse complement strand
AAACACCTACATGACGCATGAAAAACTAGTTCCGCCTTTAACCTTATTAAGTAAAGTGGCTGAAAAAGATTGTTATGTAACCAGAGGTTTATGGAAACTTGAAAACGGCTTTATGGGCGGGCCTTTCGTTAATTTTGCCTTTGTAAACAACAAGGAAAGTAAAATTACGGTGATATACAATTATGTTTATGCTACAAGGTTTGATAAAAGAGAATACTTAAGACAAACAGAAGCCATTGCAGCTACTTTAAAGTTCAATCCTTAATTGAAATTATCTGTCATCATACCCGCTTATAATGAAGAAAAAACAATTGTAAAATTGCTTCAAAAAGTGGTAGATGTAACTCTAATAAATAATATAGAAAAGGAAATTATTGTGGTAAATGACTGCTCCACAGATAATACAAAAAAGGTAATTGAAGACTTTTCTGCCACATCTAACTCAAACATTAAGCTGTTTCATCAGGAAAAAAATCAAGGAAAAGGCGCTGCCATTAGAAAAGGAATTGAGTTAGCAAGCGGTGATTTTTTAATTGTTCAAGATGCCGACTTAGAGTACAACCCTGAAGAGTTTAATTTGCTTTTACAGCCAGCTGTTGACGGAGTAGCAGATGTAGTGTATGGCTCCCGTTTTATGGGCGGAAAACCGCACAGAATTTTATTTTTTTGGCATTCGCTCGGAAATAAATTCCTCACTTTTTTGAGTAATATGTTTACCAACCTTAACTTAACTGACATGGAAACATGCTACAAGTTAATTAGAAGTGATTATGCCAAAAAGATTAAACTAAAAGAAAACCGATTTGGCTTTGAGCCTGAAGTAACGGCCAAACTTGCCCGAATAAAAGGCATTAGAATTTATGAAGTAGGCATTTCCTATTACGGACGAACCTATCAAAAAGGTAAAAAAATTGGTTGGAAAGATGGCTTCAGGGCTATCTATTGTATATTTAAGTATGGATTATTCAAGGCATAGTAAAATTGTAATCTTATCTTTACCAAAATTTATTTAACATTATCTTAATTGTTGTTGGAACAGTGGCGTTTGATGCAATAGAAACTCCTTTCGGAAAAACAGATAAAATTTTAGTTGGTGCTGCTACATTTAT
>CALALS010000136.1 GCA_937925525.1 uncultured Flavobacteriales bacterium | reverse complement strand
ATAAGGGCAGCTAGGATACAGCCTATTATTGCAATGAAAGGTTAATTTAAACCCAATAAAAAAAAAGTCTGACGAAATTTGTGAGGGCACTGAAAAAGTGCCACAAAAAACGAATAGCCACAAAAAGGATTAAATTAAAGGAAACTTTTGCTTAATCCTTTTTTATTTTGACTTCTATTTTTTAGGGATAAAATTTTTTGTCCAGTAGGGCTTAAATCGAAATTTAGGCTCTTGGAAGAGTGCTTTTCAGCAATATTACAATTACTCAGTCAGTTTTATTATTCTTTTGAGGTTAACCGCAAAAATCGCCATCGCACCTTGTAATTGCATACTGGCAATACCATATGAATTGGCACGTTTATAACCATGAACATTTTTTAGCTCACTGTTTTTAGCTTCTATTTTATAACGATGCTTTGCTTTTTCTTTAAAGTATTCTGTTTCCTGAAATGCAATTTGTTCTTTGTGTATATCACTCTTTATTGATACTGAATATGTTTTTGATTTAGCCCCTTCCTTGTAACAGCCATTTCTTAGCGGGCATTTTTTACATTTTTCGACATCAAAATAATATGTATCTACTTGATTTTTACCTCTATTCTTCTTTCCTTGCCGAGCTTTTCGTATGGCCATATGTCCGGCAGGACATACAAACATATCTGCATCTTTATTGTAGTCAAACATATCTGCATCTTTTCTAAAGCCTTGTGTTATAGAGGGGTTTAATTTTGCTACTACCTTAATATTTTGCTCTATAGCCAATTCTAAATTTTCTTTTCCGGAGTAAGCCCCATCTCCAATAATCACTTCAACTTCAATTCCATTTTCCTGACTAATCTCCAAAAGTTCAGGTAAAACAGGGCTATCTCCTTTTTCTCCTGACGTAACAACCGCTGCGGTAATAATGCGCTCTTCGGTCATAGCAATATGAGTCTTATAGCCAAAAAATGAGCTCTCTGCCGATTTGTGGCCGGTTTTAGCATCCGAATCTTTTGAAAGTATGAGGTTTTCATGTGTATCTTCGACCGTTTCTTTCAATAAATTCAACTTTTCATTTATAGCTGGAATAGAGCTTATTGATTTATCGTTCTCTATTAGTTGTTCCAATTCTTTACAATAAGCCAATTCTTTATCTAAATCGTTGTCTGTATTCTTTTTGGGCATGCGCTCTTTCCAGTTTTCGTCAAACATATAAACTGTTTTACGAAGCTGCTTTGAACGTTCTCTTAAGACTTCAACGGCAGAAAATGGATTTGATCTTGAAAAAGTATGTGTGGCGTCAACTATAATAGATTTAGATTTTATGATTCCTTTCTCAATAGCAACCGATACTGTCTTGTTTATCAATAAATTTAATAAGTCGGTATCTTTCAATCGCTGTTTCCTGAATTTAGTAAGTGAACTGGAATTTATTACATCTTCTTCGGGTGTCATTTCTAAAAAATACTTGAAAGACATATCATATCGTGAACGTTCGACCAGATTTACATCCGATAAGTCATAAATGCTTTTTAACAACAGATATTTGAACATCCGGATAGGACTTTCTGCCATACGACCATTATTATTACAATACTTGTCGACCAACTCTTCATATACAAATGAAAAATCAATCAAATCATTGATTTTTCTGAGAAGATTGTCTTTTGGAACTATCAATTCATATAGAGAACTGTATTCGCTAAATTGTAACTTTTGTTGACGTAACAGCATGATTATTATGTTTTTAAGTTGTTACAAGATACGGAAAAAGGAGCAGAAAACCATAGTTCTCCACTCCTTTTTATAATTTAGGACTTTTTCAGTGCCCTCCGGATTAAAATGGGGCTTTTTTTATATTTTTCTGTTAAATATATCCTTCAATGCCTCAACATTTTCGGGATGTTCAAATTTGAAACCCAAATCTGAAATTCTTTGAGGAAATACATTGATATTGTCCAAAACAGCTGATGATAATTCTCCCAACATGATTTTTAATGCAAAAGCCGGTGCAGGTATTAAAATTACATGTTTGTTTTTGGATTTGGCAATATTTGCAGCAAGTTCCTTATTACTTACGGGATATGGTGAAGTTGCATTGAATGGCCCCTCGGCATTTTCATTTTCAAGAACAAATATATAAATCCTGCAAAGGTCTTCAATGTGAATCCAGGAATAAATCTGTTTCCCATTTCCAAAGTATGGAGCTAAGTTAAAATTATAGAAAGGCAGTAATTTTTCCAGTGCACCTCCA
>CALALS010000135.1 GCA_937925525.1 uncultured Flavobacteriales bacterium | reverse complement strand
TTTCAAACACCTCTACTTTTAAGTTTTTAATAAATACCTTAGGTTCTTCTCTTAGCCAAAAGTAGGCAGTAAATTCATCGGAGGGTAGAATAAGCTCCGGGCTAAGGTAAATATGTTCAATGTAATTCCACTTGTCGGCTTGAAGTTGTAGTTTGCTTTTTTCTATATCTAGACCATAGTATTTATATGGTTTCTTCTTATGCTTAGATGTAGCTACTAAGCTTATTTTTGGTAAAGAGTCCTGAAAATAAACTTCTCCTGAAATACGAAACCATAAAAAATAATTGCTGCTTAACTTGTTGTAGGTTTGGTTTATAGCAGGAGAAAAGGAACGGCTTTTATTTAGCTCAAGCCCTTGTGGGGTAGTGTCTGTAACAAAGTTGAGTTCAAATTCTTTAATTTTAACTAGCTCCTTTTCGTTAAACAGTCCTAGTGCATCTGCATTTCTGTCTATTAACAATAACTCTTCTGCTTGGTCGGGAATAGCAGTTTTTCCAAATACTTTTAAGTAATAGTCTTTGGTCATTCGGTCAGGATGAATAATTCCTTTTTTGTATTGCCAGGTTTGAAATAGGTTAAGAGAAATACAAGCTCCTGCAAAGAGGATAACTAAATAAAGGGCAGGTTTCTTTTCGGTTACTTTTTGGATCAACCAACCTAATGCTATTATTAAAACAGGATAAGACTGAAGGAAGGCTCTATTTGAAAAACTGGTAGCATACCACCAGCTGCTCCAACAAGAAAGTATATAGATGTTTACAATAACAAATATACCTATGGCAAGTGCCCATTTGTTATTGTTTTTTACACCGAAAAAGATACCGAAAAAGAATAGTAAAACGACAGGTGTATAAATGAGCCATCCTTTTCTAAAGCTAAACAAAATTTCAAGCAGGTGTGGATGAAACAATAGCATTTCTTCCATAGAACTTTGGTAGGGATTGGTAATAAAACTGCCGCTAGTATATTTCCAATAAAGGAGCTGAATGATAATAAAGGGAATGGCAAATAGAATACCTTTTATGATTTCTTTGTAATTCGTTTTTATCCAATCAATAAGTTTATACTGCTTGTTTTTTAGCAGTAATATCAATGGAATAAGTAAGATGATAATTTCTGTTGCCCTGCATAAAGCAAGGATGGCAAGACTTACAATAAGCCATTTGATATGGTTGGTTTTACTTTCTTCAAAAATGGTATAGCAAAGCAATACACAAAGGGTGATAAGAAAAAACAGCAACAGGTGAATAATCAGTCCGCTAAGGAAAGCATGTGCAAAATAGTTGGTGCTAATGGTTAATATAAGTAAACACACAAAAGTTATTTTGTCGTTAAAAAACTTCAGCAACAGCTTTCGTAGTAAAAACAAACCAAGAATGATATAAACTAAACAGCCGTAAAAGATGGCTATTTGAAAAGGTAAGGAAAAACCATCTAAAGGATAATCAAAAATAGCGGCAAAGCCATAGCCGATGAAATAGAAAGGCATTAAAAGAAGGGCTATTCCGATAGTATATTGTATTACATGTCTTCCGTTTTCGGGAGTAGGATGTACTTGATAAAAGGTGTCGGATAATTGGTACTGATTAATAATGTTTAGTACTTCATGATAATTTTCAAGCCCAATGTCATTAAAATTAAACAGTAGTGGCAAATAAAGATAGTAGCCTAAAAAGTCCCAGCTTATAAACCGTTCTTGTATATTGCTAGACCAAAAGGCAACAAGCACCATTGAAAACAGAACAGTATAGTATAAACTTATCGGATTCTTTTTCAAACTATGTAGAATGTTTTTTTCTTAATGTGGCTAAAGTATAGAATATTTTTATTAGGTGTTAAAAAAGTCGCTACCTTTGGGATGGACTTATTTATGCGTTGTTTAATCATTTTACTCTTTACCTTTTCTTTCAGTTGTTGGGGACAGCAACAGGCTTTTCAGTTTGAAAAACAATGGAAAGAAAGCTTTGCCACTAAGCCAAAACTTGACATTAAGTTTGACTCTCGCCATTCATTTATTACCAATACTTCTGCTCGTTTTTGGGGCATTAAAGCAGGTGCTAATTTTAATGAAACTTTTGCCATAGGTCTTGGGTTTAATTATTTATACTCTAAAGTATTGTTTAGTTATGGCGGAATTACAGTAAATTCTTTTACCGGCACAGATGTAGATTTACGCTTGAAGTATTACTACTTTTCTCCTTACATAGAATACTTTTTTTATCGAAACAAAAAATGGCAGATGAGTATTCCGGTGCAGATAGGTATTGGTAAATCGTACTATTTAAATGTGGCAAATAATAAAAAAGAACGACAGTTTAGCTCGTTTATGCTTAGCTATGAACCTGCCATTACGGTAGATTATAAAATTATTCCATACATAGGCATTGGTGCGGGTGTGGGTTATCGATTAATGATGGCTTCCAGCTCCGTTACCAGCTTACAGTTTAATGCGCCCATGTACATTTTTAAGCTAAAGATTTATTTCAAACAGATTGGGGAAGATATTGGTGTAATTAAGAATGATGAATGATGAATTGAGTTGTTAGTGTTCAGAATTGAGAATTCAGGATTCAGGAGTTGGATGTGTGTAGTTTAATTTTTATGGTTGACTAGTCAACTAGTAGCTAAATTAGTATTTTTACGAAATGAATGAATATCTCGATCCGGAAGAAGAAAATTTAACTCCCAAAGAAAAAGAGATAGAACGGGCGTTGCGTCCACTTTCATTTGATGATTTTAAAGGACAGCCAAGTATCATAGAAAATCTAAAAGTATTTGTAGCGGCTACCAAAAAGAGAGGTGAAGCGCTAGACCATTTGTTATTGCATGGCCCTCCGGGTTTAGGAAAAACTACTTTGGCCAATATCGTAGCCAATGAATTAGAAGTTGGCTTTAAAGTTACTTCGGGTCCTGTGCTTGAAAAGCCGGGTGATTTGGCAGGTTTACTTACCAATTTAGAAGAAGGAGATGTGTTGTTTATTGATGAAATTCATCGATTAAGCCCTGTGGTGGAAGAGTACTTATACTCTGCCATGGAAGATTATAAAATCGATATTATGATAGATAGCGGACCGAATGCTCGAAGTATTCAAATAGAGGTAAGTCCGTTTACATTGGTGGGAGCTACAACCCGTACAGGTTTGCTTACTGCTCCGCTTCGTGCCAGGTTTGGCATTACTTCTCGTTTTGAATATTATGATGCTGAGGTGTTGAAAGGAATTATTCAGCGTTCGGCCGATATATTAAACATACCTATTAATGATGATGCTAGTTTGGAAATTGCTTCAAGAAGCAGAGGAACTCCAAGAATTGCCAACGCATTGTTACGTAGGGTGCGAGATTTTGCACAGATAAAAGGAGATGGCACGATTGACCTTAAAATAACTATTCACGCCTTAGAAGCCTTAAATGTAGATAAGCTAGGCTTAGACGAAATGGACAATCGTATTTTGGTTTCTATTATTGATAAGTTTAAAGGTGGCCCTGTGGGGCTTACTACTATTGCTACAGCTGTTAGCGAACAAGCCGGAACAATAGAGGAAGTGTATGAACCATTTTTGATTAAAGAGGGCTTTTTAATTCGTACTCCCAGAGGAAGAGAAGCTACCGAAAAAGCTTATAAACATTTAGGAAGAATTCCTAGCGCCAAGCAAAACAGATTGTTTTAACGGATGAGTTCATCCTCTGAAAAATCACATTTTATTAAAACCAAAGCTCAAGAAATGGGCTTTATGTATTGCGGATTTTCTAAAGCAGAAAAGCTTACCGAAGAAGAAGATAGGTTGGAGCAATGGCTGAAGAGTGGAATGCAGGGCAAGATGGCGTATATGGAAAATCATTTTGAAAAACGCCTTGACCCAAGCAAACTTGTTCCGGGAGCAAAGACCGTTATTTCATTAGCGTATAATTATTATACCGAGCAAAAACAGGAAGATAAAACCGCTCCAAAAATTTCTATGTATGCTTTGGGCGAAGATTATCATTTTGTGATTAAGGAGACGCTTAGAGAGCTAGTAAGTGTTATTCAGGAAAAGTATGGCGACTTTAATGCCAGAGTGTTTGTAGATTCTGCGCCTATATTGGAGAGGGTGTGGGCAAAAAAAAGCGGACTGGGTTGGATAGGAAAGAACACATTGCTGATTAATAAACAATCAGGTTCTTACTTTTTTCTTGCAGAAATTGTGTGTGATATAGAGTTGGAATATGACGGACCGATAAAAGATTACTGTGGTACTTGTAATAAATGTATTGATGCTTGCCCCACAGATGCTATAGAAGAACCGTATTGGGTAAATGGAAGCAAGTGTATTTCTTATTTTACCATTGAGCTAAAAGATGAAATTATTCCCACTGAGTATAAAGGAAAGTTTGACAACTGGATGTTTGGCTGTGATATCTGTCAAGAAGTTTGCCCCTGGAATAGTTTTTCTCAGTCACACCAAGAACCAAGGTTTAATCCTTCGGAACGGTTAATGGGAATGAAACAAAATGAATGGCAGGAGCTAACAGCAGAGGTTTTTAATGAGCTATTTAAACACTCTCCGGTAAAGCGCACTAAATTTTCGGGACTAAAAAGAAATATTGAGTTTCTAAGTGATTAAGAAAATACCTCTACAATTACGTCCTGATATTGTACAAAGGTAGCCAAGCACCATGCCTTAAATAACATGTGTTCATCACTCTTTAACCAACGCTTAGCTTTTATTAATTCTTTCTTGAATAAATTCTTATCGAAACTTACTTTTAAAAGTATTTGTTTTGAAAACTCTAACATATCTTTCACTTTTAAAATTAACAGACACTAAAGTATAAAAAAATAAAGTTCAAGTCAATATTTTACCCGA
>CALALS010000134.1 GCA_937925525.1 uncultured Flavobacteriales bacterium | reverse complement strand
ATTATTTTTAATTTGATTATGTCGCAAAGGTAAAATAATGTTTCTTTTAATGCTCGGATGGAGGTGTTTGATTTTCACTTCCCGTTTCAACTTTCATCGTGTCAGATTCGATGTCTTGCTGTGGTTCTGATAGACTAGCTTTCTCTTTCTTGTCTTTATTGACAACCAAGGAATATGTCATTATTAAACTTGATATGAGTATGGTGTATAATAATATCCCTGGTCTAAAATTATCATCTTGCATTTGAATCGGGATGGCAAAGAACAACAAGATAGTAATTAAGCCTCTGGGCGCAATATAAAGCTGAGGAATAATGTCCCGCCATAAAAATATTTTTAGGCAAATGTATCTTACTATATAAAGCGCTAAAATTATACACAAACTCACAAATGCCACTTTAAAACTAATTAATGAGGTTAGGGAGATTGTCATTCCGAAAACCACAAAGAAAAATGTTCTTATCACAAAGGCAGTTTCAAGTGTAATGAAATGTAACTCACGTAAAATATTATCAACCGCACTATCTTTTATCCACTTTTTAAATGGTCCAATAAAGAATATCTTGTAATTATTGATGATTAATCCAAAGGCCATTATTATTATCAATGATGAAAGTTGAAATAGTTTCTTGCCTATGGCATATAGAAGCGTGAGAATTGCTATTAATAAAAACAGCTTTACCTGTGTAGTTAACCTTTGAAAAATTAGAATTAAGGCAAAGCTTATCACAAAAGAAGCTACCATAGTAATAATGATGTTTAATGTAACATCAAAAGCAATTTGACCTGCTGTTGAACCTTCCGGTGTTCCTATTAAAAAATAGAAAAACATAATTCCCAGAATATCTGAGAATGTGCTTTCATAAATCATAAACTCTTTTTTATGCTCTACCAAGCCCGAAACAGAAGGAATGATAATGGCGCTACTCATAATAGAAAGAGGGATGGCGTAAACAAGCGAAATGAAAGGGTCTGAGATTAAATAATAGTTAATAATGTAGGCGCAGACAAAAGAAGAACCTATTAATGCAATTAATGCAACGGCTAAAGATTTTAATATTAACGGTGCTTTTTCTCTTGTAAGTTTCAGGTCAAGAGCAGCTTCTAAAACAATCATTATTAACCCAATAATTCCTAGTACTTGTAGGGTGGCAAATAAATCTGCTTCCGGAAAGTCGAGCCATTTTAATAAATATTGAATTCCAAGTCCAAGTAATATCAAAAGTAAAACACTTGGAATATTGGTTTTTTTAGAAATAATATTGAAAACGAATGAAAGAATAACCACTATGCAAATACCAATAATGGTATAATAAGAGTCTATTCCGGTTTCCAATAAAAAGTTGAGCATTGTTAGGTTTTATCTAATTAACAGTTGATTTTATTTTTTGTTTGTTAATGAAGTACTTCTATTGATGAATTTGTTGAACTTGGCTCAACTTGTATCAGCTTAATTTTTTCAATAATTTTTTTTGCGTTCTCGGTAATTGCAGTTTTAGATATCTTGTCCACACTATTTACATTAGCTGGAAAATATGTTTTCTCTGCCCCTGATTGAATAATATTGCCATTAGCATCATAAATGGTGTAATGAACTTTTAACATTCTATTATGCTTGCCCGAGCCGTCAGTAACAATATTGTTGAGTAAGTCAATTTGATTGATGAAAATAACTCCATCAACCTGATAGGTATTTACTAAGGTTTGTAAAAGATTGTTATTAGTGATGGTAGTTTGCATATAGCGTTCTTCGGTTATTCTTTGGGTGGTAATCTCTCCATTAGTTGTGTTGCTCTCCGGTTGCTTTTGTTTTTCCTCTTTAGGTTTAAATTTATTTTTCAGTTTATCCGTTACTGTTTGGTCTTCCTCTTTATTTTCTTCTTTGGGTAAAACTTCATACTTATAACCAATAGATGAATAGATATAGCTAAGTTCTTTTTGTGTATCAACTTCCATAATGTAAAAAGATAGTGGTTGAAGACCATTTTCCTTTGCATTTATAAATAAATTTTGATCTAATGCCGCTTGAAATTTTGCTCTTATTTCTGCTGTTCCTAGGCCATCTGATTCATATATTTTTTTATCAATATCAGATATATACATTTTGCTTTCAAAAGGAACTAGCAGGTAAGTTCTTCCTTTTTTCCCGTTGTTTGAAACTGTTTCATCTTGTGAAAAAACAAACATTGTAGCAAATAAGCACAAAAGCACTAAGACAGACTTCTTCATATTAATGATTTTTACAAGTTTAGTGGTTAAATGGCAGTGGATTTGGTAGCTTATGTAAAACTAATGAACAGTATAATGTAGAAAAACCTTATCTACTCAATGATTTGAAGCTCTATTTGCTTTTTCATTAAATCAGCTTTAATAATTTTTACATTGACTCCTTGACCTATTTGATACACTTCCCCATGCTTTTTGCCGACAGCCCTGTAGTTCTTCTCATCAAAGAAGTAATAATCGTCTTTCATGTCTTTTAAACGAATCATCCCTTCACATTTATTTTCAATCATTTCTACATAAATTCCCCACTCAGTAACTCCGGTAATTATGCCTGCAAACACTTTTCCGATGCGTTCGCTCATGTATTCTACTTGCTTAAACTTAATCGATGCTCTTTCTGCGTCAGAAGCCACTTTTTCCATTTCTGAGCAATGCTTACATCTCTTTTCTAAGTTATCTATCAACGGTTTTGTTTCACCGGAAAGATAATGTGCTAACAGGCGGTGCACCATTAAATCAGGATATCGTCTAATGGGTGATGTAAAGTGGGAATAAAAAGAAAAACCTAATCCGTAATGCCCAATATTGTTAGTACTGTAAATTGCCTTTGCCATGGTTCTGATGGCTAATTGTTCCATCATGTGCTGCTCTCCTTTTCCTTTTAAATCTGCCAGCAAACCATTCAAGAATTCGGAAATATGTTTATTGCCCTCTAACTTCACATTTTACCCCATTTTTTTAGCAAATACTGAAAAATCTCTCAGTTTTTCAGGATCAGGAGAATCGTGAATTCTGTAAACAAAAGGTTTGGGTGATTTTCCTTGTTCGGGTTTACCAATAAGTGTTGCCACATGTTTATTAGCTAGCAGCATAAATTCTTCAATCAATTGGTGGGCTTCTTTAGATTCCTTAAAAAAGACTTCTATCGGCTTTCCTTTTTCATCTAGCTTAAACTTCACCTCTGTTTGCTCAAAGTTAATGGCTCCGTTTGCAAATCTTTTCTGGCGAAGTATTCTGGCAATAGAATTGATGGTAAGTATTTCTGTGTCAAAAATGCCTTTCCCTTTTTCTATTATTTCTTGTGCCTCTTCGTAAGCAAATCTTTTATCAGAACGAATAATGGTTCGGCCTACCCAAGTGCTTTTAATCTTTGCATTTTTATCAATATCGAAAACCGCTGAAAAAGCCAACCTGTCTTCTTCGGGTCTCAAGGAACAAACGTTATTCGATAATTTTTCCGGTAACATCGGTATTACCCTATCTACTAAATACACTGATGTTGCCCGGTTAAAGGCCTCTTCGTCTAATTTAGTTCCGGGTCGAACATAGTGGCTCACATCTGCAATGTGCACGCCTATTCTGTAAAGACCTTCTCCTAAATCTTCAAATGAAAGGGCATCATCAAAATCTTTTGCATCAATTGGGTCAATGGTTATAGTGGGTATTTTCCTAAAATCTCTACGCTTTTTTATTTCACTTTCAGGAATAATTTCGGGCGTTGCCTCTGCTTCTTTCATTACCCCAATCGGAAACTCTTCGGGTAAATCAAACTCCGAAATAATAGCATGAATTTCTGCGAAATGCTCACCGGGTTGTCCCAAAACTTTTGTGACTTTTGCAAACGGATTATCAGCTCCTTCAGGCCAATCTTTAATTTCTGCAATTACCTTTTCTCCGTCTTGTGCCTCTCCCAAATCATTTTTAGAAATATAAAAATCAACATGCACCTTATTGTCATCAGGAATAAAAAAAGCAAAGTTTTTTGATTTTTGAATAATGCCGCTAAAATGAACTTTGCGCCTTTCAATTACTTCTACTATTTCCCCTTTTTGTTTGTCTCTGCTTGAGGGTAATAATTTTACTTTCACTAAATCGCCATGCAAAGCATTTTTCACGTGCTTTTGAGAAATAAAAACATCGTCAGAAGTTTCATCAGAGATAATATATGCAGAGCCTCTTGAGGTAAAATCTGTTCTGCCGGTAATGTAACTGCCTTTAAAGTTTAGTCTGAACTTTCCCCTTCTTTCTTCCTTCAAAAAATCATTTTCTGCCAATGAAAAAAGTAGCTTTTCTAAATATTCTTTTCCTTTTGCATCGGTAATTCCAAGAATTCTGCTGAGTTGTTTATAGTTAAACAACTGGTTAGGATGAGCTGAAAAATACTGCTCTACCGTTTGTTTGATTAGTTTATTGTCTTTCTTCTTTTGATTTTTTGACATAGAAAAGGGTTAAGCTTTTTGAACTTAACCCTTCAAGTTTATGAAAAAGAAACTAGCAATAGGTCAATGCTTTAAAATTTTATAAACAACTCGTTCTTGACCGGATTGAATTTCTACAAAATAGTATCCATTTGCTAAATCGTAAATATCTAACTCTTGATTAAACAATTCTTGTTTTAACACCGCCCCCTGAATGGATAAAATTCTTACTTTTTCAACAGGATAATCTATAGATGAACTTACTACGCTAATTCGTCCGTTAGAAGGATTTGGATAGATTGAAATATGTTTGTCAAGACCAGTAGATTCATAAATTCCGGTAACTTCTATAACATACAGTGGTTTTCTAATGGTATCGATTGGCACTTCGTTTCCAAACATTGGCCAAATTACCACTACATTTCCTCCGTTTTTTTGAATAGCAGGATGGTTAAAATAAATCTTATTCAATACAATAGGAAAAGTGTCTTGTGGCTGTAAACCGGCCTGAAATAAAATTGAATCTATTATTGTAATTCCAACACCTGAGTCAATTGCGAGTATAATTTCCCATGTACCGGTTAAAGTGCTGTTTGATTTATTTTGAACCGTAACACTATACACAGCAGAGTCATTAGAAAAAACGGTGTCATTATAGTTTACAACATTATTGGTGGCAAATCCAACTTGAGCCTTTGCGTTAAAGCAAAAAAGGCAAAAAGCAAAGGCAAATAATAGAAGTAGTTGTTTTTTCATAATCTACATTTTTAATAACTAAAGCTAATTTAGGAAAGAATTTAGTGGTTTTGTAATTAATTTTATATATTTCTTACGTATTTAAAGTCTATTTTTATGAATGTATTACAAGAATTGGTTACAACACTTAATACGGAAGAAGCTCGAACTGTTAACATATTTCTGAGAAGAACAAACGACTCAGGAGAACGAAAAGATGTTGAGCTTTTTGATAACATTAGAAAAAGCGGAGAAAAATACGATGAAGAAAAAATTGCGTTAAAGCTTTATTCTGAAAAAGAAAAAAATACATTTTATCGACTAAAAAACCGATTAGTTAACGACATCAACCGAAGTCTATCGCTTTTATATTATACACAAAACGACTATAGTGAAATCATTCACAAACTAGTGCTGGCTAAGCTCTTTTTATCTAGAGGACAGCATGGTTTGGCTTATCGTTATCTATCTAAAATAAAACAAAAGGCCGATAAAAATGAATATTACGATTTGCTTGATTTAATCTATAATGAATTAATTAAGTTGTCGCATGAAATGCTTTCTATCAACCCGGTTGAGTTTATTGAAAAACGAAAAGAAAACGATAAAAAACTAAAGCAGATAAGAGAGATTGAAGACGTTTTAGCCGTATTAATTTACCAAATAAAAACATCACAAAACTTTGGCAAAAAAGATAAAGAGATTACCGACTTCCTTCAAAAGAAAATTGATAAATACGTTGAAGACAAAAGTATTGCAAACAGCGCACAATTAAGGTTTAAAATTTATCATGCCATCAGTAGAATTTTGCTTCAGCAAGCCGACTACAAATCGCTTGAAAAATATCTTTCTAAAACTTATAAAGAGTTTACCAAAGAAGGATTGTTTAACAAAAACAATCATGAAACCAAGTTGCAAATGCTCACTTATTTGGCTAATTCATTGTTTAAAATTGGAGATATTAAGCAATCATTAATTTATACCGAACTGCTTAACGATGCCATGAAAGAGTTTAATGCTGCGTTATATGATAAATACTTGTTCTATTACTACAATGCTTTGGTGATAAACTATTCCGTAGTTGACAAGCGTAAAGCTGTATCTATTCTTTTAAAAGCAAAAGAGGAAAAGGCTATTCAAAAACTTCCGGTGTTTACCGTATTTATTTACCTGAATTTGGCAGTGCAATATTTTGATTTAAAGGAATTTAAAAATGCCAGAAAAAATATTTCATCCCTTAAACAGCATAAAAGCTTTAAAGAGTTAAATCAAGCGTTTCAATTAAAAATTTCAATTGTAGAAATATTGATTTGGTTTGAAGAAAAAGACGATGAATATACCGAACACCTTATTCATCAGGTGAGGCGTGAATACAAAAATTTGCTTAGCGAAGAAGAATTTGAAAAAGAAGAAGAGCTGATTTCAATCCTCCAAAAATGGACAAAAAATGAATTTGAATTAAATGATTCTTTAGTGGTTGAATGTAAAGAATACATTAAAACTTATTCTTCTGATAAAGAAAATGATGTGGTTGATTATTCGGAATGGTTGAAAGCGAAGTTTGCTGACTAAACAGCGCTACAACCTGCCATTGTTGTAATTTGAACAATCTCAGTAGGAGAAAGGTTTTTGTTTCTTTTCACCACTTGTTCAACGGTATTTTCCACTACTTTTTCAAATGCTTTTGATACAGTTGTATTTTCTTGCATAGCAGCAGGTCGGCCTGCATCTCCCGCTTCTCTGATAGATTGCACAATAGGTATTTCTCCCAAATAAGGTATTTCTAATTGTTCTGAAAGGGCTTTTACGCCACTCTCACCAAAAATATAATACTTGTTGTTGGGTAATTCTTCGGGAATGAAATAAGCCATGTTTTCTATCAACCCTAACACAGGAACATTGACTTGCGGTAAAGCAAACATACCGATAGATTTTTTTACATCTGCTATAGCCACTTGCTGTGGCGTACTCACCACTACTGCACCTGTTACAGGTAAGGTTTGCACTAAAGAAAGATGGATGTCTCCCGTGCCGGGAGGCAAGTCAATAATCATAAAATCTAATTCGCCCCAGTGTGCTTCGGTAAACATTTGTGTTAAGGCTTTACTTGCCATTGGACCTCTCCAAACTACCGC
Organism: uncultured Flavobacteriales bacterium; assembly: GCA_937925525.1. Lineage (GTDB taxonomy): Bacteria > Bacteroidota > Bacteroidia > Flavobacteriales_E > Vicingaceae > CALALS01. The sequence continues at coordinate 2,505 of CALALS010000134.1, read as the reverse complement.
TTGTGAAGGGTCGGCAAAAAAACCAATGGACAGCATTTTTACGCCATAACTTTCTATAGGTTGAATTAACGATTTTCCATCTACCTCAACTGGAACAGGTCTTGATTTTACAACATCAAACATAGTTGGAATGGACGGTCCGTAAATATCGGCATCCACCAAACCTACTTTGAAGCCCTTTTTTACCAAGCCTACCGCCAAATTAGAAGCAACCGTTGATTTGCCCACACCACCTTTTCCTGATGCAACGGCAATAATATTTTTTACATTCGGTAAAGGGTTTGATTTTGTTTCAGCTACAGGTGTTTCCTTGGTTTGAAAATCGACTGTAAGTTTTATTTCTTTTCCTAAAAACCGCTCTACTTGATGTTGGCAAGCTTCCTCCATGGCTTTTTTATAATGCATGGTTGGGCTGGCAACTTCTAATACAACCGATAAATTATTACCGTCAATTACCACATCCTTCACTAATTCAGCAGCAACAATATCTTTTTTAGAAACGGTATCGGTAACGTATGATAATGCTTTTAATACTTCTTCTTTATTCATTTCTCAACTCCTTAAAATATTTTTGCTCGGTTAAATTTTGTAGCACTTTATAATTAAACTTTCCGCCTGACCAATTTTTTAACACAACTCCGTCTTTCATCAACTTAGCATAAGGTACTGTTCCGTCTGTCATTTTAAATAAATCGGTTTTATAAAAAACAAAGTAGTCAAAGTTAGTGTTTGTGTGCTCATGAAACAACTCTACTTCTTCTTCCGGTCCAAAGTAAAACACTTTAATGGTCGGAAAGTTTTCAGCTCTTTTAGCAATCATTAATTTTTGAGCCGCCAAAGCGCAATGCCCGCAACTGGTGCTAAAAAACACAACCAACTTCTCGCCTGTTTTTATTTCTGACAATACTTGTTTTTCTTCTTCCGTTTCAAAATACTGTTCTTCTATTTTTCCGTTTTCAAACTCAAGGCTGTCTGTCAAGTGCATGGGAAAAACAGGGTTTAAAATATACACCGTAACAATGCCCGCAATAGGTAAAATAGCATACATCCATTTAAAATAGAAAAGAGGCTTAGCCGTTTCTAAAAGCAATAAGCCCAATGAAAGCAAAATAGTTACTGCCAGCAGATTAATGTCTATCACTGAATTGCCCGTAATATCTAACAGGTTTTTGGTAATGATGCTTTCTTTATTGGTTAAAAAATATGCTGCCGCTAACACTAAGCCAAAAAAAAGAGAAAGTAAGCTCATGGCTTTTTTGTGGTTGTAGCCAATGATAAACAAACCACCCAAGCCAAAAAAGTAACCGATAAAAATTCTGGTAATAATTGGAGTAGAAAGCCATTCACACCAACCCAGCTCCACCAATTTATATTCCACCAACTCTAACTCCAGTAAATTAAATATACCGACTGTTATCCAGTAGGCAGCTACTAAAATACCAATGCTATAACTTATGATTTGTTTAGTGGACATATTGAGTGCAAAGGATGCGTCATTTATAATTAATCTATTATGAAAAATAACTACCTATTGCTTTTAAGCTTTTTTCTTCTAATGAATATAATTACTAATATAACTAATATTACTGAGGCTAAGATGTAAACTTCCTTTTTATGCACACTTTTCTTGGCTATGGATTTTTTTGAAGATTGAGACTTTTCGATTTTCTGCTCAATTTTTTTTGCTCTTATTTCTATGATATGACTGCTATAGCCATATTCTTTCGCCATTATATAATCTTCTCTCGCATCGTAATAATTACCTAGTAAAAAGGCAATATTTCCTAAGTCATAAAGAAGTTGTGCAACAATTTTATCTTTCGGCTTAACAAATGATATTCTTTCATTTAACTGAAAATATAGCGCATCAGACAACATTTGAAGGTTTTCATTTGAGATGTCAGATATAGGTATAGTATCATTTCCAAAATCACTATCAAGTAAAAATTTAGTAGTATAAAATTGTTCCCCTTTAATTTTTGCCTCTAAAATTTTAACATGTATCCATTCCGAGTTTTTGTGAGACTTTGGGTCAATTTCAACGGATTTACTTATCCATTTTAGAGCATTTTCATTTTGTCCAATAAGTTCGTATGCCGTACCTAAGTTTGAAGCAGTCGAATACCTATTAGGCTGGATTTTTTCAATCTCAAGAAAAATCTTAATTGCTTCATCATATTTCTGAAGCAATATAAATATAAGTCCTTTATCAGAAAGGTAATCTAAGTCTTTAGTTAATTGATATAAACTGTCTAATCTCTTAGCTCCTGCTTCTAATTCATCTTTATAAAAAAAATGTCCGTGCGGAACATTTCCTTCAAAATCCTCATACAAAAATGTTCCATCTTTTAAAACTTTAGTTTCTCCATTCAAGCAAGAAAATGAGTTTTTGAACAAAAAAACGCACAGAAATAAGAAAAGTATAAGGTTTTTCATTTTTTCTAAATTCCCAACAACACTTCTTCCGGTTAAAAAAAAAAAAAAATTAAGCGTGAAGGGTTCTCT
>CALALS010000133.1 GCA_937925525.1 uncultured Flavobacteriales bacterium | reverse complement strand
GTGAGTGTTGGTGCCATGATGAGTATTGTTTCGGGTATTATTTTCTTTATGATGGGCTTGCTTGCCGAACAACTTGCCGAAATGAGAAAAAACAGCGTAGATGACTAAAACCTATCTTTTTAGCATTGACCTTGAAGATGTTCGGGATTCTCTTCCTAACGGAGATAACTTTAAAGATAGAGTTTCTTTAATGACAGAAGCCTATCTCAATTTTTTAAAATTAAAGAATTGGAAATGCACTTTTTTTACGGTTGGTAAAACAGCCGAAAAGTACCCTGAGTTATTAAAACAAATTGTTGCAGATGGTCATGAGGTGGCTTTACATTCTTACTCTCATACTCCCGTTACTAAACAAACCAGGCAAGAATTTTCTGAGGATTTAAAAAAGAACATTGAATCTGTTTATAAAGCCACCGGAATAATGCCGATTGGTTACCGAGCGCCTATTTTTTCTTTAACTAAAAATGTAAATTGGGCTTACGAAGTAATTGCCGAAAACAACATTGTTTACTCCAGTTCTATTTTTCCTGCTGAAAACCCTCTTTTTGGTTGGCAAGAATTTGGAAAAGACATCAAAAAAGTAAATGGAATTACAGAAATTCCAATGACACTGAGTTCTTTTTTAGGAAAAAAAGTGTCTTTTGGAGGTGGAGTTTATTTTCGCACCTTGCCCTTTACTTGGGTAAAACAACAATTCGCAAAGAATAATTTAGTAACAGGATATTTCCATCCTTATGACATAGATACAAAACAGGAAAAGTTTATGCATCCCGGAATAAACAATAATAAGTTCTATAACTTCCTAATGTATTACAATAGAAAAAACGTGTTTCATCGGTTAGAGAAAATATCACAAATGGGGGTTGAGGTAATGCGCTACGATGAGTTTGTGAAGCAATTAGACAAATGAAAATCTTAGGGATAAATATCGGTCATGATAGTGGTGTTACTTTAGTAGAAGACGGGAAAATTGTTTTTGCCATCAATGAAGAACGCCTCAGCAGAAAAAAACTACATCATGGTTTTCCTTATTTATCAATAGAGGAATTATTAAGAACACGTTCTATCTCTTTAAAAGAAATTGATGTTATAGCAGTAGAAGGAAAATCTGTAACACCACAAGATGAAATTGGATTTGAGTTAGAAGACAGTGACTGGAAAAAACTTTGGCTAGAAAGATTAGGCTTAACTAAATTCTTTTTGGGAACAGAGCTAGGATTAAGCTTTGTCAGACTTTTGCTTAAACCATCCGTAAAAGGTAAGCATAATGAACTTAAAAAGTTTTTTATCGAAAAAGGCTTTGAAGGGAAATTTGAGTTCGTTGACCATCATCTTTGTCATGCGGCTTCTGCATATTATACCCAAAAAGAGAATAACGGAATTGCCATTACATTAGATGCAAGTGGGGAAGGATATTGTTCAAGAGTATATAAATGTGAAGATGGAAAAATGCAACTGTTGAGTTCATTGCCTTGTTATCACTCTCCGGCATATTATTATGCCTACATAACCAAAATAGCTGGGTTTACTCCGTTACGCCATGAAGGTAAAATTACAGGATTAGCGGCTTTTGGAAGTTCAAAAGAAACATTACCCATATTAAAACAAATGATTGATTTTGATGCTGAAACCGGGCAAATAAAAAATAAAGGAGGCTATCATATTAAAGCAATCAAAACACTAAAGAAAAAGCTTCAGAACTTTTCGAGAGAAGACATTTCAGCCGGAGTGCAAGATTTGGTAGAAGACATTGTAACTAAATATCTGGCTCATCAAATAAAGAAATACTCCAACCAAAAAGAAAATGTTTTTTTAGCGGGAGGTCTGTTTGCGAATGTAAAACTCAATCAGCGAATAAAGGAGTTAGATTGTGTTAAGAATATTTACATTTTTCCAAACATGGGAGATGGTGGTGTAAATGCGGGAGCTGCTTTATATTCTTATTTCTCAAAAAATAATGCTGCCAAGCGACATGATTTTCATTCAGTTTATTTTGCCAAAAAATATACTTCCGAAGAAACAAAAGAAGCAGTAGAGAATTCAGGGTTGAAGTTTATTTTTTCTGAAAACATAGCTGAACTTACCGTTGAAAAAATAATCAACAAAAAAGTGGTAGGCAGATATAACGGAGCTATGGA
>CALALS010000132.1 GCA_937925525.1 uncultured Flavobacteriales bacterium | reverse complement strand
AGTTTAAATTCATAAACTCCTTGCATGGCAGAAGTAACCTCATTAAAATGATGTCCGGTTTTTTCAAACTTTATAACCGGAAGCTTTTCTAATTCATTACCGTCAAATGATTGACTGGTGCTGTCGTTAAATTCAATGGCTAGTATTTCAATCTTTCTTTCTAGCGCAGCTTTAGGATTGTAAACAGAGTTTTTGGTGTCGTAATAATCATCACTCACATTTTTTTCTGATTTGTATTCGCCAAAGGGAATTTTAACAATGGTTAACTGCTTGCTATCAAAGTAAGGATTGAATACTCCCTTTTCGTATTGCTGTAAATAGTTAATTAAGCTTGAAATTCTTCTTAACGTAAGATTTACATTGTAGTCAGATTTTGATAGAGGACTGGCGTAACCCTTTATGGTTAACTCAATTTGTGTTCCTTTTTTCAGTTCGTCTAGTAAAAGTTTTGTGAAAATTTCTAAGTCTTTTACGCCTCTTTCGGCATAGTTTTCAAAAAAAGCATCTATGTCGTCTTCAGCATCTTGTTTATCATCACCTTCTAATCCTTCAGCGTATTTGTTTTTATATTCTTTTTTAAGTTTTACATAATCATTATAAGTTGTCATGTAATTTTTTTGTGTGATGGTATCTCTGGTTCTTGGGTTAGGTTCGTCATTATGAAAATAAAGGGTAGGAAGATATTTTCTTAGCTCATCTCGCTTTACTTCTACAATAGATTTTTTAATTATTTTTTCGGGTAATGTGGCTACGTATAAGTCATTACAGCAGTTTTCACCTTTTTTGGCAAACGAACCATCTCTGTTAGAAGTAAATATTCCAATTCTTCCCGTCTTTGAAAAATACATGTCGTTTAAGCTACTGTTAAAAGGTGGTTTCATATTTACGGGAGCAGAAAAACCTGTTGTGGGAGTTCCTTTACTTCTAAAAATATCAAAACCACCCAAATTCATGTACCACTCTGAGCTGAAATATAGTGTACTGTCATCTGCATCATAGCAAGGAGAAATTTCGTTATCAATACTGTTTACTGAATCTCCAAGATTCACAGGTTTTCCGTATCTCCAAAACTGGTCGATAGGAGAGTACCATATATCTAATTTTCCTTTTCCGCCTTCTCTGTCGGAAACAAAAAATAGATAAAACTTATCATTAATTTTTGCTTCGTAAGGTTGTGTGGAAGTATATTTTTCATGGTTTACTTCTTCTATTTCTTCTGGTTCTTCTCCGTTTGCTGCCACCATTATTTTACAATGTCCTTTTTTGTTACATCGGGTAAAATAAAACCGTAATCCGTCACTACTCCAGCTTCCATTAGCATTGTGATAGCCGTTTAGGTTGAATTTTTCATCCATTTCTCCAGTTGTTTTCCAATTTTCAATGGAATCTCCCTTGGCTTCATATAATTTAATGAAATAGGTTGTGGTATCTAAAATTTGATTGTCTTTGTTTACTTTATCGGTTCTCATAGAAGAGAAATACATTTCCTTTTCGTTTTTAACATATCCCGCAAAATCAGATTCATAGCTATTTACATCCAAACTTAAATGCTGTATTTTCTCATCTGCTGAATCTCTAAGCATAATAATTGCTTCTTCACATGATTTCTGCTCGTGTATTACTTTCTGATATTCAAAGCCTTCTTTTTGCTTTTTAAAGTAGCGCACACACTTTTTAAAATATTTTCTAGCATTGTTGTAATCTCCATTATACTTCAGCATAACTGAATACCAATAAACATCCATCGGATAAGTTCTGCCTCTGTCTTTTTTATAAATTTGAAGATATACTTCAGCCGCTTTTTTGTAGTCATTGGTTAGCCGATAGCAGGTTGCGGATTGATGTTTTGAATACATGTCGTTTGGGTCAAATTCTAGAGCCTTTTTATAGAATTTATTGGCTCCATAGTATTCACCAAGATTAAAGAGAATGTCAGCATTTTTAAGTGTTTGCTTGTAGTTTTGCGAGTAGATAGCTGATGATGAGAAGAGAAGTATAAAGAGTAAAGTTTTAGCTATAATATGTCCCATTTTTTTTCTTATCACCAATCTCTTTTTACTATAAACTATATGTAATTTGGACAAACTTTGTAATATTTTATTTCCGGTCTGAATTTTCTAAATATATAGATGACGGCTATCTCCAGCCCACCTCTCAGATTGCTAGCCGGTTTAAGGGTTGAAATATTAAAATCGTAACTAACTCCAACAGTTATATTGTCGTATTCTAACCCTGCCGTTACATAAGTAGCGTCTTTATTTCTGTACCAAAATCCACCGGTTATAGCTGTTATACCGTCTAACCGATAACGCATATTTGACCCTACAAGTAACTCAGAGAATTTTCCTTGTTGTTGAAATTGTAATCCGGGCATTAAATCTATCTCCGGAGTAATCATAAAATCTGTAGTAACAAAAAACAATGCTCTTCTGTCTAGCCTGATACTATTGTCATTAAAGAAAGATTGTTTTGGAGAAGTAAGATTAAAAAAACTCATTCCTGCAGTATATCTTTGGCGTGCTTTAGGGTGAAAACTATAACTAAATCCTAGATTTAGGTTTGGATAAATTCTTCCGTCATTCGCAAAAGTTTCTCTACTACTTAAGTTAGGGTCATATTTATAACCGTTGTATTGATTATCAAAACTTAATGCATCGTAATTAATACTTCTTTGCGTGATTCCGGTTTGTAAGCCAATACTAACAGAATGAATGGAGTCAGAAGTTAAATTTTTAGAATAACCTCCGGATAAATTCATTTTAAATGTGGTAAACTTAGAATCACCTGTTCGGTCATAAATGGTTGCAAATCCGGCATTAACTCCCTGTATGTTTTGCTTTGCTAAAATATTAGCAGCGTCTACCGAGACACCAAATGTTTTGTAAGGTTGCGTAACGGATCTCCATTGCGTACGGTGATTAAAAACAATTCGATAATCTCCGTTAAATTGTCCGCTGAGAGATGGATTTAAATTGATAGGGGAGTAATAAAACTGTGAAAAATGGATGTCTTGTGCACTTAAGTTAAAAGTTAAAAGTTGAAAGCTAAAAGCTGCCAAAGTAAAAGAGAGGATTATATTTAATTTTTTTAAGCACATCTTTAACCAACTCCTTGTATTAAGTATAATTTCCAGCTATTTTCAATAACCTTAAAGCGGAATATAATTCCATATTCATCTTTGAAATCGTCAATCCATTTCATGAAATTCACACTAACTAAGAGTTCCATATCACCATCTTTCTGTAAAATTATTTCTATTTCTTTGTAAGCTGATGTTTAAATAGTATCAACAACCTTTTATGTGTATAGTCTTTCATAATTACTAATAAAGTCTTCTTTTTTCCATTCAGCATCGCTTTTTTCTAACTCCATCATATAACCCCAATCTCCCTCTAAAGGAAAATGAGTGTTCTTTTCTACTTTTTCTTTTTCACCATTAATTATTGGATGAATATGGCTTTTCCAAAAACTTTGTAATTCTAGTGAATCATTTTTTACTTGACATACTAAATTGAGGGAATATGCAAGTGCAAAAAATATTATTACTATATTACATTTCAACTTCTGCATTTAATATTATCTAATCACAGTAACGTTTCCTTTCTTAAAATACTTTTCTTCACCCGGGCATGTAACTTCTAAATAATAAACAAATACAGCAGGGTCAACATCTTTTCCCTTGAATGTTCCGTCCCAGCCCGTATTTTGGTCTGTAGTTTCAAATACTAATTCTCCCCATCTATCATAAACCCTTAACAGCATTTCATAAATATTATTTCCTCTTACAAATAGTAAGTCATTTTCTCCGTTTCCGTCAGGCGTAAATGCATTTGGAATAAAAATATCAGGTTCTCCGCAAACCAGTTCTATAACATACACTGTTACTTGAGTTGTTCTAAAACATCCCGGAGCATTCGGGTCAAATATAGTAACCGTATAAGTTGTGGTTACTTCGGGTGTTGCAGTAGGGTTTGCAATGTTTGGATTATTTAGTCCCGTAGCTGGAGACCAGCTATAAGTAAATCCCGGTTGAGGATAAGCATGTAAAACTGTGCTTTCCCCTTTTATTACTGTATCTTTATCACTTGTTGCATATAAACTTCCAAAGTTAATTCCTGAGACATATACAAATGCAGAATCAATTACCTGGCAACCGTTTTGGTCAGTTGCTGTTACATAATACATAGTTGATGTAGCCGGTGATACATAAATTACGGATGAATCATTGTTATAACTTATAATTCCGGTATTAGGTTGCCAAAAATAATTTAATGGAATGGTTGGAGTATTATTGGTAACCATAACAAAACCGGTATCTCCCGAGCAAATAGAAATATTGTTAGAAATAGAAATGTCCGGGTCACTAATTGTAATTAATATGCTGTCCTTGATTTCGCAATTCATTCCGTTAGTGCCTTTGAAATAATAATAGCCACTGGAATTTACAAAAACTTTAACAGTACTATCAGTGGGATTGTTGAGCGGGATTGCAAAACTTGGTAGTTTAGACCATACAAAATTGCTGGCTGTACCAAAGGTGTTTGCAATTAAAAGAATGGAATCGTTTCCGCACAAAAAGGTGTCATTCGGCAGATTGAGAAGCATGTTAATTACGTTTACCGTTTGATAAACCGTATCGGTACATACACCGTTCGAGATTAATAGAATATAGGTTGTTGTGATACTTGGTGTTGCAATGGGGTTCGATACTGTTGTGTCATTTAAAGTACTTCCGTTTAGCCATGTATAAGTAATACTTGTATCCTGATTAGGAGATAAACCAATTTGAATATTTTCTCCAAAACAAACATTTTGATTGGCTAAGCTGTACGAAGTGTCTCCTAAAATGGTAATGGATTTTATAACGGTATCTCCAAAGTTACAAGCTCCGGTATCTGATACGGTAAGGGTTATCGTGTAAGTTCCGGGAGTAGTGTAAGTATGGGTAGGATTTTTTACCGTAGAAGTATTCCCGTCACCGAAATTCCAATTGTAAATGGTTGTTTGCAGTCCTTTACTAAGGTTAGTGAACGTATGTGTGTAGGGAGTACACCCAATAGGTGGAGTAACAAAGTCTGCTATTACTATAGGTAAATTAAAGTCGAATTTAAAAACACCATTATTACACATTCCACCGGCAGTAGCGTTATTAGAGCTTGAATGTGCTCCGGGAGTTATAGGGAAGTTCTGGTCACCTCCACAGCTTGCACAAACAGATTGGTAAACTCTTCCGTTTCTGTCAAATCGGCTTGTTCCTCCATCCACATGTTCTGCTCCTGTTGGACTGCCAAAGAAAGTAGCGTAAAACAACTTTGAAGCATCATCTTCTAATACCATTAGGTAAAAATCACTTCCATCGGTAGTTTTATCGTAAACGGTATCCGGAGGTGTGGCTGTAACATCCATACCAAAAGTATTACCCGTGCTATTTACTGTTCCACCCCAACCACTTAAATACATTTTATTGCACACATCAACTAAAAATGCTGTTGGTGATATATTGATAGCTCCATTACCGGAACCAAAAGCTGTTGACCAAATTACAGAGTCTAATTCAGGAGTAAGTTTAGAAACAAATTGTCCTCCGCCAACTGTGTTGTAAATAGCATTATTGATGAAAAAGTTTCCATTATGCTGTGTCTGGCCAAAAACGTGAACGTTGTTGCTCCTGTCTAATTCTACAAAATAACTTTGATCATAGTCTGCCGTGCCCCAGTATGTAGAATGTAGTAAGTTACTTCCATTGGCACTTAAGTGGGATATAAAACCATCTGCTCTACCACCCTGAAAACTTGTTTGTAACGTTCCTGCTGTGGTATCAAAGTCTGTAGATGCTGTACCTCCTGTTATATAAATATCACCTTTTTTATCTAACTCCATGGCATACCCGGCATCATTTAACGTTCCTCCTAAATAAGTGCTCCATACAAGCGTAGTTAAATTATTATCCATTTTAAAAACTACTGCATCTAATGCACCTCCAATGGTTTTTTGATAGGCGTTGGTAGTTATAGGAAAGTCGGCAGATAGTGTAGAACTGACAATAAAGCAATTGTTGTTATCATCTACCATTATTTCACCTCTTACTTCATCTGCATAATTAAATTTAGTGGCGGTTCCTATATTTAATCCATCATTAGCTGTTCCTCCCACAAAAGTAGAGGCCATTAAATTTTGGCCATTTGCGGAAAGTCTAGCGATAAAAATATCAGAACCGTTTGGAAATCTAATTCCCAGCCCTGCAGGAGCAAGATTGCTGCCCCCTGCAAAAGTAGTGTCGTAAGCATTGTTTGTTACCGGAAAATTAGCCGAACCGGTCGTTCCTAAAATAAATATTTCATCATTACTGTTGGTAATAATACTATGCGGGAGTTCATCACTATTTCCACCGAGTAAAGTAGAATAAACCATAAAACCTCCGGTAGTGTCGTATTTTGAAATCGCTATGTCTGTTCCTGCATTTCCGTTTCCTGTTCCTCCGGCAAATGAAGTTTGGTAAGCGCCAGCTGTTGTGGGGTAAGCTCCAATGGCACCAAAAACGGTACTCCCGGAATAAAGAAATCCAAATTGGTCAAAGCAGGCAGTATATCCAAAATTATCAGAAGTGGAGCCTGAATAGGTAGAAAAAATGAGCGAAGGGTCTATTACTAGCGTATAATTTTTGTCATACTTACCTAGCTCAAACGAAACTTCATTGTTGTTACTATTTAACTTAAAAGAGCAATCTACTTTTATTCTATTACCATTTATGTCTTGGTAGGCATAAGGTTTTTCTTCATAATAATCATTTACTGAAGTTTTAACTTTTAGGTTTCCGTTTTCAATTTTGAGTTTTACATCACCATCATAAATAATTTGAATGTCTTTTGGGTTGGCTTCTGGAGCTATGATAAAGTCGTATTTAAATTGACTTCCATTGACTTTTATACTTAATTCAATTCCTTCATAAAGGTTTTGATAAGTAACGTTTTGGTAAGCCAGTGCATCTGAACCCCACTTGCTTTTATCTTTTCCCAGTAAAAAAGCATATTTAGTAGGATAGGGATTTTCTGATATAACCCGGATGTTGTTATTTGAATTTTTAAAAGTGGCTGTAAAGCTGTGGAAGTTTACAATAGGGTCTTTTTTAATTTCGCTTTCATGCTCAGTATGGCTGTGGTATATCTTGTCAATTTTTTTACTGTCGAAAAAGTTGAAAGTAAACTTGTTTTTTTCGGTGAATAGGAAACCACCCGGTAAAGCTGTTCTGTGAGTTACTGTTTCCGGCCACTGACCTTTGTTTTCAATTAGCCTAAACTCATTTTGGCTAAGCAGTTTAGTCGTTGCTAAGAATACAAAAAATAATATGCAAACTTTTACAAAGTTCATTTAAACAATAAAGATACGAAATCTGTTTTACTTCAAAATTAATCATTAAAATAAGTGGTTTGGTCTAAAAGTTTTGTTGGTATAATTTCAATTATTACTTTTGGCTATTATTTAGACTAAATCTAAATAAAAGATGAGCGAAGTTAAGGTAATCATAGCAGATGAAAACGAGATAAGTGCAGAAGGCTTGCATTCTATTTTAAAAGGTGACAATTCGATAAATGTACTTGGAGTTGCAAAATCTTTTGACGAGCTCATTCATATAGGTTCTTCCGAAAAGCCTAATGTAATAGTTATGGATTTTTCAGGAGACAATTTTGGAACAGAAAAAGTTCAGTTAATAAAAGGTGTTTTTCCAAAATCTAAAATAATTGCAATTACACCACAGCTTCATAAATCACAAATTCTTAAGGTTCTTAAAACGGGCGTAAGTAGTTATCTACTCAAAGATTGCAGTAAAGACGAAATTGTAGATGCTGTGCATGAAACTAATAAAAACAAGGCTTTTTATTGTGAAAAAGTGTTGGGTTTAATTTCACAAACCGGACAGGGGGATTTATTATGTGATGAAGTAGCTCTTTCTATAAGAGAGATTGAAATTATTAAGCTAATTGCCCAAGGATTAACCAATAAAGAAATTGCTGATAATTTGTTTTTGAGTGTCCATACCGTAAACA
>CALALS010000131.1 GCA_937925525.1 uncultured Flavobacteriales bacterium | reverse complement strand
TAACAGTCACCCTGAACGAGATCAACATAAATACAGACTCTATTTTGGTTAAGGTCAGCACCGACTAGATAGAGAGGATGAGCAAATCATTCGAAAAATGATAAAAGATTATAAAACATTGAAATCAAAAATCAAGAGCTTAAAAGTTGAGGGACATACGGACGCCACTAATACTAGTGCTTATAATAAAACATTATCTGAATTGAGGGTTAAATCTGTTGCCGATTATATTCTTGAGCTAGGAGTTTCTGATGATTTAATTATGCGAAAAGGAGCCGGAGAAGATAAACCAATAGGAGATAATTCAACTGAGTTTGGAAAACAACTCAACAGGCGAGTAACAGTAACCTTTATTTTTTAATTTATCTATTATTTACCGCCACATATAGAAAATATCGGCTCTTTTTGACTAGTTTTATTATCTTTATCAATAAGATTAGTGGGGCGTGAAAAAATGTGGTACGCTTCTTGGAAAGATTCGAAACATGAAAAATGTTATTTTGTTAATTCTTTTGATGAGCACTTTTATAGGGTTTGCACAGCCAATTCCTGGTGAAGAAGAGAATATCCCATACTTAGTTACTTTTGGTAAAGATGCCCCAAAAAGCTGGGGTGATGATGACTATAATCAAATTTTCTTTTTTGTAATACCAAAGCATCATAAAACTCCCTTTTTTATAAGAGTTTTTGACCCTAACTGTGGTGGTGCAATTGATGAAAGTAAGCTTGGATTTAACACTACTACTACTTTTTCAGTTTATGGTGGTGCAAATGCGTTAAATAAAAATGATGCAGCAAACAAAGGGCCTGTTGACGGTTATAAATCCGGTGTTTTAAAATTTTCTAAAACATTTGGCTCAGAATCAACTTATGACAATAAATGGTATTCCTTTGGGCCTTTAAACCCTATAGAAGGCGATTATCACGAAGAGTATGGCGGTTATATTTTTAAGGTGATATGCGATGGTACTTCCGGAGATGATGGAAACTTGTATAAATACTTTTTATCGACTTCTCCTACCCAAAATATTGCAATTGAAGGTGGAAATGCTTTTACTTACGAATACACTTTTCGTTTACACGAAAAATCTCCTTCGGTTTCCCATATTTACCCATTTGTAGATAAATATACTGTATCTGTTAAGCAAAGTAATTTTGATTTTGACGATGATTCTTATATTAGAATAGTGTCTGCTTCTAAAAAGGGATTAAAAGTTGCTACCAGTACAGAAGGTAAATGGGCTAGCAGCCAGCACGAAATTACTGACGCTGAAAAAGGAAATTCATTAGATATCCAGATTATAAAAACCGGTAATAAGAATAACAATAATGTCGGGTTTTACATAACCAATCAATATGGTAAATATTTACCGTTTTATACCGTTCCAATAGGCGGAGTTCCCAAGTATAATTACTCTATTGGTGTTAGAAAGAAATAATACTTAAGATAACCCAATTACTTTACCGTCATCCGTTATGTCCATTCCTTCAGATGCAGGAATACTTGGAAGTCCCGGCATTCGCATCATTGCACCGGTAATTGGCACTAAAAATCCGGCACCCGCAGAAATTTCAATCTCTCTAACATTTAATGTAAAGCCAGATGGTCTTCCAACCAAAGCTTCATTATCAGAGAATGACTTTTGAGTTTTTGCGATACAAACAGGTAAGTTTTGTAAGCCAAGTTTTTCAATTCTTTTTAAATCGGTTCTTGCTTGCTTGCTGTATTCAACATCTTTTGCGCCATAAACTTTTTGAGCAATGGCTAATATTTTGTTTTCAACGCTATCTTCCCATTTGTAAGTAGGTTGTAATTTATTAGAGTGATTGTCTGCAACTTTAGAAACTGCCGAAGCGATTTCTTTTGTTCCTTCTCCACCTTCAGCCCATCCTTTAGAAACAACTGCCTGCACATGTTTTGCCTTACATTTATTAATAATTTTTTCAATCTCTTCTTCTGTATCGCCTGTTCTATGATTTATTGCTACAACAGGTGTTACATTGAAAGCAAGCATGTTTTCGATATGCTTTTCTAAGTTACATAAACCTTTTTCCACTGCTTCAGCATTCGGTTCTCCTATCTTATCTAAACCAACTCCGCCATGATATCTAAGCGCCCTAATAGTTGCAACAATAACTACAGCACTTGGAGTAAGGCCTGCGTAACCACATTTAATATTTAAGAATTTTTCGGCACCTAAATCTGAACCAAAACCTGCTTCTGTTACCACATAATCAGCAAGAGATAAGCCCATTTTTGTTGCGATTATAGAGTTGGTTCCTTGAGCAATATTCGCAAAAGGTCCTCCATGGATAATAGCAGGATTTCCTTCAAGTGTTTGCACTAAATTAGGTTTGATGGCGTCTTTTAATAATAGCGCCATTGGTCCATTAGCTTTTAAATCTCTGGCGTAAATAGGTTTTTTATCAAATGTAAACCCAACAAAGATGTTTCCGAGCTTTTCTTTTAAATCAGACAAGCTTTTCGATAAACAAAGAATAGCCATGATTTCAGAAGCCGCAGTAATATTAAAACCGTCTTGTCTTGGAATTCCGTTTCCGGTTCCTCCAAGTCCAATAACGATTTCTCTGAGAGAGCGATCGTTCATGTCCATCACTCTTTTCCATACCACTGTTCTTGGGTCAATACCTAAGTTATTGTTTTTGTTTTGGATATTATTATCGATAAGAGCTGATAGTAAATTATTGGCTTTTTCAATAGCTGCAAAGTCACCTGTAAAGTGTAAGTTAATATCTTCCATTGGAACAACTTGAGAATAGCCACCACCGGCAGCCCCACCTTTTATTCCAAACACAGGCCCAAGAGAAGGTTCTCTTAAAACAACTACTGCTTTTTTACCAATTTTGTTAAGTCCTTCATTTAAGCCAATAGAAACAGTAGTTTTACCTTCACCGGCAGGAGTTGGGGTAAGGGCAGTAACCAAAATTAACTTGCTTCTTTTAATGTTTTCTTCGTTTAGCAGACTTAGCGGAAGCTTTGCTTTATATTTCCCGTATAATTCTAAATCATCATCATTAATACCTAATTTCTGAGAAATTTCAGTAATATGTTTCATCTGAGCTTTCTGAGCAATCTCTAAGTCTATATTTACTGCCATAGTTTTAAAGTTTTCGTAAATTTAAAAAAAGATTTGACTAGCTAAAAAAGGTTATTTTCATCACTTAGCAGTAATTAAGGTATTTGAAATATTAATTTTACCAAAATTTTGAAATGAAGCATTGTATTTATTTAACCCTAGCAATTTTTATTTTTTCATCTTGTGGAAATAAGAATGATAAACTTTTAGAGTTAAAAGTTAAAGAGCTTGAAAAAAAAGTAAGTGAAAGTTATAAGCCTGAATTTAGTGCTATAATGATTGGTATTCAAGCTCATCACCAAAAACTATATTTTTCAGGGCTAAATAAAAATTGGGAATTAGCACAATACAATATTCATGAAATTGAAGAGGGAATTGAACAAATAGAGGAGTACCACCCGGAGCATGATGGAGTGAATACAGGTAAAATTGCCGGTCAAATGATAGATGCGGGAATAGAAATGGTAGAAGATGCGATTAAACAAAAAAATGACACTTTGTTTTTAGAAAGCTTTGATGCTTTAACAAATAGCTGCAATGCTTGTCATTTAGTTTCCAAGCATGGATTTATAAAAATTAAAACTCCTTCGGTTAATACATTCTCAAATCAGGAATTTAAAACTGAAAATAAATAAACGGTACATGGTCAGCGCTGAGGATGATAACTTTTTCTATATCTGTTAAAAACTCATATCATCACAAACCTAAAGCTTAATTTTTATTATAAAGAGGAATTATTAATACTGGAATAGAAATATTTGCGGAAACTTTATTCGTACCTACTTTTAATAGGTTAAAGCTTAGTGGAACAGGCTTTTTAAACAAGGGTAAATTAATAAACATTGTTAGCCCACCACCAAATCCGGGCTGAAGAAAGTTTTGTCTTGTTTTATAAGAATTTTCTGAATAATTGAATAGAGTATTATAGACACCGATATTTAAATTAATCCGAAAGGAAACTAGTTTACTCAAACCTATCGAATAGTTTGTACCACCTATTACTCCAGTTCTAAAAGCATCAATTTCAAATTGATTACTTAAATCGTTATATGTTCCACCTCTTTTAAAATATTTAGAATAACTAAATATAAAATATGGGCGTAACTTTTTTTTAGAAGTTTTAAAGTCGGGATGATAGGGTAACGTGAAGTCTAAACCAATGCCATTCTCAGGATATTTTTTGTTAAAACCATCTAATTTTTTTATTGCATTTCCACTAATTTTATTAAAGTGGTTTTCATACAAACCTTTAGTTAGTTCCCACCTGGCTCCAAAATATACTGAAAGTGTTGTGTCTTTTTGTGAGAATAAGCCTAAGTAAGAAATAATAAATAGAATTAGTGTAGCGTGTTTCATTATTTCTGAAAAGCAATTATTACGCCAAATTAAATGCTCTTAAAACTGAAAATAAATAAACGGTACATGGTCTGCGCTAATGGATTGGTATAAGCCAAAAACAGTAACTATTACCACTAATACTTTAACATACACCGGACTTTTAATAAACA
This sequence comes from uncultured Flavobacteriales bacterium, assembly GCA_937925525.1. Taxonomy (GTDB): domain Bacteria; phylum Bacteroidota; class Bacteroidia; order Flavobacteriales_E; family Vicingaceae; genus CALALS01. The sequence goes on along the minus strand of CALALS010000131.1, from coordinate 894 downwards.
AATGCCGGTACCAAACTTTGGTATTTTCCGGTAGCCAGTGAATGATGTAACCAATCAGCATGGTTATAAATACCCATTTGAATGAAACGATAACTTCCCAAATAATACTGAAATCAAAACTGTTGGCTATTTGATAAAGAATTTGCCCTGTAATTTCCATGCTTTCTCCTCTGAACCAAATTCTGGTAAAGGTTATAAAGGTGAAGGTGATGAATATTCTCCATGCGTTTATGTACCACTTTCTATTTCCGTCATAAGGACTAATCTTTTTCCAAAGTTTATAAATAATTAAGCCCAATCCGTTTAGTCCACCCCAAATTACAAACTGTCAGCTTGCTCCATGCCACGATCCGCCCAACAACATTGTTACTGCTAAATTAATGTTATGACTAATTGCTTTTCTAAAGCTGGGAATGATTATGGAAATAGTAGTAAGAACGATAGCTATTCCTAAGAAAACATAGGTTAACCAAAGCCATCCGGAGATAAAAATGACAAATATGGCAATACCGGTAATACATAAATATGTGGCGATTGTTCCCGTTCTGTTTCCACCAAGTGGAATGTATAAATAGTCTTTTAGCCAGGTGGAAAGTGAAATGTGCCAGCGCTTCCAAAATTCTGCTGTACTTTTTGCTTTATAAGGTGAATTAAAGTTTTTAGGAAGGCGAAACCCCATTAACATGGCTACGCCAATGGCAACATCTGTATAGCCTGAAAAATCGGCATATACTTGTAAGGAATAACCATAAAGTGCCATTACATTTTCAAATCCTCCATACAACATTGGGTTAGAGAATACTCTGTCAATAAAGTTTACGGCAATGTAATCGCCAATTACCATTTTCTTTATTAAGCCATTTAAAATCCAGAATACGGCTAGCCCAAACTGAT
>CALALS010000130.1 GCA_937925525.1 uncultured Flavobacteriales bacterium | reverse complement strand
AGGATGTTAGAATTTTAGATTTGAATCCTATTGGTTGAAATTTCCACTTTTTGGATACAATTATGCCCTATCTAAGGTGTTTTAAGTTATTTGATTATAATTATTTAAAGCATATTATAGAATGGAATTAACTTCTCATTATAATTACAATTTGAAAAAAATTTATTTGTTTGAAAGAATTTTATAGTTTAAATACACTTTAAAATTAAGTCAACAAACTAAATAAATAATATTATGGCTCAGTCAACACCAATTACTACCACTTTATTTAGCTTTAAAACATTCCGTTCACCGGACAAGATTGGATTACTTAATAAGAATATATTTTTTATACAACACCCCGATTTTAAAAAAAGTAAATTCGAGCAATGTCCCGGGTCTAACGGAACAAAACTATCTGATAAAAGAGTTTATGCTAAGTTATTAGATAACTACAAAGGATACAACAGCCAATCAGAGATAAGGGATCTAAGTCCGGGCTTTTATGATTATTCATGTTTGCTAATGCAGCAAATGAAGAATGATAGTTCCCAAAAAAAAATCAATGCTAAGTTACCTGAACCATTATCAGCAAATATTCTATTTAAAGTTTGGGATGAAGTATTTTACCAGATTATTACCCAAAAGTCTAAGACTTTACGGCAAGCTTGCACACAGCTTATCCTTACACAACATTACATTAAAAATAATAAGGTGCTTGAATTAGGTGACATTTCAAGACTGTCCATAGTTATTCCTGAAAGAATTATTGAATGCTTTAGACCTTGGCACTTTGAAAGATGTGGAGGGAAACTATTCGGTGTTCATAATCTGGGTATACAAGAATATCGAAGGGTTGAACAAACACTATGCTGTTATGTACCAGGAGAGGTTTCACATATTGAAAACATAATGGCGAGAGAATACAAAGAAAAAAGTTCCAGAAATTTACTAAGGACAGAATACACATATCAATTCAAAACAGAAACTGAAGTTGAAAACTTAAACGATACGACGACTGCAGAACGAAACGAATTAAGTTCTGAGGTCGCAAACGAACTTAAAAAGGATAAATCATTCAATCTAAGCGGTTCTGTTACAGTTACTAAAGAAACGGGAGTTTCTAACCTTACAGCTAATATTAGCACCGGCTATACAAGCAATAATTCTTCTTCACTTTCAAATACTGAAGCAAAAAATTATGCCAAGGATATAACAGAGAGAGCACTTGAAAGAGTAGTTCAAAAGATTACTGAAAAGCGGACCTACAAAATGATTAAAGAGTTTGAAGAAAACAATAAACACGGTTTTGACAATCGTGAAGGTAAAGAACATGTTACAGGAGTCTTCCGATGGGTAGATAAAGTATACGACAACCAGTTAGTAAACTACGGGAGGCGCTTGTTACTTGAAGTAAGCGTTCCGACTCCTGCAAGATTGTACATTAAAGCCATGCAGTGGAAAAACAAAACCGCTGAAACAGAACAAAGTACTTCAATACCGCCAAAGACCTTAGCTGAATTTGGAATAACTGATTCTAATAGCGTAAACAATGACAAAGTGCAAAACGCTTCATCATATTATGGAGTAAATATAAGTCGATACCAAGTTGAGGAAAAATTTCTTGATGTAAGCTTTGGTGCTAGTACTGAGCATGTAACTTATACTAAAACAGACACACAAAATAATATAATTATTCCAGATGGTTTTGTTGCTGACGTAATCATTGGTTTAGGTAGTTTCGAATGGAGAGCTCAAAACATATTGGATAGTGAGCCGAAAGCGTATTTAAAAATTTCTATTGGAGGAAGGGAAATTAACAGAGGAGAATATAGAGGAGGGAGAACAACAGATAACTTTAACATTAATGAAGATTTTAATCCAAACATAGCCGGAGCAATACCTTTCTCGATTTCTTACAGAAAAGTATTCAAATATAGTGGTTCATTTAAGGTAAGATGTATTTCAAGTCCAGAACTATACTTAGCTTGGCAGTCTGAGACATTGACTATCTTGCAGCAAGCATACCAGACAAAACTAAATAAATATAATGAAGAACTAAAACTACAACAGGCCGCAAAAGAAGCTGAATCAGATCAAAGTGAGAGTGAAAATTACAGCAATCCTGCCATGAACAGATTAATTGAAGAAAGGGAATTAAAAAGAATCTGTATTGAAATGATGAGCAAGCCGTATTGCTACGAATTAGGGAAGAGTTTCTATGAGTGTAAAAAATATGAATGTAAAACCGATTGTGAAGAAATAGAAGCCACCATTCCAGATGTAGTTCAAAATGAAGCATTAGAAAAGTATGCGGAATTTATCAAGTTTTTCGAAACAGCTCTTCATTGGGAAATCTTCAGCTATGTATTCTATCCATACTATTATAATTCAAAATGTCATTGGCCGGCGTTACTTCAAACAAAACATGATGATCCGATTTTTGAAGCGTTTTTACAGAGTGGCATGGCAAAAGTTTTAGTCCCAGTACGTCCCCAGTTTGAAAAGGCTATAATGTGGTACTTGGAAACAGGTGAAATTTATAATAATGAAGACTTAGTTCCAGATGTAGAGGATGACAGGTATGTATCATTACTGAATGAATTGCAGGATCAAGATGAAATAGTAGTTGAAGGAACATGGAAAACAAGAGTACCTTCCTCTCTTACTATAATTCAAGCGGAATCAACTTATTTGAAAGATGAGAAGGGATTGCCTTGTTGCGAAAGTGAGGTAAAATCTTTTGGTAGTGATGGACGTCTTTTAGAACGCTTAAAGACTGAATAAATTATGGGAAAAAGCATTTTTGAGTTTTCAGATAAGTTTGGGTATGAAAGTCCGTGGGAACTAATCAAAACTCCAGAGAAAGAAGTTGTATTTCCAACAATAGAGGATATCAATGTTTATCCAAACTTTAATAAGGAAATTATAAAGAAAGAAAGTTATAATATTATTCCTCTGACTGTATTTATTAATGTAAATGGTAAAATTGATAAAGTTGAAGTTGAATTAAAAGGTCATAAGAAAACGGCTAACAAAAGTTCTAAATATTCACCGGAAAATTTTTCTTTTTACGAAGCAAATTTTGAAGTTATAATACCCAATTCACCATCGAATATATTTGAATTATATAATCATGTAGATTTGACTTTTATTATAATCATTACTGAGCCAAAATTTGGCTATTATTTTAGAAGAAGTATAACTGTTGAGGCTAGTTCGTCAGGTTTAGTAAAAAATAAGCTTACGCATATTGATAATAATATTAGAGAAAATATTGAAAACAATAATTGTTTTTGTAACAGAGATATTGAATTAAAAGAATTCGAAAAAATTATTTTTGAGTTACGGAGAAGTGATAATCCCAAAAGTAAAAATATTAGCACAAAACTCTTTTATGCAAAAAACTGCAAATTAAAAGACAATTCTTCTAAATCTGTTTTGAGGCAACTTAATTCCACATTCTTAAAATTCGGTATAGTAAAATGCATACATAAAATTCATTTCTTAGCACAAATTTATCATGAAACAGATAGGTTTAAAACAACAACTGAGTATGATACTTCCAAAGAATATAAACCTTATATAGGTAGAGGAGCAATGCAACTGACACATATGGATAATTATAAAATATATACTGCATTTTACAATCAGGATTCTGGGACCAATTTAGATTTTGTAAATGATTATAATATCATTGAAGAAGACTTGTTTCATGTTTTTAATACTGCTGGTTGGTTTTGGAACCAAGGTAAAAAACTTTCAGTTGGGAAGATATGGAAACCTTCTAGCTCATCGCCAAGCTGGGTTAAAAAAAACAATCCTTCATTTCCAAAAAAGATTATAAAGTATAAATATAAAAATGAAAATGAAAAAACTTATGGGACAATTGATTTTAATTTTATTGCTGAAAAAGATTTAGTCGATGTGATAAGTTATTTAGTCAATGGTGGTGCAAATGGTTTGTTGGAAAGAAGGAAATATTTGTCGATTCTAAAAAAAATAATTAAGTACGAAAATTGTAAAAATAAATTAAGAACTTAATAAAATGTTCTACATAAAGATCCTAAATTAACACATTAGATTTCAAAAATTATTAGAATGCACATAATTACTACTTTCCATTAGTCCTCACCTCTGGATCTTACTTGCCAATTTTAGTTTAAACAAAAGAAATACAAATTTATGGTCAAAGATTACTAAAAATGGTAATTAATGGGGATTTTGTGATATAAATATGTCTGGTTTACAAATTGGGCTCAACTAACAAGATTATAACATTTAAACCTATCCTTATTTAATTTTATTTTTCGTAAATTCCTATTATTTATAGAACAACTTCCTTTATTAAACACACAAAAATTGACAAAAAGTAATAAAAAAGAACCTAAAGAAGAGTCTTTGGTAAAGAAGCTTTGGGGTGCGGCAAACAAACTAAAGAAGAACATTGATGCAGCTGAGTACAAACATATAGCCTTAGGGTTAATCTTTTTGAAATATATATCAGATGCATATGAAGAACTGAGAGAGAAGCTTGAGAAAGGTGAAGGAGAGTATGCCGGTGCTGATCCAGAAGATAAGGATGAGTATAAAGCTGAGAAAATATTCTTTGTACCGGAGAAGGCTAGGTGGAAATACTTACAGGGCAGAGCGAAGCTTCCATCAATTGGTAAAGACATAGATGATGCAATGGATTGGATTGAGAAAGATAATGAATCATTAAGAGGAGTTTTGCCCAGAGGATATGAAAAAAGTGAAACTAAAAGCAACGACCAGCTCGATAAAATTTATGAATACTTTCTTGAGCAATTTGCATTAAAAAAAAAAAAAAAGGCAGGTCAATTTTATACTCCAACCAGCGTTGTAAGATTGCTTGTTGAATTGATTGAACCTTATGAAGGAAGAGTCTTTGATCCTTGTTGTGGTTCCGGGGGAATGTTCGTTCAAAGTGAAAAGTTTGTTAATGCCCATAGTGACCACTACAAGAAAAGTAACGGAAAGAAACTAGCTTTAAATCCTTCAGATAGGATTGCAATATACGGTCAGGAGAGCAACCAGACGACCTGGAGACTATGTAAGATGAATTTATCAATCAGGACAATAGACAGCAGTAATGTGAAGTGGAATAATGAAGGAAGCTTTTTAAATGATTTGCATAAAGATTTGAAAGCAGATTTCATTTTAGCTAACCCGCCTTTTAATGATGGAGACTGGAGCGGTAATATGTTAAGAGATGATGCAAGGTGGGATGTGCTGGGAAAAAAGCTTCCGCCGCCGGTTAATAATGCTAACTACGCCTGGCTAATGCATATAATATACCATCTTGCTCCTAATGGTACAGCAGGAGTAGTTTTATCAAAAGGATCCCTTACATCACAGACGAGCAACGAGGGAGAGATTAGAAAGGCGATGATAAAGGCAAATCTTGTTGACTGTATAGTGAATCTTCCGCCGAAACTTTTTCTTAATACACAGATACCGGCTTGCCTATGGATACTTTCAAGGAGCAAAGCAAATGGTAAATTCCGAAACAGGCAAAACGAAATTCTATTCATCGATGCCAGGAACATGGGCTTTATGATAGACCGAAGGAACCGGGATTTATCAGAAAAGGATATAGCGGATATTGCAAATATATATCATAACTGGAGGAATAAGGATGGAAGCTATGAAGACATAGCAGGATTCTGTAAAAGTGCATCTATCGAGGAAGTGGAGAAGCTCAATTTTGTTTTAACTCCGGGACGTTTTGTAGGGCTGGCAGATGAGGAAGATGATTTCAATTTTGAAGAGAAGTTCACAAGCCTAAAGTCGGAACTGGAAGAGCAGATGAGGCAGGAGGAGGAATTGAATAAAAGTATTATAGAAAACATTTTAAAATTGGATATTTAAATGAGTTTCAAAGAAACACCATATGGAAAGATTCCTGAGGGCTGGAATTTTATTTCAGCAAGTGATTATTGCTCAAGAATAACTGATGGAACCCATGATAGTCCTAAAAGAAAGGAGTCAGGGAAATTTTTAATTACATCAAAACATATTAAGGGTTCGAAGATTGACTTCGATAAAGCATATTTCATAAGCCAATTAGATTTTGATGAAATTAATAAAAGAAGCCAGGTTAATCAATGGGATGTAATTATTAGCATGATTGGAGAGTATTGCGGATTTTGTTATTTAGAGAAAGAGAAAAATCCAGATTATGCTGTAAAGAATGTTGGATTATTTAAAGTTTATGATAGGTTAAAGGCACAATGGTTATATTATTTTATTAATTCAAGATTAGGAAAGTTTATAATAGATTCAAATAAAAGTGGAACCAGTCAACCATATATTACATTGGGTTTTTTAAGAGGTTTCCCTGTGTTGTTACCATCTAATATAGAAGAAATGGATAGTATTGTGAAAATATTGTCCAGTTTAGATGATAAGATAGAACTTCTTCATAAGCAAAACGAAACACTTGAACAAACAGCCGAGACATTATTCAGGCAATGGTTCATTGAGGAGGCAGAGGAAGAGTGGGAGATATTGTCCTTTAGTGAATTTGCCGATGTAACAACTGGAAAGGGTTTAAAGAGAAATGATTTTAAAGATGATGGACTTTATAAAGTACTTGGAGCAAATGGTGAAATAGGAAAAACCAATAATTACTTATATAGTGATAAAGTAATTTTAACTGGAAGAGTTGGAACTTTAGGAAAAGTTGTTATATCAAATGAGAAAGTTTGGATAACAGATAATGTTTTAATTATAAAACATAAAAAAGACTTTTATTTTTATCCGATTTATTTCTATATGAAAAGAATGGATTATGAGAGCTTTAATGTTGGAAGCACACAGCCATTAATGACTCAGTCCGACTTAAAAAATACTGAATTGATAACGCCAACTATTGATAGTTTTAAGAAATTCAACATTACTGTTACTCCATTTTTTAGTAAGATCAAACATAATCTAAGTGAAATACAAACTTTAACCAATCTACGAGACGTGCTTCTTCCAAAGCTAATGAGCGGAGAGGTGAGGGTGAAAATGTAATGAAACCTATTACCGAAAATCATATTGAATACCTTTCTATCGAAATCCTTCAATCTCTAGGTTGGGATTATGTTAATGGAGTAGAGATAGCACCTACAGCCGAACATTCGGAAAGAGAGAGCTATGAGCAGATACTTCTTTTGAATAGGTTAAGGCGAGCAGTCGAGAAAATAAACCCCGACATACCGGAGGAGTATAGGGAAGAGGCAATAAAGAAATTAGATCGCATTAATACACCTAACCTGATTGAAAACAATAAGACATTCCATACATATCTTACAGAAAAGGTCAAAGTTTCTTACCAGGAGGATGGTTTTGACAGGAGTTACGAAGTTGCATTGATTGACTTCGATAATCCTGATAACAATGAGTACCTTGCTGTTAACCAATACATCATAACTGAGAAGAATCAGAATATAAGAACAGATGTACTTCTTTTTATAAACGGTATTCCTCTTGTTTTAATTGAGCTGAAGAATGCACTTGATGAAAACGCAACGATTGAAAAGGCATATAAAAAATTACAGTCTTACAAAGCAATCACACCGTCACTTTTTACATTTAATGAGATATGCGTTATTTCAGATGGACATGAAGCAAAAGCCGGAAGTCTTTCAGCTGACCAGAGCCGTTTCATGTCGTGGAAGAGTATAGATGGTGATAAGGAAGCTTCAAGATTCATTCCCCAGATTGAAACTCTTATAAAGGGAATGTTCAATAAAACGACACTTCTTGACCTTATTAAGAATTTTGTGCTATTCGAGGAGATTAAAAAGACTGATCCTCGAACAGGGCTTGCAGAGGTTGAGACAATTAAGATACTTACCGCATATCATCAGTATTACGCTGTAAATAAAGCCGTGAATTCAACTATTGATGCATCGAAAGAAGGCGGTAACAGAAAGGGCGGAGTCATTTGGCACACACAAGGTTCAGGCAAGAGTCTTTCGATGGTATTTTATGCCGGAAAGCTTATCACATCCGAAGAGATGCATAATCCTACGATACTTGTTATTACTGACAGGAATGATCTCGACCAGCAGTTATTTGATACATTTGCCTCATCAAAGCAGCTATTAAGACAAGAGCCAGTGCAAGCTGAAAATATGAAGCATGTAAAGGAGCTGTTGAGGGTTGCAAGCGGAGGAATTGTATTCAGCACTATACAGAAGTTTGCTCCGGATGAAGAAAAATCCGTTTATGAAGAACTATCGGATAGAAGAAATATTGTTGTCATAGTTGATGAAGCACACAGAAGTCAATATGGATTTGAAGCAAGGTTTAAAGAGATAAAAGAAGAGGGCACAAATGAAACGGTTGGGACTAAGGTAACATACGGACTTGCAAAATATCTCAGAGATGCTTTACCTAATGCTACATATATTGGATTCACAGGTACACCTATCGAACTAAAAGATAAGAACACAAAAAACGTTTTCGGAGATTATGTCGATAGGTATGATATTTCACAAGCCGTGGAG
>CALALS010000129.1 GCA_937925525.1 uncultured Flavobacteriales bacterium | reverse complement strand
CCCATTATTTGCAGGGAATACACCTACATTCGCTACACCTAACTTTAGGTTTTCCACTTTCTATCAAAAGAAAGATAAATACTATGTGGGTTTAGCCATTCCTAACTTAATGCGTAACGAAATAGTTTTCTCTACTGACTATGAAGGTAAATCTAGTTTTGATACCAAAAACTTTCACTATTATTTAAATGGTGGATATTACTACAAGATTAACTGGGAAATGAAATTGGAAGCTGCTACTTTAATAAAGTATGCTGCAGGAGCTCCTGTTCAGGCAGATTTAAACGCCATTTTACATTATGATGATAAATATGCCGGAGGTTTGGGTTTTAGAACAAGCAAAGACTTACTTATCATGCTTAACTTTCAAATTGCTGACGGCTTAAAACTTGGCTATGCGTATGAATTTAATATGGGTAAAGTAAAACCTTACTCTAGTGGTAGCCATGAAATTATGCTAGTGTATAAATTTAAAGCTAAGCCTGAGGTGGAAGAAAAAGAACAACTTGATCTTCAACAACAAGAGCAAGAACAGAAGAATAATCTTGAAAAACCTAAGGAAGAAACAAAGCCTGAAGGTGAAGAGAAAAAAGAAGAAGAACCTTACGAAAACAAACTCAACAAAAAGAAATAGTTTTCAGAAAATACAGCAAAAGCTCCGAAATACTTCGGAGCTTTTTTAGTTTTGTACCCATAAATTTTTAGTCATGCAAAAGAAAATTTTAGAGTGTGTTCCTAATATTAGCGAAGGACGAGATACGGCAAAGATTAACAAAATAGCTTCTGTAGTAGAAACGGTTGAAGGGGTAAAGCTGTTAAACGTTGACCCGGGTAAAGCCACCAACAGAACAGTAATTACGTTTGTAGGCGAGCCTGACAAAGTTGCTGAAGCCGCTTTTTTATTGATTAAAACTGCTGCTGAATTAATAGACATGAGTAAACACAAAGGTGAACACCCGAGAATGGGCGCTACCGATGTTTGCCCGTTTGTTCCCATTGCCAATATGACGATGGATGAAGCCGTTGAGGTAGCCCGAAAAGTTGGAGAGAGAGTAGGAAAAGAATTAGGCATACCGGGTTATTTTTATGAGAACGCAGCCACTGAAGAAAAGAGAAGAAACCTGGCGAATTGCCGTTCGGGAGAATACGAAGGCTTATCTAAAAAGCTAATAAAACCTGAATGGAAACCGGATTTTGGTCCTGCGGAGTGGAACGATAAAACAGCTAAGACTGGTGCAACTGCCATTAGCGCCAGAGACTTTTTAGTAGCCTATAACATCAATTTAAATACAACTTCTACCAGACGTGCCAATGCCATTGCTTTTGATATAAGAGAAGCCGGCCGTGTAAAGCGTGAAGGCAATCCATTAACGGGTAAAGTAGTAAACGATGAAAACGGTGAGCCGGTGAGAATTCCCGGAACGCTTAAAGCGGTGAAAGGTATCGGTTGGTTCATTGAAGAGTACGGCATTGCACAGCTTTCGTTAAACTTAACGAATATTAGCATTACGCCTATTCATGTGGCTTTTGAAGAGGCAGATAAACAAGCCCGAGAAAGAGGAATAAGAGTAACGGGTTCTGAGTTGGTAGGACTTGTTCCGCTAAAAGCCATGCTGGATGCAGGCGAATACTTTTTGAAAAAGCAAGAACGCTCGTTGGGTGTTGCTGATGAAGAAAAGATAAAGATTGCTATTAAGTCGTTAGGATTGGATGAGCTGGCGCCTTTTAACCCCAGAGAGCGAATTATTGAATACATGATTGAAGACAGCAGCCAAAAGCTATTGGTTAAAAAAGATTTGGTTGACTTTGCTGAAACTACCGCTTCTGAATTTCCTGCACCCGGTGGTGGCTCAGTTTCTGCTTATGTGGGCGCTTTGGGCGTTTCGTTAGGAACTATGGTAGCCAATCTTTCTGCACATAAAAGAGGCTGGGACGATAAGTGGGAAATGTATTCTGACTGGGCGGTAAAAGGTCAACAACTGAAAAACGAACTCATTCGTTTGGTGGATGAAGATACCAATGCGTTTAACAAAATTATGGATGCTTTTGGCTTGCCAAAAGATACGGACGAGCAAAAAGCTAAACGTAAACAAGCCATTGAGGATGCTACCAAATATGCCATTGAAATTCCGCTGGCGGTGATGAAAACCTCACATGCTTCATTAGAACTGATTGCCAAAATGGTAGAAATAGGATTACCAAGTTCTATTTCCGATGCGGGTGTAGGTGCGCTGTGTGTGCGAACTGCCGTAACGGGTGCTTACTTAAACGTAAGAATAAATGCCGTTGGGCTGGCCGACAAAGCCTATGCCGAAGCAAAATCAAAAGAGGCTATCGCCATCCGTGAAGAGACCGATAAAATAGTGGACGAGCTGGTAAAGAAAGTGGAAGAGAAGATGTAGAAGCTCAAAGTTGCTGTTGATTTGGTGCATTTTAGCGAACCGAACCATTAAATTGCCGAAAAAAGCATTGAAAAGGGCGAAAAAAGTATCGGAAGAACCGAAGGTTTCGGCAATTTCACCCAAACTTTCGGTGACGAGACCGAAGCTTTCGCTAATTAGGGCGAAGTTTTCGGTAAAGAGACCCAAGTTTTCGTCAAAGAGGGCGAAACATTCGCCAATTTAACCCAAACTTTCGCATAAAAGACCGAAACTTTCGGCAATTAGGGCGAAGTTTTCGCTTAATTAAGCCAAACTTTGGCCGATGAGCACGAACTTTTCGCTTAATTAGACTTTTGGAAGGAGACGCACGCTTCTCTGTTCGTCATTCCTGCACATTTACTACCTTCAGTATAAACTCCGGCAGGAAACGAAGCTCAGCGAATTTAAGCTAGAAACTCCCACTAACACCATTCCTGCGAAGGCAGGAATCCATGTAAAATGATTTAAGATAGCTGGATGCCTGCCTACGCAGGCATGAAAATAGATAATCAAACTAATTTATTACTATTTTTACTCATGTGAGGATGCTTGTGAGAGAAAAATTTAACCAAAGTTAAAATAAGATGTTCAGACTTTT
>CALALS010000128.1 GCA_937925525.1 uncultured Flavobacteriales bacterium | reverse complement strand
GAAGTAACTAAGGTAATTCGGTAATCTTTAAAATTTGGAATGCCTCTAAAATATTGCACGTAATGTCTTCTCATTTCAACAATCCCAGTATGTTCTCCTTTCCACTCCACACTCATTTGTAAATGTCGTTTTGCTGCTTTAACTCTATCTGCTAATGTTGGTTTTGGTAAATGTAAACCTGTTTTTAAAAAGTGTTTTATTTCATTAAATATCCATGGATAGCCAATACTTGCTCTACCAATCATCACTCCATCCACCCCAAATTTGTTTTTCATTTCCAAGGCTTTTTCGGGCGTGTCAATATCACCGTTTCCAAAAACAGGAATATGCATTCTAGGATTGTTTTTTACTTCTCCAATTAGCGTCCAGTCTGCTTCGCCTTTATACATTTGCTTTCTGGTTCTTCCATGAATAGAAATTGCTTTTATTCCAACATCTTGGAGCCTTTCGGCTACTTCTACAATATATTTTGTGCTTTCGTCCCAGCCCAATCTTGTTTTAACCGTAACAGGAAGGTGTGTTGACTTAACTATTTCGGCAGTGAGCGAAACCATTTTTGGAATGTCTTGTAAAATACCGGCACCGGCACCTTTGCATGCTACTTTTTTTACCGGACAACCATAGTTTATATCAACAATATCAGGATTTGCCTCAGTTGTGATTTCGGTTGCTTGCTTCATAGAATCAATGTCGCTACCAAAAATTTGAATTCCAATGGGTCTTTCGTATTCAAAAATGTCGAGTTTCATTCTGCTTTTTGCAGCATCTCTAATTAAACCTTCTGAAGAAATGAACTCAGTGTACATTAAATCTGCACCGTTTTCTTTACAAAGTTTTCGGAAAGGCGGGTCGCTAACGTCTTCCATTGGCGCTAGCAACAAAGGAAATTCTCCTAACTCTATGTTGGCAATTTTTACCATTTGCCTACAAAATTAAGGAAATAAGATTTCTAAAGAGGTAAAGATGGCTTAAGTTTACTTTGGTAAGGGGCAATAGTTTTTTGAAAAGTGGCAATATCTTTTACTGGTTCAGCTGAAGGAATTTCTTCTTTTCTATGATCAACCTGTGAATTGTTTTTCCAAAAGCGGTAACATACATGAGGTCCCGTAGCAAGTCCCGTGCTACCTACATACCCAATTACTTCTCCTTGTTTAACAAAATCGCCTGCTTTAACAGCTCTTTTGCTCATATGTAAATACTGGGTTGTGTAAACCCCATTATGTTTAATTTTCACGTAATTTCCGTTGTATTTTTTAAAAGCAGATTCTATAACTTTTCCATCACCAGTGGCTAAAATTGGCGTTCCTGTTGGTGCGGCATAATCGGTGCCATAGTGAGGCTTGTTTATTTTTTGAACTGGGTGAAAGCGTTTTAATGTATAACCCGATGTTAATACCCCAAACTTAAGCGGAGACTGTAAAAAAGCTTTTCTTAGGTTTTTACCTGTTTCATCAAAATATTCTGTTACATCATTTTCTGTGTATCTGTAAGCTTGAAACTCTCTACCATTGTGGTAAAAAATAACTGC
>CALALS010000127.1 GCA_937925525.1 uncultured Flavobacteriales bacterium | reverse complement strand
AAGATATGACAACAGACGTAATAAGCAATATTTCAATTACTAAAGCTGATAAATCCAGAATCTCTGAAGTAGATTTTAACGACATCAAGTTTGGTAAAGTATTCTCTGACCACATGTTTATGGCAGACTATAAAAACGGAGAATGGAGTAATCTTCAAATTTTGCCTTACGGTAAAATAGAGTTTGCACCATCTATGGTTGCCTTGCATTACGGACAGGCTTTGTTTGAAGGAATGAAAGCTTATAAAAATGATGCAGGTGAAATTTTGTTATTCCGTCCGGAAGAAAACTGGAAAAGAATGAATCGTTCTGCGGAGCGTTTGTGTATGGCAGAAGTTCCTCATGATGTTTTTATGAATGGTTTAACCGAATTATTAAGAATAGATAAGAAACGGATTCCGACAACAGAAGGAAGTGGCTTATATATTCGTCCGTTCTTATTTGCTTCAGAAGCATTTTTAGGCGTTAAACCCGCTACCGAATATAAGTTTATCATTTTTACGGCTCCTGTGGGTGCATACTATTCCGAGCCGGTGAAAGTAAAAGTAGAAAGACATTTTACAAGAGCTGCCGAAGGCGGTGTAGGTTATGCCAAAGCTGCCGGAAACTATGCAGCTGCGCTATATCCTGCCATGAAAGCCCAACAAGACGGTTTTCATCAGTTAGTATGGACAGATGCCAAAGAGCACAAGTATATTGAAGAAGCAGGAACCATGAACATTATGTTTGTGATTGATGGTGTTTTAATTACTCCTTCTTTAGAAAAGAAAACAACGCTTGCAGGTATTACCAGAGATAGCGTGCTTACCATTGCTAAAGATTTAGGGATGGAAGTTCAGGAACGTCCCGTTTCTGTGGATGAAGTAATACTGGCACATGAAAGAGGTCAGCTACAAGATGCCTTTGGTTGTGGCACGGCTGCTAACATTGCTTACATTAAATCGATTTATTGTAACGGTAAAGAATACGACTTAATTCCTGTAAAAGACAGAGAATACTCCACCCGATTTGCTTATACCTTAGATGATATCAAGAGAGGTAAAGGAAAAGATACGCACGGCTGGGTTTATAAAGTTTAGTCATCTCTAATTATGGAAAATACAAATTACTTCATCTCACTTAAAAAGTAATTTGCACCGCTTTCTCATTATCATATCATTTGTGTTTTGCAGCAGCTTTATCGTTGCTCAAAGCGAGCGTATTGTGGTAAAAGGTAAGGTTTCTGAAAACCTAAAACCCATAGAAAACGCACATATTACGGTGCGTGAAAACTTTATCGTTCAATCTCAAAAAGACGGTAGCTTTGAGTTTAGAGTATGGAGAGGAACCAACTATAAACTCACTATTTCGCACATTAGTTACGAAACTCAATACTACCAGTTAAAGACGGATGCCAATTCACCGGACACTTTAGTGCTTAATTTTTCACTTCAACAAAAAGCATATTTATTAGATACGGGTTTTGTGGTTAACCCCAAAGAATATGCGCCCGATACCGTTTTTAAAAGCCCCAGAATTAGTATTTCCGACTATGAGTTTTTTGAAGATAAGATGGTTTTTCTTGCCTATGAAAGAAGGCTAAACAAAGGAAGCGAATTGTTACTGGTAGATAAAACCGAAAAAATACTAACCAAAGTAAAAGTAGATGCCGAAGCAGTTGAACTGTATAGAGATTATGCGGGCTACATTAATTTAGTATGCAAAAATGCTGTTTACAGAGTGGTGATTGAAGGAGAAGATATGTACATGGCTAAAATTCCGTTAGACCAATTTCAATCGTTGGTAAAACCTTGCTTAGATACCTTGCCCGGCCGTATTTTGTTTTCTGATATTTATAGAAATCTGCCCAGATTAAAGTATTTTATGTACAACGTTTCCGATACTTCCGTTACCACTATTAAAGAAGTAATAGACGAAGACCAGGACTGGCAATATCATTTTGAATATTATAACTTAACCAATGCCGAAAAGGCTTACGCCATGCGTTTGGCAAGACGGATGCCCGGTTTTGATAAATACGATGTAGCAGCAGCCATGACGGGTTTTTCTTCCGACTTTCTTTATGAAAAAATGTATGCGCCCATGTTTATTAAAGACGACACGCTTTGCCTGTTTAACTTTTATGAAAAAAAGCTGCAAAAGTTTGTAGATGATACGTTGCTGGTAAACGAAGCAGCAATAGATTTTCATCATACTTCGGGAGGAGAGAAGTGGAAACAACAAATGCTGATGGATGAAATTACCCAAAAAATATATGCCGTTTTCTTAAAAGACGGCTATTACAGGCTAAAAGAAATTAGCTGGGCAACAGGCGAAGTGGTAAATGAGTTTAAGCTGTTTAACAAATATGCCGAAGAAATAAAGGTAATGGAGGGCGAAACCTATTATGTTTTCCGTCCTTATGAGTCTATCTCTAAAAAATTCCTGTATAAAGAGCGTTTACCCTAGAAAATGACAATTTGTCATGCTTTTTGCATCCTCTGACATGTTTTTTGCATCATCGGAGATGCTTTTTACATCTCCGACCTTGTTCAGAACATCATCGATCATGCTTTTTGCATCTCCGACCTTGTTC
>CALALS010000126.1 GCA_937925525.1 uncultured Flavobacteriales bacterium | reverse complement strand
GCAATAAACGAAGTTGCTACAAAAGAGTTTTATGAACCACTGGGAATATGGCATACTACCTATTTACCGCTTCAAAAGTTTCCAAAAGAACAAATTACACCAACTGAAAATGATACTTATTTTAGAAAAGAAACTGTTCACGGATATGTACACGACCCAGGAGCCGCAATGCTAGGAGGTGTGGGAGGACATGCAGGATTATTTTCCAATGCAAATGATTTAGGAAAGTTAATGTATATGTTAATAAATGAAGGAGAATATGCCGGAAAGCAATATTTGTCAAAAGAAGTAATACAACAATACACAAGTTGTCAGTTTTGTGAGACCAACAGGCGTGCAGCTGGTTTTGACAAACCTGTTGCAGAAGGTGGCGGTCCCACATGCGATAGCATTTCACCAAATAGCTTTGGACATTCAGGATTTACAGGAACTATTACCTGGGCCGATCCGGACGAAAGAGTAGTATATGTATTTCTTTCTAATAGAGTTTACCCTTCAGCAGAAAACAGTAAATTAGTAAAGATGAATATTAGAACTAATATTCAAAAAGTGATTTACGATGCAATTAAACAAAGTAAACAAATCAATTAAACAGAATATGTTTACTTTCATCAAGAAATTAAAACGATGAGAATAGGAATAGTTTGTTACCCAACTTATGGAGGAAGTGGAGTTGTAGCCACAGAATTAGGAAAAGCTCTGGCATCAAAAGGTCATCAGGTTCATTTTATCACCTATAAACAGCCTATTCGGTTAGCCACATTTCAAAAAAATATTTTTTACCATGAAGTGACAGTTAGTGACTATCCTTTATTTGACTATCAACCTTACGAATTGGTATTAACCAGTAAAATTGTAGATGTAGCGCTCTACGAAAACCTAGATTTGTTACATGTTCATTATGCCATTCCACATGCTTCGGCTGCCTACATGGCAAGGGAAATTTTAAAATCAAGAGGAAAAAGATTACCCTTTATAACAACACTTCACGGCACAGACATTACCTTAGTGGGAAAAGATGCATCCTTTGAACCCGTAATTACTTTTGCCATTAAAAATTCTGATGCGGTTACTGCCGTTTCAGAAAGTTTAAGGAATGATACGCTTAAACATTTTAGTATAGAAAATGGCATTAAAGTAATTCCAAACTTTGTATGCTTTGAAAACAATCATTCAAAAGAAGAAATAGAAAAAATACGAAAAGAATTGACTCCAAATAATGAGCGTTTACTCATCCACATATCTAATTTCAGACCGGTAAAAAGAGTGGAAGATATAGTAAAAGTATTTAGCAAGGTAAAAGCAAAAATGCCTGCTAAGCTTATTATGATTGGAGATGGACCTGAAAGAAGAAAAGTAGAAGAGTTATGCAGACAACTTAACACTTGTAGTGATATTAAGTTTTTTTTTTTTTTTAAAGACCATGAATTAATATTAAAATTTGCAGATTTATTTTTATTAACGTCTGATATAGTAAGTTTTGGATTGGCTGATT
>CALALS010000125.1 GCA_937925525.1 uncultured Flavobacteriales bacterium | reverse complement strand
AAAATTTAATGATTACTACCACATTGGATAAACAAGGATTTAAAGAAGAGCATAGAAGAAAAACAGCTAAACCATTACTTTGGCTGGGCATAGTAAGTATAATTATGTTTTTCGGTGGCTTAACAAGTGCAGTACTTGTAAGAATGGCCGATCCAGGCTGGGAACATATTCAGTTACCTACCATTTTTACGTTAAGTACTATTTTGCTTATCGGCAGCAGTGTAATGTTTATCTTGGCAAATAAATCAGCAAAAAAAGATAATTACTCGGGTGTTAAGCAGTATTTATATGGTTCTTTAATATTTGGAGTTGGTTTTGCCGTTTGCCAATTCATCGGCTGGGGTCAACTGGTAGATTTGGGTTATTTTTTTACAGGAGCTGAAAGTACACCGGCAAGTTCTTACTTATATGTGCTAACAGCTGTGCACTTGGCTCATTTGGTCGGTGGGTTTATAGCCTTAATTATTTCCATTCTAAATTCGCATAAGCATAAATATAACTCAAAAAATTTATTAGGTTTGCAACTCTGTTCCATATACTGGCATTTTATGGACGGACTATGGATATATATTTATTTATTTTTAACATTTGTAGCATAATTTAGTTTTTATGGGACATCAAACAGAATCTTTAGACACTGAAAAAATTTGGGGAGGCGGAGAGTCTCCATTTGGCATTAGTTATGGTAAAATGATGATGTGGTTCTTCCTAATCTCTGATGCCTTAACCTTTTCCGGATTCTTAGTTTCTTACGGTTTTTTCCGTCATCGTTTTTCTGATATTTGGCCGGTAGCCGAAAATGTATTTACACACTTCCCGTTTTTACACGGTCATCACCCACTACTTTATGTAGCATTAATGACATTCATACTTATCATGAGTTCTGTTACCATGGTATTGGCTGTAGAAGCCGGACATAGAATGAATAGAAAAAGTGTAATACTTTGGTTGGGATTAACTATTGTTGGAGGATTAATATTCGTTGGTTCACAAGCCTGGGAGTGGTATCATTTTATACACGGAACAGCAGAAGGAGCTTTACAAATGGCTGACGGAACCATAGCGCATTTAGCCGGAGACTTTACGCTGGCTTTATCGGACGGCTCGTCAATTGCAGCTGCTGAAGCCGGAGAGTATTTTGGTCATTCTCATGTTGGTCATCAGCATGCTCATATTGTAGGAATTACCGGAGAAGCTTCCGTACAACTTCCTCAGGCTCTTCGTGCAATGGGGAATGGCTTAGCAATTGGATCTGAAGAAGTTCAGCAATTTATTTTAACCGGTGACGCTGCTAAAGAAGCTATTATGAGCGGTAGCATTATTCAGGGAGCAAACCTTGAAGTTAATGAGTACGGTGTTCCTTTATTTGCTGATTTCTTTTTCTTTATCACAGGATTTCACGGAACTCACGTATTTAGTGGTGTGGTTATTAATTTTGT
>CALALS010000124.1 GCA_937925525.1 uncultured Flavobacteriales bacterium | reverse complement strand
TTTGAAATTGCACTTAAACAATTAATGTAAAACCAACCTTATAAACTATGGAAATTTTTATTGTCGCAGTATTTATTCTTGGTTACTTTGCCATAACCATAGAACACAGTCTTAAAATAGACAAACTTATACCTGCTCTTTTAATGATGGCTTTAGCCTGGGCAGGAATAGCTTTTGGACTTGATGATTTCACAGGGTGGTTTGACTCTCATGCAAGCAGCATGATAGATGGCTTTGCTTCTTTCTCTCATGAAGATAAGCTCCATACAATGGAGAGCACGCTTTTACATCATTTTGGAAAAACTTGTGAAATATTAATTTTCCTTATCGGAGCAATGACAATCGTAGAAATCATTGACAATTTCAATGGATTTGCTACTATCAAAAGCTTTATAAAAACAAATAAAAAAAGAACACTACTTTGGTTAGTATGCTTTTTAGGTTTTATCCTTTCTGCAATCATTGATAACTTAACAGCCACTATTGTTTTAATCACCATTTTAAGAAAATTATTACCTGACAGTAATGATAGAATTTGGTTTGCCGGCTTAATTATTATTGCTGCTAATGCAGGTGGTGCATGGTCTCCAATCGGTGATGTCACTACTACTATGCTTTGGATGGGCAAAAAAGTAAGCACCGTAAAACTAATTGAATTCTTAATTATTCCTTCATTAGTTTGTATGATTATACCAACCCTAATCGCAAGCTTTTTACCTGCATTTAAAGGCACTTTTAATTCTGATGGAAATGAAGAAAAAATAAACAAGCACGGAGCCCTCATGCTTTATTTAGGCTTAGGTTTAATTGTGTTTGTTCCTATATTTAAAACAGTTACTCACCTCCCGCCTTATGTAGGTATGATGCTATCCTTATCAATTGTTTCATTAACCGCTGAAATTATTAGTAATAGAAAATTCAGCTTAACCTCAATTAGTGAAGCTGATTCGGATGAAGTAGAATCTGGCCACCACCATAGCAGCCCAACTTTTAGAGCTTTAGGAAACATTGAAATGCCGTCTATATTATTCTTCTTGGGAATTTTAATGACCGTAGCAGCTTTAGAATCTTTGGGAATGATATTCCAGTTTGGGCAAGATGTTCAACAATCTATTGACAATGACATTTTTGTATTGTTGCTTGGTGCGGGCTCTGCCATAATAGATAATGTTCCTTTAGTAGCGGCAAGTATGGGTATGTTTGACATGACTCAATTTCCAATGGATAATTATATATGGCACTATATAGCTTACGCTGCCGGAACAGGTGGAAGTATGCTTATCATTGGCTCAGCAGCAGGTGTTGTTGCCATGGGAATGGAAAAAATATCATTCTTTTGGTATCTTAAAAAAATTGCCTGGCTGGCTTTAATAGGATATGTTGCCGGGTTTGTCGTAATGACATTATTCCATGCATAAAGCAACATCATAATAACGTTAAAGCCATCCTAACCGATGGCTTTTTTATTTCCCTCATTTTTAATGACTTTTTAATGGTCAACTAACATTTTAATGTTTAAAAAACAACTACCATTGTACCGCAAACACAATTTGAATTTAATAGTTTCGTTACTTAAAATAGAAATAAACTTATGCT
>CALALS010000123.1 GCA_937925525.1 uncultured Flavobacteriales bacterium | reverse complement strand
AAGTAAGGAGTTAGCAGAGTTGTTGAATGACTTATTGGCTAATTATTCTATGTTTTACCAAAACGTGAGAGGCTATCACTGGAATATTAAAGGAGAAAAGTTTTTTGAGCTTCATTTAAAATTTGAAGAATTGTACAATGATTTATTTTTAAAAATTGATGAAGTTGCTGAGCGTATTTTAACGCTTGGACATACTCCACAACATAAGTTTAGTGGTTATGCCGATGTTTCTCAAATAAAAGAAAGTAGCTCTGTAAATGACGGCTATAAAGCAGTAGAAAACATCTTAGATTCATTTAAAACACTTTTAATAAAACAACGCCATTTGCTGAGTCTTTCAGCCGATGATGATGAAGGTACAAATGCTCAAATGAGTGATTATATTAGAGAACAAGAAAAGTTAGTGTGGATGTATTCTGCATTTTTAAATAAATAAAACCATACATGAAAAACAAACAAATTGTAGCCGGAGAAGGCATTGGCGAAGTGAAGTTTGGAATTACCAGACCACAGCTAAAAAAAATATTAGGTGAGCCTAGTGAAATTGAACAGTACGCTTACGAAGATGATGAAGAAAGTCAGGCAGAATGTTGGCACTATGACAGCCTTGAACTTTCAGCTTCTTTTGAAGAGGAGCATGACTGGAAATTGGTCGCCATTGCCGTTAGTTCTCCTGAGTTTACTTACAAAGGTGAGAGTCTAATTGGTTCTTCTGAAGAAGAGTTGTTAGATACGCTTAAAACACTTGGCTTAAAAGATTTGACCGTAGAAGATTTATCTACCAAAGAAACTCCTGACCATAAACTAGTTCGTTCTGAAGATTTAGACATCAACTTTTGGTTAGATAATGGTAAATTAGCTGAGATACAGTTTGCTCCGCTTTTTGATGATGACTACAATGTAGTTTGGCCGTAAGTTAGTTAATTAGTGAAATAGTGATTGGTTAATTCGTTTTTCAAAACAATTTGGGTTAGTCGGCTGTTTAGTAAACAAAAAGATGTTTCGAATTTTTAAAAAGAAAACACCATTACAAAAGTTGCAAGAGCTGTATGAAAAGCTAACCAAAGAAGCTTACGAGCTTTCACATTCTAATAGAAAATTGGGTGATGAAAAACTAGCTGAAGCTGAAAAGGTAATGCAAGAAATTGAAAAGATGAAGACAGGTTTAATTTAGATTACGGGTCAAGCCCGTAATGACGGAAGTACTAGCTAAGTGACGGAATAGTTTCATCAGCCAAGTCATTTCCCTGTCCGACAAAAATAGTTTTCATGCCTGCGTTTTTTCCAAACTCTATATCACTCGGTGAATCGCCAATCATAACTGATTTAGAAAAATTGATTTCAGGAAAATCTTTTTGAGCTTGGAGTGCCATGCCAATTTTGGGCTTTCTTAACTCATTAGTTGGAGAAGCTAGTTCGGGCGCAAAGTAAATGTTGTCTATTCTTCCTCCTGCTTTTTTAATTTCTGACAACATATAATCATGTACTTTTTTTAAGTCTTCTTCGGTCATTAATCCTTTTCCAATCCCTTGTTGGTTGGTTACCACCACTATTCTTCCAAAAATTTTAGATAGTTCTTTTATCGTATCTAGCGCTCCGTCATTAAAAATAAATTCTTCCACCGTTTTCACATATCCATCCATAATTCTTTCGTTTATTACTCCGTCTCTATCTAAAAAAAGTGTCCAGCTTTTATCTACTTTCCATTCTTTTAAAATCGTAAAAATGTCATTTTGGCTAGTCATGCTGAGCGAAGTCGAAGCATCTTCACCAAACATTTCGGGTAATTCTTTTTGTGCTTTTTGATAGTCTTCCGGTATGCCGATATCTATAAAATAAGTATCTGTAGAAAACCCATAAAAGTTTAACTCGTTAACTTTTGCTTCAAAAAAATCTTTTTCAATGGAGAACTTTTCTTGGTCGCAATGTTTCATAAAAATGTTTCCGTTAAGCAAATACACGCCTGCATTTATTTTCCCTGATGCTACTAACTTCTTCTCGTGAAAGGCAGTAATTCTATCCTCTTCATTTGCTTCTACCGCTCCGTATCGTTCAAAATTCTTTAACGGTTTTAAAGCAATGGTACAATCAGCTTTTTTAGTTTGATGAAAGGCCACTAAATCATTGATATTAAACGGAAACATAGTGTCTCCGTTTAAAACCAGTAAGCTTTGAGTATCAATTTTTTTAAATGCTAACCTGATGGCTCCGCCTGTTCCCAAAGGCTCCGGCTCTTCCACATAATTTATTTGCAATGACCGGTATTGATTGCCATAATGCTTTTTTATCACCTCTGATTGATGCCCAATAGACAAAAAAACTTCACTGATACCTTGAGCAATTAAGTAATTAAGTTGATAATCTAAAAACGGAATATCATTGATAGGCGCCATACACTTGGGTAAGGAAACTACAGATTTTAATCTGGTTCCTAAACCTCCCGCTAGTATGAGTATTTTATAGTTTACTTCCAATCTTCTTTTTTAAGCTCCCAGATTTCTTGTTCTTTTAAGGCTTTATCTACAAAACTTCCCTCTCTAATTTCAATTAATTTGCAGCCTGTTTTTTCTTTTACTTTTCTTGACGCAACATTTCCCAAAGCATTTGCAAAAATAAGCTTTTCAAAGCCAAGAGAGGAAAAGGCGTAATTAAGAACTGGTTTAACCGCTTCCGACATTATTCCTTTGTTCCAATGCTTTTTTGCTAACCAAAACCCTCTATTTTCAGGTCTTCCCTCCCTCCACAAATGAACTACACCTATTAATTCTGTGCTATCTTCTTTCAGAAAAATGCCCCAAACCCAATTATCTTTTCCTTGGTTAGGAAGAAGGGTGTTCTCAAAAAAATCTTCTACTCCATTTTCAGGATACGGCCATGGAATAGCTGAAGACAACCACCTAATAACATCATAATCTATAAAGTTCTTTTTATAAGAAGGTATGTCTTTTTCTAAAACCTCTCTAAGAATTAATCGCTCTGTTTCAAATTGTGGTATAGCAGCTTCTCGCATTACTCACAACATTTTTTCTTCCACCATTTCACAAATGATGTGGCCTACTAAAATGTGGCATTCCTGAATTCTTGGCGTATCGGTAGAAGGAATATTAATTAAATAATCAGAAAGTTCTTTCAACTTTCCGCCACTTTCACCGGTCATTCCTACGGTAATAATTCCCCTTTCTCTGCAAACTTTAAACGCCTCCACAATATTTCCCGAATTTCCGGAAGTAGAAATTCCAAATAAAATATCTCCTTTTCTTCCTTTTCCTTTTACCAGTCTTGAATAAATTTCATTGTATGAATAATCATTGGCAACTGCAGTAAGGTAAGAGGTGTTTACATGTAATGCTTCAGCAAAAAGAGGCTCTCTGTCTTTATAAAATCTTCCTGTAAATTCAGCCGACAAATGTTGGGCATCCGCTGCACTTCCGCCATTTCCGCAAAACAACAGTTTCCCGTCATTTTTAAAACACTTCACGCTTTCCTCCACCACCTTTTCAATGGTTTGCATCAGTGCTTCATTTGCCAAAAGTTTTTGTTTAGTTTCAATCGATGCTTTTATTCTATCTTTTATGATTGCTATATCGTCCATGTGGTTAATCCGTTTTTTGTAAAGTGATATTTTTTTACTTCTCCGCCCAACTGACTTAATACTTCTGCTACTTTGTGTTTGGTATTTTCCGGGCAATAAAAAATCATAAATCCGCCACCGCCTGCACCTGAAATTTTTCCGCCAATAGAACCAGCTTTCATACAAGCGTCATATATTTCATCTATCTGAGAATTGCTGATTCCTTCAGCCATTTGTTTTTTATTTTGCCATCCAAAATCCAACGTTTTCCCAATCTTTTCAAGCTGTCCCTTTAACATTGCTTCTTTCATCATTTGTGCCTGTTCCTTTAATTTGTGCATGGCATCAACCGATTGCGTATTTTTTTCTTTTACATTTTGGCTTTGTTTCTCAATTATATTTGCAGAAACTCTACTTGTTTGGGTATAGTAAAGCAATAAGTTGTGTTCTAACTCATTTAAAAAAACCGGATTGACTCTAAGTGGATTTACAATTACATTGTCGTTGGGTAAAAACTCCATAAAGTTGACACCGCCAAAAGTTGCCGCATACTGGTCTTGTTTTCCTCCTGCCATTCCCAAGTCTTCTCTTTCAATATCATAAGCCAGTTTGGCAATGTCATATTCTCCCAACGGCAATTTTAACCATTCTACAAATGCGCCTAAAATAGCCACTACTAAAGTGGAAGATGTTCCCAACCCGGAACCTGCCGGAGCGTCAGAATAAGTAGTTAGTTCAAAGCTCATCGGTTGTTTTGAAAACTCTTTTATGATTCGATTATAAACGCCTTTGTGTAATAGTAAATCTCCTTTCGGTTCAATAAAATCAGTTGCTTCTGTTTCAAAATGTTCGTTTCGGTCAACCGCTCTGAAAACAATTTTTCCGTTATCGGTTGGTTTTAAAGAAGCATAGGTCTGAAGCGAGATAGTTGCATTTAAAATAGCTCCGCCAAATTGGTCAGAATAAGGACTAACATCAGTTCCGCCTCCGGCTAATCCTAAACGTAATGGAGCTCTGCTTCTAATTATCA
>CALALS010000122.1 GCA_937925525.1 uncultured Flavobacteriales bacterium | reverse complement strand
CTTTTCCCTCAAATTCATTAAAAATATCTCTCGGACTTTTATGAAAGATATTCCCTAAAATATTTAGTCTTCCTCTATGAGCCATTCCAAAAATAAACTCCTCTACTCCAAGCTCTGCTCCTTTCTCCACCAACACTTCCATTGCAGGAATAAGGGTTTCGCCTCCTTGCAATGAGAAACGTTTTTGGCCCACAAATTTTTTGTGTAAATATTCTTCAAAGCTAACGGCTTCAACTAACTTTTTTAGTATTAGCTTTTTGTCTTCTACAGAATATTTAGGTTGATTATTGTTTTGATGAATTTTGTCTTTTATCCATTCCGTAATTGCCGGAGTTCGGACATACATAAACTCAACACCTATGGTTCTGCAATACGATTCTTCCAGGTGATGAACAATATCTTTTAAAGATGCCGCCCCAATTCCTATGGTTGTTCCCGCCTGAAAAACAGTATCTAAATCGGATTTTTCCAGCCCAAAATTTTCGATATCAAGCGTTGGCGAATAGGTTCTTCTGGTTCTTACCGGATTGGTTTTGGTAAACAAATGCCCTCTGGTTCTGTAGCCCTCAATGAGCTTCATCACTTTGAACTCTTTCTGAAAGTTTTCAGGGACTTCTCCCGTTGATTCAAAATTTTTTCTTGCAAACTCAAAGCCTTCGAAAAACCTTGCCCAGTCTTGGCTAACGGATGAAGGGTCTTTTAAATAATCGTTATAAAGTGCTTCTACTGCTGCACCATCTGCATTGCTGAGGTAAGAGTACTTATCCATCTTAATGTTTAAATTCAGAGTACTAAAGTAGCTATATTTTTGTAATGAAACATAGCTTTTGGTTAATATCTGCTAATGAAAAAATATAGAGGATTGAAATTGAAAAACTATTTTACTTTTAAAACCCTTTTGCCCTTGCCGAACCACACTTTTTTCAACTTATAGTCTGTTTCTGGAAATTTTACTTCGCTTGATGGAGTAAATATAATTTTCGATTGTCGTTTTAGGTTCATTTTTGCCTGCGGTTCAACAACTATTTTCCCACTCTGAACATTAATTTTTGCTTTGGGCTCAAGTTCTAAATAACTACCATTTTTAAATGTAAGAATTGATTCGTCTTCTACTATTATTTCTGCACCTTCTTCTAGTTTTATACTTGACCCGGTAAGACAATACATCTTGGTTGGTGAGGTAAATAGCATTTCTTTTTTGAATTCTTCAGGGTTTGAAATTCTGGTAGGTGTTTTTCCTCTACTCAAAATAACCTTTTTTCCTTCTTCAACATATAAAGAAAAGCCGTTTGAACTCTCTATTTTTGGCAATAAAATGCTGTCTGCTTTCCAGTTTACGTCTTGGTTTATGGCTGTTTGATTGAAGTCAACTTTAATTTTTATTGACCCGTCAGGAAGGTTTTCTAGTAATTTAATTTGAATTCCATTTAACCATATCCTTCTATTGTTTTTAACCCAAGCTTGTGTTAAAGGGTTTTCTAAACTTACCAAAGTGTACATTGGAAAAGGAGCCGGATTAGTTGAAATATTAACGATATTTTTTTCTTCAACGGTAAAAGCATGACGCTTTCTTCCATGCATGGTAAGTTTATGTTCATCTACTCCATTTACTCTTTCTAAGTATTGGGGATATTCTTCTTTTCTGGCAATTTTTCCATCTTGATTAAAGTCAAATACCGCTCTTTCCTGGTCTTGTGAACCGGTTAATACGTTTTTATTTTTTTCCTTTTTAATAAATGGTTTGAGTTTAGTCCAGGAAACACATAAATTTTGAACTTCTTCATCAACTAATTCAATATCATAAAAACCATCTGCACAAATGGGTCGCAAATAATCTCCTTCTCCACCAAAAATACCGCTCCCTGTTTTGGTGTTTTTATCCACTTGTAAATACAT
Organism: uncultured Flavobacteriales bacterium; assembly: GCA_937925525.1. Classification (GTDB taxonomy): domain Bacteria; phylum Bacteroidota; class Bacteroidia; order Flavobacteriales_E; family Vicingaceae; genus CALALS01. The sequence goes on along the minus strand of CALALS010000122.1, from coordinate 2,391 downwards.
ATAAATTCCCGGCTGCGCATCTTCGGTACATTCATCCTGATGCCATTGAAATTGATCAAAACGACTACCATTATTTTTAGTAGTTTGATGGTTTTCTATCCAAATCCACTGCTCAAATTCGGTTTCATCTAAGTAAGGTAATTTAATTCTAACCGCATCTCCACTTGTAACAAAATCCCTTAAAATGAGTGTTTGAGAAGTGGCTATGTTTCCGTCAAAATCTGTGTTAACTTCTTTACCATTTGAGGCATTTATAGCACCAATGGTAAACTGCTTATTTTCTGGTTTCCAGTTCATTCTGTCTCTGTCCCAAGCATTACAAGTTTCAAAAGAAGAATGTGCTCCGCCCATCATGCTCCACCCTCCTTGAGAAGGAATAAAATATCCAGCTCCGGCTCCCAAACCACCACCGTTATGAAAATTATTTCCGCCAAAAAGCAAGTGATTAAACTCATGCCTAAGAATACTAAACGGGTGTAATTTCCCTTCATTAAATTGTGAACGTGTATCCGATTCGTATCCGAATATTTTTCCAAACGAACCCGGAGAGGTACTTCCGCCTGAATTTCCCCAAGTACTGTAATTTCGCATAATTAACATCACATGGTCAAACGAAATAGGGTTGTCTGCTCCTTCTGTTGATTCGCTTCCAGGCTGACGTTTTTTGTGCCACAAATCAAAGTCTTCTATTTTTAAATTGTGAGCCGTTTTAAACTGAGGATATGCATTTATTTTTTCTAAAATTTTATTGCTGACATCACTGAAATTCCACAGTTTCACTTCACTTTCTTTCACCTTTATTAATTCAAAAAAATGGTCGCCCAAAACTTTAAACTGATTAAATGAGCACTCTGCATAATAATTGGTAAGCATTGCTTTTGGATTATCCGTCCAAATCGGCTCAAACAAATCATCTTTAAATTCAGGCAATTGATGAGGCTTCCAGTAATCCGAACCCTCAGGAAAAGGTTCTTTTTCGGGATGAACATCATGTTCAATTTCCGCAAAAATTACTAATACTCGCAGCGTTCCTTTGGTAGGCAAATACCAGCCGTTTTCGGCTTTTAATTCTTGCGAAAAAGAATGAAAAGAAAAAACAATTGAAAAAAAACAAAGTAAAAACTTCATGACCTAAAAATAAAAAAGGCTTCCCAAATGAGAAGCCTTTTCATAAAAACTATTTGTGTTATACTATTCCTTGGTCAATCATTGCGTCTGCAACTTTAACAAATCCTGCAATGTTTGCTCCTTTTACATAATCTACATACTTTCCTTCTTTTCCATAGGTAACACACGACTCATGTATTGACCTCATAATTTGATGCAATTTGGCATCCACTTCTTCTCTTGTCCATGAAAGTCTTAATGAATTTTGTGACATTTCTAAACCGGAAGTGGCTACACCGCCTGCATTAGATGCTTTTCCCGGAGAAAATAAAATTTTTGCTTTTTGGAATTCTGCTATTGCTTCTGGAGTAGATGGCATATTAGCTCCTTCAGCAACGCAAATACAACCATTCTTTAGCAACATTTTTGCTTCTTTTCCATCTAACTCATTTTGAGTAGCACAAGGAAGAGCAATATCAACTTTTACCTCCCAAGGACGTTTTCCTTTTACAAATTTAGCCGACTTAAACTTCTTAGCATACTCTTCTATTCTTCCTCTTTTTACGTTTTTCAGTTCCATTAAGAAGGCTAGTTTCTTAGCATCTATTCCGTCTTTGTCATATATGTAACCGCTAGAGTCAGAAGCTGTAACTACTTTTGCGCCCAACTGAGTTGCTTTTTCAATAGCATATTGCGCCACATTACCCGAGCCTGAAACAGCAACTGTTTTTCCTTTGAATGAGTTTTTCTGTGTTTTAAGCATTTCTTCCGCAAAGTAAACTGTTCCATACCCTGTTGCTTCCGGTCTGATTAATGAACCTCCCCAGTTTCTACCTTTTCCGGTTAATACTCCCGTAAACTCATTTCTTAGTCTTTTGTATTGACCAAACATATAGCCAATTTCTCTGCCTCCAACACCAATATCTCCCGCTGGAACATCAGTGTCTGCACCAATGTGTCGAGATAATTCACTCATAAATGATTGGCAAAACTTCATCACTTCATTATCTGATTTTCCTTTTGGGTCAAAATCTGAACCGCCTTTACCCCCACCCATTGGTAAAGTAGTTAAAGAGTTTTTAAATATTTGCTCAAATCCTAAAAATTTAAGGATAGATAAATTTACAGAAGGGTGGAATCTTAATCCGCCTTTGTAAGGACCTATAGCTGAATTGAACTCTACTCTAAATCCTCTATTTACCTGAACGTTGCCCTTGTCATCCATCCATGGAACTCTAAAAATAATTGTTCTTTCAGGCTCAACAATTCTTTCTAATATTTTGG
>CALALS010000121.1 GCA_937925525.1 uncultured Flavobacteriales bacterium | reverse complement strand
AAGCCATTTATAGTTTTCTTTATTGAAAATAAACTCTTGTTGTGTATTAGACATAGTCACGTATTAATTAAGCAAAGCTATAAAAGAAGAAAGAACTTAAAGATTAAATTTCTTTAAAAATTGTTAACTACATTTTTCCCATAGGGGTTTTAATAGCTTTTCTTCCTCCGCATTTTTTATTTGAAGTACAGCTACTCATTAATATTCCTAAAACTAGTAGAGATGAAAGGGCTAAAGCAATTTTTTTCATTGGATTAATGTTTTTTAATTAAAAATTTGGATAGTAAAGATACAAATAAAATTAACCATGGGGCACCATGCATAAATAAATCAAACCAATCTACCATCGTCATTCCTTTTGCGCCACCCAAAACCCATTTAATTTTACCATAAATATGCGGTTCCGGAAAAAAAGGAGCTAAGCCTAAAGTTAATGATAAGACTAACCATAGAGAAGTATTTTGGAAAATAAACTTCTTCACTACTTCCAGGAAGAAAAGCCACCTTCAAGCTCATAAACAGCTGGGAAACCCATTGTTTTCATAATTTCTAGAGCTTTTGCGCTTCTTCCTCCTGCCTGGCAATAGATTAACGTTTTTTTTGTTAAATCTACTTTTTGAATTTCATTTTCAAAATTACTGTGAAAGTCAACATTAATTGCTCCGTCAATATGTCCGGCAGCAAATTCTTCCGGTGTTCTTACATCAATTAATTGAACATCATTCGTTAGTTCTTTTTTAAACTCTTCTTGCGAAACTCGCTTAAAGTTTTCTGCCGGAGTATTGTTTTGTCCGCAAGCTGAAAAGAAAAGTGTTAATAGCGCGAAAGAGTAGATAAGTTTTTTCATAAATCATTTGGTTTATAATGAATAAACATGTTGGCCCAAATTATCTTTGAAAGCCAAAAGAAATAAGGAGAAATTATTACGGCCAATATTCCAATAGTAATTACTTGTGTAAATGTTTCTGTGCCCGGAGCGATAAGCCGAAATGCCACCCAAGAAGTTATAAAAAACCCACATCCTAATGCATAAGCTACATACATGGCACCGAAATAAAAGCCGGGTTCTTTGTAATAGCTTTTGCCACATTCATCACACTTTTTATTCAGTTCCCCAAGATGCTTTAAAGAAAAGGGATTCTTTGAGACATAAAAGTCTCCCTCTTGACAATGTGGACACTTGTTATTAAAGATACTATATAGTTTACTTCCTTTTTTAAACATAATTTTTTAGTTAACTAAATCTACTAGAAGCTTATCTTCTTCCTTTTTTACTTTGGCCAACCCATGGCTTGAAAGCGCCTTTATACCCTTATCCCATTGCTTATTGCTGAGTCCTGTTTGGTTTTTTAAGTCATCAAGCAAAATAGATTTTTCTTTAACAAGAATATCGTAAATAAGTTTTTCGTTTTCTGATAATTCGGGACCTTTCTTCTCTTCAAATTTTTCGGGTCGCATTTGTGGGAAAAACAATACCTCTTGAATGCTTTGTTGGTTGGTTAAAAACATAACCAGCCTATCTATTCCTATTCCCATTCCTGATGTTGGTGGCATGCCATATTCTAAAGCACGAAGAAAATCTTTATCTATAAACATGGCTTCGTCATCTCCTTTTTCAGAGAGTTTTAGTTGCTCTTCAAATCGATTTCTTTGGTCAATAGGGTCATTTAGCTCAGAATAGGCGTTGGCTATTTCTTTCCCACAAACCATCAACTCAAAGCGTTCAGTTAGTTCCGGATTTTCTCTGTGTTTTTTGCAAAGCGGAGACATTTCAATAGGATAATCAGTAATAAAAGTGGGTTGTATAAAATTTCCTTCACATTTTGCTCCAAAAATTTCATCTATTAGCTTTCCTTTTCCCATAGTGTTGTCAACTTCAACACCATTACTTTTACACCATGAAACTAACTCTTCTTCTGACTTTCCCGTAATATCAAAATCGGTAAACTTTTTAATAGCCTCAGTCATTGTGTACTTTGCGTAAGGAGCTTTAAAATCAACCTCATGTTGCCCAAAAGTTACTTTAGTGTTTCCGTTTACTTCTATGCAGATGCTTTCAAGCAGTTGCTCACAAAAGCTCATCATCCAGTTATAATCTTTATAAGCAACATAAATTTCCATTGCGGTAAACTCAGGATTATGCGTCCTGTCCATTCCCTCATTTCTAAAATTTCGTGAAAACTCATAAACGCCTTCAAAACCACCAACGATTAGTCGTTTTAAGTAAAGCTCATTCGCAATTCTTAAATATAGGGGAATATCCAACGCATTGTGGTGTGTTACAAAAGGGCGAGCGCTTGCTCCTCCGGGAATGGGCTGTAGAACAGGGGTGTCTACTTCTAAATACCCTTTTTGGTTAAAGAAGTTGCGCATTGCTTGAATGATTTTAGTTCTTTTAATGAAAATTTCTTTTACCTGAGGGTTTACCACTAAATCAACATATCTTTGCCTGTAACGAAGTTCAGGGTCTGAAAATGCATCATGAGTTTTTCCTTCGCTATCGGTTTTAACAATAGGCAAGGGCTTAATAGCTTTGCTTAAAACCAGTAACTCCTTTACTTTAACCGACTTTTCACCAACCTGAGTAGTAAATAAATTTCCTTTTATTCCAATAAAATCACCAATATCAAGTAATTTTTTAAAAACAGTGTTATACAACTCTTTGTCTTCTCCTTCACAAATCTCATCTCTGTTAATATAAACTTGTAGCCTACCTTTTGAATCTTGAATTTCGGCAAAAGAAGCTTTTCCCATAATTCTTCTGCTCATCATTCTGCCTGCCAGAACAACCTCTTTACCTTCCTCAAAATTTTCTTTAATGTCTTTTGTATATGAATTTATTGGAAAAAGGTCTGCGGGATAAGGGTCAATGCCTAATTTTTCAAACTCTTTAAGCGCCTCTCTTCTGATTACTTCTTGTTCTGACAACTGTGCCATTTTATGCATTTATTTTTCGGTGGCAAAGGTAGTAAATAAGTTATGAAAACTTTGTAACGATAGTGATATTGTGCATTATAAATTTTAATAAATGCCGCATTGTTCTATTTTTACGCAAAATTGCAACCTAAATGTTGTTGCTGACGTCTGATAAAGCCGATGAAAGAATTATTAAAGCAATTTCCGAAAGATTTAAATGAAGCGATAAAAATTGCAGAAGCAGCCAGCTTTAAATCTTTTAATGGAGAGATAAACAATGTGGTTATTTGTGGAATGGGTGGCTCCGGAATAGGCGGCACAATAGCTTCACAAATAATTTATAATAGTTGCAAATTACCGGTAGTTTGCTGCAAATCTTATCAGCTGCCTGCTTTTGCCAATAAGAACACACTGGTAATTGCCAGCTCTTACTCAGGGAATACCGAAGAGACAATTAGCTGTATTCAGCAAGCAGGAACAAAAAATTGTGAAGTAGTAGTATTAACTAGTGGCGGAGTATTATTAGATATAGCAAAACAAAAGGGCTACAATTATATTCAAATTCCCTCAGGTCAACCGCCAAGAAGTGCTTTCGGATATTCATTTCCTCAGCTTTTTTTTATCTTAAAACTGTATGACGTAATAGCGTCTAATCATAAAGAAGATTTTTTGTCATCGGCAACTTTAATAGAAAAAAGCCACAAGGAGATTGTTAAAGAAGCAGAAAAAATTGCTCATCAATTAAAAGGAAAAATACCGGTTATTTATGCTGAAACTTTTTATTCAGGTGTAGCTGTGAGGTTTAGGCAGCAGCTTAATGAAAACTCTAAAACACTTTGTTGGCATCACGCTATTCCGGAAATGAACCATAACGAGCTGGTAGGTTGGGACATTAATTATCCTTTTATTGCTCCTGTTTTTTTAGTGGGAGGCGATGAAAGTAGCAGAAACAATTATAGAATAGACATTAACAAGGAAATAATCTCTCCGCAAGTAGAAGAAATAATCACGATAAAATCGAAAGGACATAACAGAATAGAGAGAACACTTTACCTAATAAATATTTGCGACTGGGTTTCACTTTTTTTAGCAGAGTTAAACGATGCAGACCCAGAGCTCATAAAAAACATTGTATTTTTGAAAAGTAAACTTTCAGAAATTCCTCTGAATGAACATTAAGGTTCAACATCTTTTAAAAACATTAGGCCCGGGAATTTTATTTGCCTCCACAGCAATTGGGGTTTCACATTTAGTGCAATCAACAAGAGCCGGAGCAAATTTTGGCTTTGGATTACTTTGGGCTGTTATACTAGCTAACTTATTTAAATATCCCTTTTTCGAGTATGGCTCTCGCTACGCAAATGTTACCGGCCATAGTATAATTGATGGCTATAAAAGAATCGGGAACTGGATGATATGGCTTTACTTTTTGATAACTTTAGTTTCGATGTTTTTTGTATGCTCGGCAGTTGGTTTCGTAACAGCCGGGTTTTTAGACAATCTTTTTGGTCTGGCAAACCATATTAATATTTTAACCACAACCGCTATTTTGTTTAGTGTTTGTATAGCAATCCTTTTTTTCGGAAAGTATAATTTATTAGACGGTTTAATAAAGATTATTGGAAGTGTGCTTTTAGTAACCACAATCATCGCATTTATTCTAACACTAGCGAATGGCCCTATTGAAAAAGCAGAGGGATTTATTCCACCTGAAATATGGAATGGAGCCGGAATAGGTTTTTTGATTGCATTAATGGGATGGATGCCTACGGCCGTTGACTTGTCTGCCTGGAATAGTTTGTGGACAATAGAAAGAATAAAGCAAACAGGATATAAACCAACACTTAAAGAGACCTTATTTGATTTTAACCTAGGATATATTGTTAGCTCTGTATTAGCCGTCTGCTTCATTTTTTTAGGAGCCTATTTAATGTATGGTTCAGGAACAGTCTTTTCTGAAAGTGGGGCAAAATTTGCCAACCAAGTTGTAGAATTATATACACAAACTATAGGTTCATGGAGTAGAATTATTATTGCTTCAGCAGCATTTTCAATTATGTTTGGCACCTGTATAGCGGTGTTTGATGGTTACTCTAGAGCATTAAAAAGAACTTTGGAAATTCTTTTTTTTAATAACAGAGAACAAGCACCTATCTACAACATTATCCTTTTTTTAACAGCTTTCGGCTCCTTTTTAATCATCTATATATTTCATAATCAGCCTAAAGGGTTTAAGGCGCTTATTGATCTAGCCACAACTATTTCGTTTTTAATTGCTCCTATAATTGCTATTGTGAACTTTCGACTAGTTTCAAAAAAATATATTCCCCCAACAAGCACACCTCCGCTATGGCTTAGAGTAGTAAGCTACTTTGGTATAGTTTTTTTAGTGGTATTCACTATTGTATATGTTTATTCAATAGTCTAATACGTTAAAATGACAACACCGATTTTATTAACCCTTATTATTTTGGGGATAACGGTTGTTTTATTTATTCTAGATATTTTTTCTGTAGATAAAACCGCTTTTTTTATCCTCATTTCTACAATGCTTTGTGGCTTGGTGTCGCCAGAGGAAGCTGTATCAGGCTTTTCCAATCCAGCTGTAATCACCATTTTGTGTTTAATGGTATTGGCAAAAGCACTTGAAGAAAGCGGTGTAATATCAGGTATAGCAAGAAAATTTAGCACTCTTTCTAGGTTTTCGTTATGGGCTGTTATTCCAATAATAATGGTACTGGTTGGATTTTTTTCATCTTTTATAAGCACAACAGCGGTTGTAATAGTTTTTATAAAACTGATTAATGATTTAGCAAAAAAGCACAGAATAGACAGAAATAAACTACTCCTTCCTATTTCGTTTGCAGGAATATTAGGAGGAACTTCAACATTGATGGGTACCAGCACAAACCTTATTGTAAACGATATTACCAAAAGCTATGGTGAGGCAACATTTCACTTTTTTGAGTTTGCACATATTGGCGCAATATTATTTTTTATTGCAACACCAATAGTCGTTGTTTTGAGTATTTATTTTTTACCAAAACAGCCGCCTAGAAATAAACGACTAAATAATCAAGACAATTATATAGCTTCCATTAGTATTGACAAAGGATCTCCACTGTCCGGAAAACCAATAAAAGACACTTTTTTTTACTCGAACTCAAAAATACAGATATTTAAAATTGAGAGAGGGAAAAAGACTTACAATAGCCCTAAAAAGACTTTATTATTGGAAGAAGGAGATAAGATTGTTTTAAAAGCAGACTTTGAAACCCTTGTAACCTCATCAAAAAAAGAAGGGATATCTATTTTAAAGAAAAATGACTCAGAGGCTCCTTTCTACACTTCTCTTCACGAACTGCTTATTTTGCCAAACTCTCCATATATCGGATATGGTTTAGAGGATCTTGAAAAAAGTCTTGCCACAGAAATGACGCCCCTTGCAATTCAAAAAAACAAAGATTTCTTTACAAGAATTAGAATAGGAAAAAGCCTGTTTTCTAAAATTAAAGTTGAGGTTGGAGATAGAATATTAATAGGCGGAAATAAAAAAACAAAAAAGCTTTTGGAACAAAGAACACAGTCACACCTATTAAGGTCTGTAAATGCATTCAAGGGAGTACCAAGGTATAAAAAAGCTATTTCATTTATGTCAATTATTACGGTAGTTGTGCTGGCGGCTTGTGGCATTTTAACTACCATGCAAAGTGCATTAATTGGCCTAGCAATGTGTGTATTTACAAGAACCATAAGTTTTAAAAAAGCATATGAAGGCATAAATTGGCAAGTAATCTTTTTATTAGCCGGTATGATTCCTTTGGGTCTGGCAATGAAAAATACAGGTACAGATATGTATATTGCTGAAATACTAAAGGATTTATTATCAGAAAAATCACCTGAAACGGTATTATCTGTTTTTTTTCTTTTTACTATGGTTTTAAGTGGTTTTGTATCAAATAATGCAACAGCAATAGTAATTGTACCTATTGCCATCTCCTTATCATCTATGCTGCAAATGAACGCCAAACCTTTTATTTTGGCCATTATGTTTGCCTCTAGCTTTAGCTTTTTTACACCAATTGGCTACCAAACAAACGCAATTATTTATGGAATAGGAATATACAAGTTTAAACACTTCCTGTTAATAGGAGGAATCCTCTCCATTATCCTTTGGATATCGGCCTCTTTAATCATTCCGTATTTTTATTTTTAGTAAAATCAAAAAAGATGTTTGTAGCTTTTCTTATCTTCGGGAGATACTTTTATCTCTTATGAACGAAAACGAGAAAGACTCTAAAATTGAAAGCCTAGAAGAAAAGGTAAGTCATCTTAGCAGGATGTTGGTAAAATCTTTTGGTTATGCCGAACAAGACCCGGATACCTTTTTACAAAACGCAAGAAAAACCACAGAAGCAATTTGCAGATTCATTTACTTAAAAGATATTGGCGAACCAAAAAAGAAAATGATGTTGAGCGACTATGGCCGTGAGCTGGTTCAAAAAAAAATTGTTCCGGACAGAATAGGCATTTTAATAGGCACAATTCAAACCTATGGAAATTATGCTGCTCACGCTCAAGAAGATTTATCTGAAACAACTCAGGAATGGATAGCTCCTTGTCAATCAGCGTTGGCGAGTTTATCCAATTGGTTTTTTTTAGAGTATCTGCAGGGGCAAATTCCCAATGAATTGCAATCTCCAATTCAAGATTATGCCGAAAAATCCCCATCAATCAAACTAGAGCAAAAAAGTAAGCAAAGCAATAAAGCGGTTATTTATTCTATTGGGCTGGCAATAGTTATTATTACAGTATTATTTGCTTTTAAAGAACAGCTGTTTAATAAAGAAACAACAACAAATAATACAGAAATAACAGATCCAATATCAACAGAAAACACAGAAATAGAAAATCAGGAGCAGATGATAGAAAACCTAAATAGCATAACTCCAAATCCTGATGCAAAACGAATAGCGGTTTTATATTTTGATAATAGTTCGGACGATAAAAGTTTAGACAAACTTAAGAAGGGGCTAGCAGCAATGATAATATCTGATTTATCAAAAGTTAAAATGTTAAATGTAATTGAACGAGACAGAATACAAGAAATTATAGAAGAGCAAAACATGAACAACACCGAAAGCTTTGATGCAGCTACAGCTACAAAATTAGGGAAGCTTTTGGGAGTAGAGCATATTTTAACAGGAGCTTACTTTGAGTTGATGGGAAGTTTGAGAATAGATGCCAGACTAATAGAAGTGGAAACAGGAAAAATTGTAAAATCAGAAGGAATTGACGGCCCAGCTTCAGATTTTTTTACTCTTGAAAAAAAGTTGGTTTGGAAATTGTTAAGCGGATTAAATATTGATTTAGCGGTAGAAGAAAAACAGGAAGTTGAGAACAACTTTAACAAGGAAAAAATATCTTATGAAATAAGTTTAAAATACTCCGAAGGATTAGAGTTAATGGACGCAGGAAAAACAACAGAAGCAATTCAAAAATTTGAAGAAGTGATAAAAGCACAACCAAATTTTGAACCGGCAAAAAAGGCACTTCAAAAACTTAAACAACCTGCATGATACCTAAAAGAGTTGTCATATCTTTCATTTTTATTTGGCTTTGTACCTCCTTAAAAAGCAGAACAGTTGCTATTTCTTATTTTGACAATACCTCAGGAAACGTAAAATACAATGCGCTATCTAAAGGAATTGCAGACATGCTTATTACAGACTTCTCAAAAGTGCCCGGAATAACAATAGTAGAGAGAGAAAAACTGGAAAAGCTGATAGGTGAAATTAAACTAAATCAGTCCAAATATTTTGACCAAAGCACGGCTCAAAAACTGGGGCAAGGTTTGGGTGCACAAACCATTTTAACAGGCGCATTTTTTATTTTGGATAATACCATAAGAATAGATGCAAGATTAATTGATGTAGAAACCGGAGGCGTTATTGTTGCAGAAGAAGTAACAGGAAGTCAAAGTAATTTTTTTAGTCTTCATAAACAACTTGTCAGTATTCTTTCCAAAGGATTAAAAGTTCAGTACAACCCTGATAAAACCGAAATTTTTGACACCAAAAAAGATGTGGAGCTCACAGCTGTAATTAACTACTCTAATGCCATCAACTATCAAGACCAGGGTTTGACGGGCGAAGCAAAAAAAATATTGGAAGAAACAACCACTACTTATCCAAGTTTTTTAGTGGCTAAAAGTAAATTAGAAGAGGTAAAACAACGGATAAAGGAAATTGATATTCAACGCGAAAAGCTGTTAAAAGAGCAAATAAAAGAACAAATCAATCAGGTAAATATTCAAGCATCAGATTTGGGCATCAAGCTTACAAATATATGGAGCAGTCTACTATCATCTTATAATTATAGTCAGCTACTTGAGTTTAATGAAGAACTGATAAAAATGGGTATAAAACCCGAATTAAAACTATATGGAGAAAATTCTCCAATAACAGCCGGAGAGATGATGGGAATGTATGATGTTTTGGCACTAAACTCTTTGAAAAGATTAGAAGACGTTGTTGAGGTAGGAGGAAAATACATTGAAAAATATGCCACAAGTATGTATTACACCAGCGTAAAAATGCAGCTAGAACAAGCGATAGAGGAATTAGAAGCGAGAGAAAGGGGCAAGAAAAACGTTCAGTCGCTAATAGCGTTAACCGAAGTTGCAGAAACAGCTGATTTTTTTGATGACTTAGACTGGGATTATATTTTTCATAAACTAGATAAACGCCAGTATGAAAGATTAAGATCGGTCTATACGGTAAATATATTAAGTAGAAAAAAAGAAGAAATTTTAGTTCACCAAGAAGAAGTTTCGTTTGATGAAATGACGTCATTTTATCCAATGGCACGTTATTTTGAAGATACGACTTTTATGAAAAAAATAGTAGATTTTGGCCTTGAAGTTTATGAAGGCACAGATGATGAGTCTGAAGGCTATGACTTACAAACCGACTATATAGAAGACATTTATAAAATAAGAGAAAACCAGAAAAAAATAATAGAGGTTAGAGAAAAAATAAAAGCTGAAAAAAAACAAGAAATTGAAGAGTTGGTAAAATGGGGATTTAGCAAAAGAGAAATGGATAACCAGCTAGATTTAGTTATTGAACTTTGTGAATTATACATTAAAAAGCATCCTCCAACTACAGAAAAAGAGCTTGATATTACCCTTGATGCATGGGAAGATTTAATAGAAGCATTGGCAGATAAAGGAAAAGTAAAAGAAGCAGAAGAGACCTTAGAAAAATTTAAAAAAGCAAATGAAAAAACACCTTTTGAGCCTAAAGAATTTACAACAACATTCAGTCAACTAAAATCAGCAATTAAAACAGCAGAACAACAAACTAAAAACTTCCATAGACAAATATCTGACGACAAGCTTTCTTGCGGAATATTAACAGAAAATGCACAAAAATATAAAAACGCTCACCAGTACATAGATGAAATTAACACCAGGTATGCGGCACTAAAAACGTGTACATTCTTAAATAGTGAAATAGAGTCTTCTCAAATAATGCTTATCGCTCTGGCTTATACAAATATTGGTTATTTTGATGAGGCTAGAAAAGTCACCAAAAATTTAATGGAAACCCACCCAAATGATTCAAGCACAAAGGCTCTTGAAACAACGATGAAGTTTTGGCCAAAATAAGATGACAGAAGAAAAGACAATAGAAAAGCAAATTAACAAACAACTTCAAGAGGCTTGGCAATACAGATATACAAATCGTAAAAAATCACTTGAACTTGCAAATACATTGCTTGAAGAGTCAAAAGGACAAGCGTATTTAAAAGGCATTTGCTTTTCTAAATTAAACATACTACTCTTAGAGTTTTGGCAAGGAGGAGAAAAAAACTTTTTACAAGAGGTGTTAGACTGCCACAATTTTTTTCAAGCATCTAAAGACTTACTTGGTTTAACAAGAAGTAAAAACATCTTGGCGCTTATTTATGACCAGTATGGTCAATATGAAAAAGCACTTCATTATGCATCTAATGCAGTTAGTATAGCCAAAGAAATGGGCAACAAACCAGCGGTTGCCGATGCATTAACTACTTTAGGTCAAGTCTATTCTCGCATAAAAGAATATCCAAGCGCCATAGAGTGTTTTACGGATGTTCTTGCTGTTAGAGAAGAACTAAAAGACGATTTAGGCAAAGCCTCTGCTTTAAACTTACTAGGAAGAAACCATCTTTTGAACAAAGACTTTTATGCTTCTGAAGAATATTACCAAAAAAGCTTAGAACTTAGAAGCCAAATTGGCGACATTAACGGGTTACCATGGACTTATGTTGGTTTAGCAAGCTTATTTGAAAGCCAAGGACAAGCAGAAAAGTCAATCACGTATTATCAACAGGCAACTCAGTCAGCCAATAAAAATGATAGTCGCTTAAGGTTGCTGTGTTTACTAGGAAAGGCTAAAAACCAATTAAAGATTAATCAAAACACAGAGGCAGAAAAAAACCTTGTATTAGCATTAAAGCTTTCGCAAGAACTTAATATAAAATCTCTTCAAGCAGAAGTACTTGAGCAACTATCTATTCTTGAAGAAATTAAAAATAATTATCAGCTATCATTAAATTATATTAAACAATTTCATCAAATAAGAGAAACTATTCTCAACTCTGAAACCGCTAACCAACTGAAGCAACAACAAATTGCAATGGCAGTTGAGCAAGCAGAAAAAGAAGCTTTGTTGTTCAAAGAAAAAAACAAGGAAATACGAAGCAGTATTGAGTATGCAAAAATGCTTCAAGAAACCATACTTTGTTCACCGGAAATTATAGCTCAAGAATTTCCAGAACACTTTATTTTGTTTCAGCCAAAAGATATTGTAAGTGGCGATTTCTATTGGTTCCATTCCAAAAAAGAGATTGACTTTATTGCTGTTGCAGATTGTACCGGGCATGGCGTTCCCGGAGCTATGGTTTCAATGGTTTGTAACAACGCATTAAATAAAATCATTATTGAAGAAAATGAAAGCGACACTGCAAAAATTTTAGAAAAAGTAAGTCAAGAAGTCCGTTCAGTTTTTAAAAAGGAAGGAGCAAAATCTGAAGCAAATGACGGAATGGACATTGTGCTCTGCGGAATTAACAAACAAAGAAACTTGTTGCGGTTTTCCGGAGCCAACAGACCGTTAGTTATCATAAGAAATAATGAAGTTTTAGAGGTTGATGCAGATAGAAAATCAATTGGTGGTGCTATTTACGAAGACAATACCTTTTCTAAACAGGAAATTGTAATTGAAAAAGGAGATGTAATTTATCTTTTTTCTGATGGTTATGTTGACCAATTTGGTGGAGAAAACGGAAAAAAGCTTAAATCAAAGCCATTTAAAGAGCTTCTATTATCAATTCATTCATTAAATATGGATGTTCAAAAAGAAAAACTAATGGATGCTTTTGAAAAGTGGAAAGGCAACCTGGAACAAATTGACGATGTTTGTGTAATGGGAGTTAAAATATGAGAGCGTTATTTTTAATTACATTATTTTTTGTCAGCACTATTTCATATAGCCAGGGAGATAGCCTATTAAATATTTGGAATGATAAATCAAACTCCGATTCTATTAGGCTGAAAGCTTTAGGAAAATACTCAATGTTGATTCTTCAAAACAACCCGGACTCTACAGAAAAAATAGCAGATATAGGTATTGAGTTATCTAAAAAAAATAAAATGGTTGCCCAAGAGGCTTTTTTCTGGAACAGTAAAGGTGGAGCAAATTTATATAAAGGAAATTTTTTTGTTGCTACAAAAGCGTATCAAAAATCTATTGAATTATATGAAGGCATAGGAGTTAGCCCAGTTACTATCTATGGAAATTTAGGAACAGTATATTATTCTGGAGGAGAATACGAAAAGGCGATAAAGTATTTTATAAATGCTTTAGAAGGGATTAACGCAGAAGACTATAATACTAAAGCACAAATTTGTCATAATATTGGCTCAGCGTATATCAATCAAAAAAAATTTGAAAAAGCATTGGAGTACCTATATTTAAGCTATAATTATAGAGTTAAGCAAGGAGACTCTTCTCAATTAGCCATAACATTTAATCAAATTTCTGAAACTTACAGGCGAATGGGAAATATAGACTCTGCAAAAACATATGTTAAAAAGGCTGTAAAATTAATGAGCGAAGATGATTTGTATTCAAAAATATGGGTTGAAAATAATCTGGCCGAGATAGAGTTTTTGGAGGGAAATTATTCCCAATCGATACAACATTCTAAAAATGCAATGAAAGCGGCAAAGATGACAGGAAATATATCGCCAATGCTCGGCATTAACAATAGACTTAGCGGTGCTTATGAAAAACTTAATAAAATTGATAGTGCCTATTATTATTTTAAAGAGTACACAGCTTTAAATGATTCAATAAACAATGCCGAAAGCGCAAAAAAAATTGTTGAGGCCCAGCTTAATTTTGAACATGAAAAAGAAACTGCTCTTAAAGAAAAAGAACATCAGGCTCAGCTAATAGTTGAAAAATCGAGACAAGAAAAACAGAAAGTTATAATTATTGCGGTTGTCTGTGGACTTATAATACTAATAATAGGGATGATATTATTGTTCAATCGATTTAAAATAACCAAGCATCAAAAATTAATAATAGAGGAGAAAAATAAAGAAATTACAGATAGTATTAATTATGCAAAACGAATACAAGGAGCAATTCTCCCTCCAATCAAAACCGTAAAAGAGTTTTTGCCCAATAGCTTTATTCTTTACAAACCCAAAGACATAGTAGCAGGGGATTTTTATTGGTTAGAACACAAAGAAGGAAAAGTACTGTTTGCTGCTGCTGATTGCACGGGACATGGCGTGCCCGGAGCTATGGTAAGCGTAGTGTGTAATAATGGATTAAATAGAAGCGTAAGAGAATACGGACTAACAGAACCCGGAAAAATACTAAACAAAACCAGAGAAATAGTAATAGCAGAATTTGAGAAAAGTGAAGAAGAAGTAAAAGACGGAATGGATATAGCGCTTTGCTCTCTTGATGGAAATAAATTAGAATATGCGGGCGCCAACAATCCGCTTTGGATAGTGCGTCATGCTGAACTTGATGCAGCATCTGAAAAAGAACAGATTCCGAATCAAGTTCGGAATGACGAATACGAACTGATAGAGATAAAGGCAGACAAACAACCGATAGGCAAGTACGCAGAAAACAAACCCTACACTACCCACAAAATAGAATTACAGAAAGGCGACAGCATTTATATATTCACAGATGGTTATGCCGACCAGTTTGGGGGAGAGAAAAGCAAAAAGTTCAAGGCGGCTAATTTCAAAAAGCTACTGTTGTCTATTCAAGAAAAAACAATGGAAGAACAAAGGGATATTATTGACCAAGCCTTCAAAGACTGGAAAGGTAACCTAGAACAAATTGATGATGTATGTATTATAGGCGTAAGAATATAATACATACGAGTCAGCCTGTCCTGAGCTTGTCGAAGGAATGTGTGTGTAATTGGGGTTAGGGTTTAAAAGGGATTACTGTGCATTTTCTGCCTAACAAATACACTGTCGTTCATAGTGTTCAAAAATGCAATTATCTTTTTTTGTTCTTCTTTACTCAAACCATTGCCACCCTTATAAGCAAACCCCATTTTAGAATCTACATTTATTGAATTATGAACCCCAGAGCTATAAAACTCTAAAACCTCTTCTAAAGTTTCAAACCTCCCGTCATGCATATATGGAGAGGTAAACCCTAGGTTTCTCACAGAGGGAATTTTAAAGAGCCCAATATCACTTTCTTTTTTTGAAATAGCTCCTAAACCTTTATCTAAATATTGAGCAATACTATTTGCTTGGTCAAGTCCATTGTTGCTAAATTGTAATGTTGTTCCCAATGGGTTGGAATCAGTTGTGTGGCAGTGTAAACAGTCTCCTTTTGTTTGGTCGTTCATTAATATAAATCCGTCATATTCATCTTGCGTTAAAACATCTTCACCTCTGATTACCCTGTCAAATTTTGAATTATAAGACAATAATGTTCTTTCAAATTGCGCTATTGCTTTAGAAACTAAAATGCTATCAATTTTTTGGTTGGGAAATGCTTCTTTAAATTTTTTCCTATAGAATGAAGAACTTCTAATTCTTTTTTCAGCCTCTTTCCATTCTAAGTTCATTTCAGAATGATTTCTGACAGGTTCAAAAACCTGATTTTCAAGGCTAGTTGCTCTTCCGTCCCAAAAAAATGAAGGATACCAAGCAAGATTAAAAAGAGGCATAGTGTTTCGGTTGGTTAAACCAAGGCTTCCTTTACTAAATTGATTTGGACTATCACTAAACGCAAACTCTTGTTTATGGCAACTTGAACAGGAAAGCGTATAGTCTTTACTTAAGATAGAATCGTAGAAAAGAAACCTCCCAAGCTGAACACCCTCCTCAGTCACAGGGTTTTCCTCTGAAATTGGCATTTCAGGAAATAATAACAGTTTAGGGAATCTGTATTCAGTTAATGAATGGCTAAATCCTAACAATAAAAAAAAAGAAAGGATTAGATAAACAGTTATATATCTTTTAGAAGTAGCTATTTCTTTAAGCTTATCTGAACTGTTTCAGCTTTTTTATTTGTCTTAACTTTTAAAAAATAAACCCCATCCGGATGATGACTTATATCTATCCAAAACTTAGTAGGACATAACCCAAATTCTTGTACAGTCTTACCTTCCATATTAACAAGCTGCATACTTTCAATAATATGAAACTCTTGTAGTTTAGTTACTTCAATATTTAGTTTTCCACTAGTAATTGAGGGATAAACATTAAGGTAGTTTTCGCTTTTCTTTTCTTCTATAGTATGGGCAATAGTTAGCCTAAGAAGCATATTGTCAATTATCCATCCTTCATTTTGAGTGTTTGATGAATCTGAAAATATCTTATACCTAAACCAAGTAGTATCAGCACTTGCTTGTAAAAAAGAAGTGCTAAAACAAAGCCAAATATCTTTCCATGTAGAATCAGTTCCCGTAAAAGCATCTACTCCATTGGATGTTAAAGTCTGAGCATTAGATAAATTATAGCCATAAAAGTTATAGACATATGGATTATTAAAAGCGTTTTGCCATGTTTGCTTTTTATCAAGAGAAAACTCAATGATTCCTCCGTCCCGACCTTGCTCAAAGTCTAATTTTTGTTTCCATTGCAAAGCAAGGATCCCAAATTGCCACCATGAATTATCAAAATAAAACTCAAAATAAGAGGAGTCATTTATTGGATAATAGTTTATAGTATCCGTAACTATTGCATTAGGAAAAGTAGCGGCACTATCAAATATGTTTTTTTGAGGTTTGCCAACTTGCCATACATTTCCGTTTGAAGTATCAATTGAAATTATTATTGAATTATAACTAGAAGTATCTGCTCCGTCAAAATATTGGTAGTAATCTGGCTGAGAGAATACAAGTACAGGAAAAAAAAGAAATGAAAGTAAAAATTTTTTCATAGCTAAAGTTTCTAACGAAGATACTCAATTTTTAGATTACCTTCTTTTATGCTTCCATCTTTTGTGTGTCCATAGCCAAATTTCGGGATGCGCAATAATGTCTTTTTCTAGCCTTTTGGTGTGCAACTCAGAGATTTCATGTTCTTTCATCTTAGAGGGGTCTTCTACTAAAACTTCCGTTTGAATATGATAATACCCTCTTTTAATTCGTTTGGTTGAGGTGTATATAATGGGGTAGTTAAATTTTTTAGAAAACTTTTCCGTACCCAAAAAAACAGGCGTTTCCTGATTCAAAAAAGTAGTCCAGTAGGCTCTTTCTGGAGAAGGCGTTTGGTCAGCAATAAAAGCAGTAATAGTAGGAGTATTTTTATCTTGAATCATGCATCTTGCAGTTTCTTTCATGGGATATAAACCATTTCCAAGCCGGGTTCTCATTTTTATAATTAGCCGATTGAAGTATTTATTTTTTAATGGATGGTAAATTACTTTCAATTGATGATAAGGCTCTTGACTATACCTAGCACCGGCTAATTCCCAGTTTCCAAAATGCCCTAATACCATAATTAAACTTTGTTTTTGCGAAAAATAGTTTTGATAAATATCAAGATTATCAACAGAAACTCTTTTTTTCACTTGCTTGGGTGTAATGGTTAATGTTTTAATGGTTTCAACGATGAGGTCACAAAAAAACTGATAAAATCTTTTTTCAATAGCCCTTAATTCCTTTTCTGATTTTTCGGGAAAAGAGTTGCGGAGGTTAGTTTGTACTACTTCTTTTCGATAACCAAAAACCGAAAACACCCAAAAATTTAAAAAGTCAGAAAACAAATACAAAAGCGGAAAAGGCAAGTAGGCAATAAAATAAATAAAGGGAACGGATATGTAATAAATTACTGCTTGCACTAGTTGAGAATAATTCTTGAATTAATAAATACCTTAAATACAAACTTGTTTGCTATCACTGTGAAGTGTTTTATATTTACCAAAATTAACTATTTAAGTTTAAGCAATACAAATGGCAATTATTAATTCTATCTACTCATGGCTGTTGAAGAAAAGAATTCATCAGATAGAATTATTTCGAAAGTACCCTAACGAAGTTCAAAATGAATTGTTTTTAAAGCTGGTAGATAAAGCTAAATCTACCGAATGGGGTAAAAAACATGACTATAAGAGCATTAAAAGTATTGAAGATTATCGAGAAAAAGTTCCTCTTCAAGATTACGAATCGCTAAAGGAACAAATCATTAGAATTAAACAAGGGGAGCAGAATGTTTTATGGCCTACCGAAATCAAATGGTTTGCCAAATCATCGGGCACTACATCAGATAGAAGTAAGTTTATCCCCATTAGTAAAGAGTCTTTGGAAGACTGCCATTATAAAGGCGGAAAAGACATGCTTTGCCTTTATTATCATTACAATCCAAATGGCGGCATTGCTTCAGGAAAAACACTTGTTTTGGGCGGAAGCATGAATATAAACAGCTTTAGCAATAATTCTTTTTATGGCGATTTATCTTCCATCATCATGAAAAATTTACCTTTTTGGGTAGAATATAAAAGAACACCGGAAATGTCAATTGCATTGATGGACAACTGGGAAGAAAAGATTGAAAAAATGGCACGCTCAACCATGGTAGAAGACGTAACATTGGTTTCCGGAGTACCAAGCTGGATGTTGGTGCTAATGAAAAAAATTATGGAAATTAAAGGAGTTGATTCTATTCATAAAGTGTGGCCAAACCTAGAGCTATTCATACATGGAGGGGTAAACTTTGCTCCTTACAGAAATCAATTTGAGGCCATAACAAATGTTTCAAAAATGCATTACCAAGAAACCTATAATGCGTCAGAAGGTTTTTTTGGAATACAGGATGACTTAAGGGAAAATGATATGCTATTAATGTTAGATTATGGAATTTATTATGAGTTTATTCCTTTTGAGAACATGGAAGAAGAGAACCCTAAAACACTTACCTTAGATGAAGTGGAAATTGGGAAAAACTATGCAATAGTTATTTCAACCAACGGAGGGTTGTGGCGATATAAAATTGGGGACACCATTAAATTTACTTCAAAATACCCGTTTAAAATTCAAGTAAGCGGTAGGATAAAAAGCTTTATTAATGCTTTTGGCGAAGAGGTTATAGTGGATAACGCAGACAAGGCTATTGAAGCTGCATGCAGAAAAACAAGCGCACAAATTGCGGACTATACTGCTGCTCCAATTTACCTTGAAGGAAAAAGTTCGGGAGGGCATGAATGGATAATTGAATTTGAAAAGGAGCCTGATAATTTAGAAGAGTTTATTAATGTATTAGATGATACCTTGCGCGAAATCAACTCTGATTATGATGCAAAGCGAAAGGGAGATATGATACTCAAAAAGCTAAAACTAAATGTAGTTCCAAAAGGAACTTTTTACAACTGGTTAAAATCAAAAAACAAAATAGGAGGCCAACATAAAATACCAAGATTAAGTAATGACAGAAAATATATTGACGAAATACTAAAAGCGGTATAATTTATGTTAAAAGCAAAGAAGTGAAATCAATTTTATTCTATATATCAGTCTTTTTTCTACTTAATGCCGACACCATTTCTATTCCCGGAAAGTTTGATTTTTTTACCACAGACAGACAGGGAAACATATATGCGGTACAAAAAAATCATTTGATAAAATATAGCTCAACAGGAGAACTGTTATTCAAGTACAGTACCAACAAATATGGAAAAATACACACCGTAGATGCGTTTGACCCATATAAAATTTTAGTCTATTATCCCGACTTTAATAGAATAATTGTATTGGACAATATGTTGGCAGAGACCACAACGGTTCTCGATTTGTCGGCATTTGATTTATTTCAGGTGAGTAATATTTGCCGCTCTCACAACAATGGAATTTGGGTGTATGATGACATACAAAACCGGCTAATTCGTTTTGACGGAAACTTAAAAATTCAGCAGAAAACAGAAAATCTAAATCAGCTATTAGGACTTGAAATCAATCCAAAAGGTATGGTAGAATACAATAACAAGCTTTATGTAAATAACCCAAGCGAAGGAATTTTAGTATTTGATGTTTTTGGGACATATATTAAAAATATACCCATTAAAAATGCGGAATCATTTCAAGTTTTCGATGAAGAAATACTTTATGTGACAGATAAAAAATTAATGGGCTATAATTTAAAGTCACTAGAATCTGTGAACTACTCACTCAAGAAAGAATATTCAAATTTTGTTGCATTACGCTCAGAAAAAACAGGGGTTTACTTTCTTACACCCGAAAAAATTGTGGTACTAAAGAAATAAATAAAACTTTCTGATAGAGAAATGTTTTGTAAACCGTACAAAAGTTGTACTTTAGTTCGATAATTTGAATTACTATGCTAGTAGCAGTAACCGGAAACATAGGAGCAGGAAAAACAACTCTCACCAATCTTTTAGCAAAACATTACGGATGGGATTCTCATTTTGAAGATGCAGACGACAACCCATACTTAAACGATTTTTATAACGACATGCAACGCTGGTCGTTTAACCTACAGGTGTATTTCTTAAACAACAGGTTTAATCAAGTACTGGATATTCGCAAAAGCGGAAAAAATGTAATTCAAGACAGAACCATTTACGAAGATGCTTACATATTTGCTCCCAACTTACACTCTATGGGCTTAATGACTACCAGGGATTTCGAAAGTTATTTCTCTTTGTTTAAGCTAATGGAAAACTTTGTGGAAGCACCTGATTTATTAATTTATTTAAGAGCTTCTGTGCCTACTTTAGTTAACCAAATTCAAAAAAGAGGTAGAGATTATGAAGAAAGTATTCGTTTAGATTATTTGAAGAGACTAAACGAAAGGTACGAAGCATGGATTTCTACTTACGATATGGGCAAGCTTTTAATTGTAGATGTTGATGAGAATAAATTCCCTGAAAACAACGAGCATTTAGGAGAAATTATTAGAAGAATAGATAGCGAAATTCACGGATTATTTCCCGAAGAAAAAGCTTCTAAAAAGAAAAAAGCCGTTCAATCTTAGAACAGCTTTTTTACAACTAAACATTACAAGAAAATTATTTTTTGAGTTTAAATGCTACCGGCAATAAAAACTTTACATTAACATTTTTTCCTCTTTGAGTTCCCGGATTCATTTTTGGCATAGACGATATAGCAGTCACAGCAGCATCTTTTAGTTCTTGATTTGGACCTCCTAAGGCATTTACATTTACTACTTTCCCATGTTTGTTTACCACAAATTCAACGTGAACAGTCCCTTCAATTTTAGCTTCCTTAGACATTTTTGGGTATTTTAAAGTCTTGCCTAAGTGGGCATACATCTTTTTTAAGGTACATGATTCAGTAAAAGCAACACCTTCATCATTGCAGTCATCATACATAGGCATTTTTTCAACTGCCATAAAGTGAACAGGCTCATCATCTTTATCTCTATCGTCATCTACGGGTTTAAAGTCAGGAACTATAACTACAACTGAGTCTTCTTTTTTTGGCTCATCTGTTTTTACATTGTTTTTTACTTCTTTAAAAATATCAGGGTTAAATGTTTTGGTGATTTTTATTTTTTGTGCTTCAGGCTTAACCTCTTCTGTTTTTGTAATAGGGATAAACTCAATTTCTCCGTCAAAAGTTCTTTCATCTATTATTTTTATCGGAGTGGTTTCATATCTCCACTCAAAAGCAACCAGGCTTAGACTTAATGCAACAATTAATCCTGTTTGAAATAATGTTGAACCTCTTTTGTTTTTGTTATTCGTTTTCATAGCATTTAGTTTAAAGGGTGAATATTTGTCTTATTTTAT
>CALALS010000120.1 GCA_937925525.1 uncultured Flavobacteriales bacterium | reverse complement strand
ATCAATAGCATAGGAGTCATGCTCGGTAATTCCTACACGCATCCTATAGCCATTTTCTAGCCATTTAAGCTGCTCCAAAGCCTCTGCTTTTTCTAGCTCTGAAGGTTTTAGTTGATTGTATCTTAAAAGCTCTTCTTTTCTGTAACCATAAAGACCAAGGTGCTTATAATAAATGTGATGCTTTCCCCACTCATTGTTGTCTTTTCCTCTTAAAAAAGGGATGGGGCTTCGGCTAAAATATAGCGCATTCATGCTTTTATCAATAACCACCTTTACTCTGCTGGGGTTAAGAATTTCATCTGCAGAGTGGGTTTGTTTGGCCAATGTTCCCAGCCTCACATTTTCATTTTCAAACAAAGAGCAAAGCTTGTCAATTTGCTCAGGATGTACATAAGGCTCGTCTCCTTGAATATTTATTATAACATCATAGTCCGGCATATGTTTTTCTATAACCTCTCTGCATCTGTCGGTTCCGTTTTCACAGCTTTCTGAGGTCATAATCGCTTTTCCATTAAACCCTTTTACAACATCAAAAATTCGTTGGTCATCAGTTGCCACCACAACTTCTGACAAACGCTTTGCCTGAATTGCCCTTTCATAAACATGTTGTACCATGGGTTTTCCTTTAATGTTCGCCAAAGGTTTTCCGGGAAATCGGCTAGATGCATATCGTGATGGTATAACTCCTAATATCTTCATTTGAGTTTATATCTTTGGGCTAAAGTATGGAAAATAAAGAAGAGCTACTATATCAAATTGCTTTAACTTTAATACCAAATATTGGAAGTATTACTGCTAAAAAATTATTAGAGAAAAACTCTTCCGCTAAAGCCCTTTTTGATAAGCCCCCTTCTTTCTTTGAGTCTATAAACGGCATTAGAAAAGACACCCGAAAAACCATGCTAAAAAATAAAGATGAGGCATTAAAAAGGGCTGACGAAGAAATGAAGTTTATCGAGCGTTATAAAATTAGCGTTCTTTCTATTTTGTCAAGTGACTATCCGCAAAATTTAAGGCATTGTGACGACAGTCCTCCGATTCTTTTTTACAAGGGAAGCTCTGATATAAACTCACACAAAACCATTGGGATTGTTGGCACTAGAAAAGCTACTAAGTATGGAAAAAAGTGTGTGGCTGACTTTATTGAGCAAAGCAAGCCCTACAACCCTATTATTGTAAGCGGGTTAGCAGAGGGTGTTGATACCGCAGCTCATTTTTCTTCTATTAAAAATAATGTTTCTACTATTGGCTGCCTTGGTCATGGTTTAGATAAAATATATCCATCTGAAAATAGAAAAATTGCAGAGCAAATGATTGAAAATGGCGGTTTGATTACTGAGTTCTTGTCAAAAACAAAGCCTGATAGAGAAAATTTTCCTAAAAGAAATAGAATCAATGAAGGTATGGGGGATGTTTTGTTGGGTGTTGAAAGCGGTAAAAAAGGCGGTTCTTTGATTACCGCAGAAATAGCAAATTCATATAACAGAGATGTTTTTGCTTTTCCGGGAAGAGTTGATGACGTTCAATCAGAAGGTTGCAATACACTTATTTTTAAAAATAAAGCTCATGCATATACTTCATTTGAAGACTTTGTTCAGCTAATGGGGTGGAAAGAAAAAGAGGTTTTAAAAGAGAAAAACAATGATTCCTTAATAGCTGACCTAACTGAAGAAGAAAAAAAGCTAGTTGCTTTTCTTAAAGAAAAAGAAAAGGCCTCTTTTGATGAAATATCACTAAAATTAGATGTTTCCGTTAGCGAACTTTCGGTTATTTTATTTACGCTTGAGATAAAAGGAGTTGTTAAATCATTGCCCGGAAAA
>CALALS010000119.1 GCA_937925525.1 uncultured Flavobacteriales bacterium | reverse complement strand
TTTGTTGAAAACTACTTCTGCATTTTTATATTGTTCTCTTTATCTTCGCCCAATTTCACACAAAGTGTGGTTTTAATAGAGCAGCTTTAGGGCTTTAACTAGCTCAAAAGCATAACAATAACTGTAAAAAACTAAAAAAATGCCAAAGAATCCAGACATTAAGCACGTATTAATTATCGGAAGCGGACCTATTGTTATCGGACAAGCATGTGAATTTGATTATTCAGGTTCACAAGCCGCTCGTTCATTAAGAGAAGAAGGAATTGAAGTTTCTTTAATTAATTCTAATCCTGCTACTATTATGACAGATAAAGTAGTTGCCGACAACATATACTTACTCCCACTCACTACAGATTCTATTGAGCAAATACTTAAAGAACAACCTACCATTGACACCGTTTTACCCACTATGGGTGGACAAACAGCTTTAAATCTTGCTATAAAATGTAAAGAAATTGGTCTCTGGAAAAAATATAATACCAGAATGGTAGGAGTTGATACCGATGCCATTGAAATTACAGAAAACCGAGAAGCTTTTAGAGACTTAATGGAAAGAATTGGTGTTGGAATGGCACCTCAAAAAACTGCCAAGTCGTTTTTAGAAGGCAAAAAAATTGCTCAGGAGTTTGGTTTTCCACTTTGTGTTCGGCCATCTTATACTTTGGGAGGTTCAGGAGCATCTATCATTTATGACGAAGCAAAGTTTGATTCATTATTAAACAGAGGGCTTCAACTTTCCCCTATTCATGAAGTAATGATTGACAAAGCCTTGATGGGCTGGAAAGAATTTGAGCTCGAATTATTGAGAGACAAAAATGATAATGTAGTTATCATTTGCTCTATCGAGAACTTTGACCCAATGGGTATTCACACCGGAGATTCTATTACTGTTGCTCCTGCAATGACTTTGTCAGACAAAACTTACCAAAGAATGAGAGACATGGCCATTAAAATGATGCGCTCTATTGGTGATTTTGCGGGAGGTTGTAACGTGCAGTTTGCGGTTAGCCCTGATGAAAAAGAAGACATCATTGCCATAGAAATTAACCCTAGAGTTTCTCGTTCATCGGCTTTAGCTTCAAAAGCAACAGGTTATCCAATTGCTAAAATTGCTTCAAAACTAGCTATTGGATATACGCTTGATGAATTAGATAATCAAATCACCAAAACTACTTCAGCTCTGTTTGAGCCAACATTAGATTACGTTATTGTAAAAATACCAAGATGGAATTTTGACAAATTCAAAGGTTCTGACAGAAAGCTTGGACTTCAAATGAAATCTGTTGGTGAAGTAATGGGAATTGGAAGAAGTTTTCAAGAGGCTTTGCAAAAAGCTTGTCAGTCACTAGAAGTTGGAAGAAACGGACTAGGTGCTGATGGTAAAGAGTTGACTAATCAAGAACAAATACTTGATAGTCTTAAAAATGCCAGTTGGAACAGATTATTCCATTTGTATGATGCATTGAAATTAGGCATTCCTACTTCAACCATTTACAACATCACCAAAATTGACAAATGGTTTTTAAATCAAATTGAAGATTTAATTCATCTGGAAAGAAGAATTGAAAAACATACCATTTCAAGCATTACAAAAGATTTACTTTACGAAGCCAAACAAAAAGGATATGCCGACAGGCAAATTGCTCACTTGTTGAGATGTTTGGAAAGTGAAGTTTATACGAAGAGAAATGATTTAGGAATTAAGCGGGTTTATAAGCTAGTTGACACCTGTGCCGCTGAGTTTGAGGCTCAAACACCTTACTACTACTCCACTTTTGAAGATGAGAATGAATCAGCTAAGTCTGACAGGAAAAAGATAATTGTGCTTGGCTCAGGACCTAATAGAATTGGACAAGGTATTGAATTTGATTACAGTTGTGTGCATGGTGTTTTAGCAGCTAAAGAATGTGGTTACGAAACCATTATGATTAACTGTAATCCTGAAACGGTTTCTACCGATTTTGATACCGCTGACAAACTTTACTTTGAGCCTGTTTTCTGGGAACATATTTATGACATTATTCAGCATGAACAACCCGAAGGAGTAATTGTACAATTGGGCGGACAAACAGCTCTTAAACTTGCCGAGAAATTAAACCGTTACGGAATAAAAATTATCGGCACTTCATTTGAAGCATTAGATTTAGCTGAAGACAGAGGCTCCTTCTCTAAATTATTAAAAGAAAATAATATTCCTTATCCAAAATTTGGAAGCGTTGAAACAGCAGAAGCAGCCGTACAACTTAGTAAGGAATTAGGTTTTCCATTACTCGTAAGACCATCTTATGTATTAGGAGGTCAGGGGATGAAAATCGTAATTAACGAAGAAGACCTTGAAACGCATGTAGTAAATATTTTAAAAGGATTACCCGGAAATAAAATATTACTCGACCACTTTTTAGATGGTGCTATTGAGGCTGAAGCTGATGCAATATGTGACGGAGAAAACGTTTACATTATTGGAATTATGGAACACATAGAACCTGCCGGAATTCACTCTGGTGATTCTTATGCAGTGCTTCCTGCATTTGACTTAAGTGAAAATGTTCTCAAACAAATAGAAGACCACACCAAAAAAATTGCGGTAGCCTTAGAAACAGTAGGTTTGATAAATATTCAATTTGCAGTAAAAGACGAAGTAGTGTATGTAATTGAAGCCAATCCAAGAGCTTCACGAACAGTTCCGTTTATTGCAAAAGCCTATGATGAGCCGTATGTAAACTATGCTACTAAAGTAATGTTAAGAGAAAAGAAAGTCACCGACTTTAAGTTTGAACCTAAGAAAAAAGGTTATGCCATAAAAGTTCCGGTATTCTCTTATGAAAAATTCCCTGAAGTAAATAAAGAACTTGGACCTGAAATGAAATCTACCGGTGAAGCCATTCATTTTATAGATAGCCTGGAAGATAAATTCTTTAGAGAAGTATATTCGGAGAGAAATCTTTACTTAAGTAAATAGTGATTTATCACGAAGCCAGCATACAAGGACTTTTCAGAGTAATTTTAATTATTGTTCTTATTTACTATGTGTTCAAGCTTTTAGGACGATATGTATTTCCTTATTTATTAAAGAACTACATAAACAAACAGCAAAAGAAATACGGGCAGTATCAACAGCAAGATGAACCTCAACATAAAGAAGGGGAAGTTTACATCAAGAAAAACCCTAACAAAGGAAAGCAGAAAGATATAGATGACGGAGAGTATGTAGATTATGAAGAGGTAGAATAAAAAAAGTCCCAATCAAAAAGACCGGGACTTAATTCTTGAGCTATTTAATTAATTTATTGCCTTATTATCTTCTCTGTCTTTAATACATTTCCTTTGGCATCTTTTAATTGTATTAAATACATTCCTTGAGAAACGTTCAATCTGATTTCTTTTCTGTTTTCGCCAATCAACACATACTCTGTATGAATTTGTTTTCCGGTAATATCCGTTACAATAATTGATTTCACAAAATTATTTAAGCCTTCAACAATCACTTTATCGTTAAAAGGATTAGGATAAATTTTTGCATTTAAACTAGCTCCTTCATTAATACCGGAATAAATAGTATCTACTACAAAGAAATGGTCAAAACCTGCTTCTACCAGATGCCCGGGAGAAAAATCACTAGCAGTAACAATTACTTTCATAGTGCTTGTTGGTGTAATAAAATCATTGATTTTAAAAGACTTTCCTATCCATGCAGATTGAGGAGAACTTGCTGTTAACACCTCAACAACCGCTCGTGTTGAGCCGTTATCCAAATAAACAACCATACTGTCGTTTGGAGTTCCAAAACCACCATCATTAAAAAACCAGCTGGTATAATTTAATGAAGGTCTCACATAATTAGTTAAATCAAAAGTTGGAGAAGTTAATATAGTTATTCCTCCATCTACATCATCATCACCAACTCCGGCATTGGCTTGATTTCCGGTAACAAATGCTTTATCTGTACAATCCGTTGAAACATCAACTGCAGGGTTTGCATCGTTATTGGTATTATAACTTGTTCCGTTTGGAATTCCTCTTTCCCAAATTCCGGCAGTTGCACTTCCTGTAACTACCCAATTATTATTGAAAGTAAAGTCATCGTAAATACCAGAATCTAACAAAATGGTAACATTAGGATTAGAATTAAATATTTGCTGGCTATAACATTTAGTTTTAAAATTCCACTTACCGGCCACAATATCATAGTTACCTTCAAAAAAGTTTGAAATAGAAAACTGGCCTGAACCATTGGTAGTGACATTATATGTGTTAAACTGATTTTTTAGAATAACATCAGCGTTTGCAATTGGAGTATTAGTTGTGCTTTCCAAAACTTGTCCGTTTAATGTAAACGGCACCATGGCTACTAATTGATGATTTAAAGTGGTTATAACACCATCATCTAGCAACACATTTTTAACCGTGTCAGGGAAATATCCGCCTTTTGAAAAAGCTATATCGTACATAGCAGAGTCTGCAATACCTGTTCTGTAAAAACCATTCACGTTTGTAGTAGTACTGATGTTATTTGATACAGGTAAAATTTCAACCAGTACATTACTTAAAAGTGCAGAAGTACCAAAATCCGTAACAGTTCCTTCTAAATAACACCCTTGCTTAAATTGTCTTCCTAAAATAAATAGACCTTCTTCAATGTCTGTTCCTAAAATATTTCCTGAAGGTAACCAAGGATAAGCTCCCCAACAACCATTAAAGTTATTTCCCGAAAGTGGTGAGGTATCATACCAACCCACAAGAATCATGTTGTTAGGATGAGTTATATCATGAACCGTAACTCCATCTCTATAGTAAGAAGTAACTAAAAAGTTTTTATCTACATGCACATTGTGCACAATTACTCCTGAATTAGGGTTTTGTGATTGTACTCTATCGACCTCAGTAATATTATTCATATTAGTTACATCATACGAAGCAATAAATGCGTTACTTTTTTCGTCAGTTGTAAAAATATGAGAGTTATCATCTGTTACCCAAGCATTGTGAGTAAAAGCTAATGGAGTAGTTTGTGTGTTTCCAATAGGAACAATATTACTTTTATTGCTAACATCCAAAGCAATTAAAAAACCGTCATTAATTGCACTTCCCCACAATGTATCACCTCTAGCCATACCATCATGGAAATAGTAAGTATCATACAATCCTACCTCAACCGGATTCCAAGGGTTTGTTTTAACATCCAATACAATTGCTCCGCCCTTTAAATAATCGGCACCAAACAGATAGCAGAATCCTTTTTCATCTATGTAAAGATTATGTGCTGTAGTAAACGGATAGCTTGAACCTTTGTAGTATTTGGTTTGAATTCCGGTAGCGTTTGGAAGCGTACTCATATCTACAATTAAAAGCCCGCTATCACCTTCATTGGTAACATAGGCATATTTTCCCCATGTTTTGATATCTCTCCAAATAGTATTTGCACCGGGCAAATAAAAAACCTCTTGTGGTGAAGCAGGATTGGTGACATCAACAATAGAAAAACCTCTTTGCACCCCCACTAAAGCATACTCTTTACCCGTAGTATCTTGATAGCCCCATACATCGCTTAGATTTCCTCTTCCGGAAGGGTAAACATATTTACCCAGCAAGTTCATGTTTTTTGAAATTTGTGCTTCAACATTTCCTGCAAAAGCAGTAGTAAGCACAATAAAAAGAAGTAATAATTTTTTCATCCCTAGTTTT
>CALALS010000118.1 GCA_937925525.1 uncultured Flavobacteriales bacterium | reverse complement strand
AACATGAAACGCCCCTTAGCATCTAGTTTACAATCGTATTCTCCTAAGAGATTGAGCATCAGATTTTTTTGTTTAAGGGCTAAAAGTAAAAAATATTTTCCCACTTTATGACACATTTTACCACATTTTCCCACTTTTGTTGAAAACTTTTACTTTTTTTATATTTTTTATAGCTCAAATAAAATTGATTGACAGAAACTTAAAGTGCTTATTTGATGTGGGTTCGCTTAATTTTTTTGTTTCTATTTTGACAATACTTTTAAATCTTTAAATTTGAAGGTTAGAAATGCTTAGATAAGATGAGTCTTCAAAATCAAATTATAAAAGAAAACGAGTTTGAGTACCTTGAAATTGGTTCGGGACATCCAGTAGTGGTTCTTCACGGATTGTTTGGCGCTCTAAGCAATTTTGAGGATTTAATAGCACATTTTAGCAAAAAATACAGGGTTATTGTTCCTATTATGCCGTTGTATAGTTTGCCTATACTTAGCACAGGCGTTAAAACATTAGCTGAGTTTATTGAAAGCTTTGTTGATTATAAACAATTAAATAATTTTTCGCTTTTAGGAAATTCTTTAGGCGGGCATGTTGGTTTAGTTTACACCCTTAAAAATCAAGAAAAGGTTCATTCGCTTATATTAACGGGTAGCTCGGGTTTATATGAAAATGCTTTTGGAGGAAGCTTTCCGAGAAGAGAAGACAAAGAGTTTTTAAGAAATAAAATTGCCGTTACGTTTTACGACCCAGCTTTGGTAACTGATGAATTGGTAGATGAAGTTTTTGAAATAGTAAACAACAAAGAAAAATTGGTGCGGATTTTAGCAATGGCCAAATCAGCTATACGACATAATTTAAAAAATGACCTGGCACAATTTACTTTACCTGTTTGCCTACTTTGGGGTAAAAACGACAATATTACTCCGCCTGAAGTAGCCGAAGACTTTCATAAAAATATGGTAAATAGTGATTTGTACTGGATAGACAAATGCGGCCATGCGCCAATGATGGAGAGACCTGTAGAGTTTAACCAAATTTTATCGAACTGGTTAGAAACCAAATTTCCTAATCTGTAGTTGTGGAGATAAAAACCGCCACCTTTGTTAAGAGCAGTGCTAACCTGGCAGAATGCCCCAAAGACAATATTCCTGCTTTTGCATTTATTGGCAGAAGTAATGTGGGTAAATCTTCTTTAATAAATATGCTTACCGGAAACGGAAAGTTAGCCAAAACATCATCTACACCCGGAAAAACACAATTGATTAACCATTTTTTGATTAATGAAAAATGGTATTTGGTAGATTTACCGGGCTATGGCTACGCTAAAGTTTCTAAAAAAGACCGAGCAAAGTTTCAATTAATGATAAATACGTTTATCAAAAAAAGCCCTAATTTATTAGGTACATTTGTATTAATTGACAGCCGCATACCACCCCAAAAAAATGACTTAGAATTTATGGAATGGCTAGGTACTAATGGCATTCCATTTTGTATGGTATTTACCAAACTAGATAAAATATCTTCTTCGCAATACAACAAAAACTTATTGGTGTATAAAAAAGAAATGGAAAAAGTATGGGAGGAATTTCCTACTTTTTTTAGTTCTTCCAGCAAAAATGAAGCAGGCAAAAATGATATTTTAAATTTTATTGGTAAGGTGCTGGAGGCTGAAGGGTGACTTTAATTATTTTCCACTATAACTATTTCAATATGATCAGGAATCATATATCCTTCATCTGTAGTAAAGCTTTTTCCAACTAAATTATTAGTGATTTTAATTTTATACAGCTTTTCCAATTCTTCATCCGATATAAAATCTGT
Source organism: uncultured Flavobacteriales bacterium (assembly GCA_937925525.1). GTDB lineage: Bacteria > Bacteroidota > Bacteroidia > Flavobacteriales_E > Vicingaceae > CALALS01. The sequence continues at coordinate 2,240 of CALALS010000118.1, read as the reverse complement.
CTTATTTTTAATTGAATAAAGAGAAATTGTATTGGAAATATCGTCAAAAGCTGTAGAAGTATATATAATATTTGTATCGATAAAACTAATAATGAAATTACCTAAATCATCCCTTGGAATAGTTTCATAGCCATCTTTTGAAAAAAATAATTTGTACGTTCCAGCTTCTACTTTATTAAACTGGTATAAGCAAGCATTTTGCTTCAGACAACCAATAAGGGGAATTAATGAAAAAAACAATAAAATTAAACTGCTTTTTATTTGATATGACCTAATCATTTACTACAAAAAAAGGAGCCGAAGCTCCTTAAGTATTTTTATTAAATTCTTTTAATTACTCAATTAAAGTAACCGTTCCTTGCTGAGAGTAATCTGCACCATCACTCTTTGCTACTAAAGTGTAGTAATACGTTCCTTCAGAAGCAGGCTCACCGGCAGAAGTTCTTCCGTCCCAAGCAATTTCAGGAGCAGATGTAGAGAAAATTACTTGTCCCCATCTGTTGTAAATTACTAGGTCAAATTCAATAATACCGTCAGAAGAAATTAAGAATAAGTCATTCATTCCGTCACCGTTAGGTGAGAATACGTTTGGCACAAAAATACCTTCTGTATTAATTAACACATACGGCTCAGTAGCAAAGTTTTTCCAACCCGGAGTAACCATAGTATTGTAATCTGTTCCTTTTCTGTGTTCTGCTTTAGCTATATCATTCCACATAGCTGTAGTAGGCGAAGCCCATTGTGCTTTAGAGTAATATTTTTCTCCGGCTTTCACATCATAAGCAATTGAAATAGTAGCAGGCGTTTCACCTGTAGTTCTACCAATATTATGATACCAATCATTATTTGGGGTACAAGGACACATTTTACCGTTGTAAGAAGATAAATCTAAATTATCCACATTAGCAGAATGGTTAACTAAGTTAACAACATATACGTTTGTATCGGCTTCAGTTGGGGTTAAATTCACCTCTCTGTATCTTCTGGTTAACAATGAAGAACCTGTTGGGAACATATAGGTAGAAGTTGAGTTAGTAACTCTGGCTAGTCTTCCGGTTGCTACACTACTTACAAAACCTTCGGCTCCATAAGTATTATCATGAAGGATAGCGTTAGTGGCAGGATTAGTAACTAACATAGTATTTACATCAGTTGCTAATTCCAAGCCGTTTAATTGAAGTGTATTAGTAGTAATGGCATCAATGGTTTGAGTTTTAATACCCGTTCCTGAAATCTCTAAATCGTTAAATGAAGTAATTACCGAACCCGTAATGTTTTGGTTTCCACCGCTAAGGTTTACCAAGCTGTTTCCTGAATTGAAAATACTGTTGTTAATCCAGTCGCCTTGCACCATATAAACACCGTCTCCTGATACAACAGAAGCGTTATTGATAGCAAAGTCACCAGGGTTGGTGCTGTTTGCCGTAGTAGTAGTTCCGTTATTAAGGAATGTGGCAGTAGCGCCATTCATTTCAGCGTCTCCGTTAACATGTAAAATACCGCCTGCTGTAACAGCCATAGTACCTCCATTGTTAAACAAAACTTGAGCATTTACTAATGCTGCAGAGAACAAAGAAACTAGAACAAAAACTTTTTTCATAGTCATTTTTTTAAAGCCGAATACCAAAAATAAACATTTTTAGCAATATTATACAAACATCTTAGACTTTCTTATTGAATTTTAAGTGTTTGGGCAAATTTTCTAATGCTAGACGCAAAAACTTCATCATTGGTTGCACGCTCCATAGTATCTGCCATAGTCATTAAACTTTGCTGGCAAAACTTTTTCATTTCATCTACTTTCATCTCTTTGTCCCACAGGTCTATACGCAAGGTATTGTTTTCTTTTTCATCCCAAATAGCCAACATAAAAGCTTTACATTTATTAAGGTTTTCTTGTCCACCATCAGGTGCTTTCCAGGCTATATTTTCGGGAATCAGATTTTCATCTAAATCAACTTTAATAGTAATTTCTGAAGATTTTTTCGACATTATTTTGAAGGTTTATATTTTGAGACTTGTAATATTTTTTGACTGTTTTCTTCCAACAAAATCTTTTCGAGCGGCAAATCGGTATTTTCGGCATACTTTCTTACTATTTGCCACCCAACCCAATGACCAATTTTTCCGGGTGAACCATCAGGAAATCCGGGAGTAAATGGGCCTTCACCTATGTATTTTTTAATGTTTTTGGCATCAGAAGAAAAAATCAACTCTTTTTGCATTAAAAACTCCCAAAC
>CALALS010000117.1 GCA_937925525.1 uncultured Flavobacteriales bacterium | reverse complement strand
GAAAAAGCCTGCAGAGAAAAAGCCTGCAGAGAAAAAGCCTGCAGAGAAAAAGCCTGCAGAGAAAAAGCCTACAGAAAAGAAAATACCGGCTCCAAAATATTCAAAAAAATTTAAGGTATTACCAAAAGATAGTAGAACTGATCTTGGAGTATTAACCGTTATAGATATTGAAATTAACCCTGAAAAAGTTGAAAATAGACAAATTCTTTATACCCTGGAAGATGAACAGAAAGAGACTACCGTCACTTTTTATGAAGAAGATCTAAAAGCAGCTCCAGCAAAAAAAACGGAAAAGAAGGATGATAAGAAACCAGCTCCCAAATCCATTGATAAAGCTATTGATGATCTCGTTGGAAAAACAATCTATTTCAAGCCTGAAAAAGATAAAAAGTGGGTTAGCGGAAAAATCTCTAATGGATATCCAGCCTACAAAGGATCCAAAGACAAATGGAGATTGGAGTTTTATCCAGCTGGAGGGAAAAAATGGGATTTTCCTGCAGTGTCAGATATCTTTACATCTGAGCAAATGCAGAAATTCCTTAATGGAGAAGTAGTTAAGGATTATACCCTTACCAAACCTAAAGGCGTAATTATCTCAGATTTTGAGAAGACACAACGCGAAATTGATGATTGTTTAGAAGAAGCAAAAGTTGAGCGTGCACGTAAACAAGCTGAGGATCCAGCTCCAAAGAAAAAAACTACTTCCCAGGTTTTCAAAGAAAAGTCTAAAAAGTACGTAGCTGCTTTAGAGAAAGTATCAAAAGTGGAAAAGCCGGATAAAGCTGAGCAAATCAAAAAGATCATTGAAAAAGCTCAGGAAGAAATCCGAAAAATCCTTTTCGGCTAAAAGTAAGTAGAAATAAGGCTAAGCGGATTGGTTATCAAATTAATTACCAATCCGCTTTTATTTTTGAATTCCAATTACATATCTTTATAGCTCAAAATTTTGATCATGGCTATACTGGCACCAGACAACATTGCAAACAAAAGAATGGCTATCTGCCGTGCCTGTCCTCATTTAATTCAAGCCCAAATTTTAGGTGTTCCTTTGCCTGGAGATAAGCCGCAGTGTGCTATCTGTTTATGCTTCATGAAAAAGAAAACTAAAATTGCCAGCATGACATGTCCAATTGACAAATGGGGAAAATATCCGCCTAATAAAAAACCGTAATATTATGAAACTGTTAACACCCCACAAGGATTACATCACTAAGCACAAAATTGATGTCGATAATGCGGACATCACGCCCTCATTAAGAAGATCTATCAAAGACTTTGATAAGCAGCTCGATAAATGGGAAGATCTTAAAAAAGACGATTCGGATGAAGGCAAAAGCCTTTTAAAACAATGGCACGAAAAACTAGAAGCCACTTCTAAAAATCTCTTGGAAGAATTAGAAGAACAGTTGCCAATGGGTAAAACCATAGAAGAAGATGAAAAGGAGAAGGCAGAAAAGGAGAAGGCGGAAAAAGAGAAGGCGGAAAAAGAGAAGGCGGAAAAAGAGAAGAAGGAAAAGCAGGAAAAAGAGAAGGCGGAAAAAGAGAAGGCCGATAAAGAAAAAGCGGAAAAAGAGAAGAAGGAAAAGAAGGAAAAAGAGAAAAAACCGGCCAAAAAAGAAGGTAAAGAAGATGAGGAAGATGAAGAAGATGAGGAAAGCGCCGAAGAAAAAGGTGAAAAAATTATTGATCAGCTATGGAAAGCACGCGCAAAAGATGGTAAGCTAGAAATTACCGAAGATGAATTGACTGAAAAAGGATTCAATTGCTGGTCATTATTAGGAATGGTAAGCGGAACGGTAGGAAAGTATTCTTTTAAAAGCCCGTTTTCAGAAACATGGACCATTACTAAAACAGAGCAGAAAAAAGAGGATTAATTGCTGATTTCATCATGGACCCGAAGAAATTTCAATGTGACATCTTCTTCATCCCTCCAGTGATCGATCCAGCGCTTAATTTCTTCATCCGGAACTTCATTTGAGATAATAATATGAAATTCATTACGGGCTTTCTTTAAGTTACACATGATGAATTTGTCGCCAAACTGAAATTTCAGAAATTTGCTGAGAGTCGATTGACTGATGCCCATGATTGTTTTCATACGATTAAATTTGTTCTGCTAAATTAAGAATTTGAAAATTTTTACACAGCAGGAAGTTAATTAATTAAGAAATATGGCCAAAAAGAAGTCCGACAAAATAGAAGATGCAGACGTGATAGATCGCAATCCTAAAGACGAAAGCGAAGAAACGACTGCAGCCGGATCTGAGGAAACTGCAAAAGAAGAAAAAGAGCAGGCGAAACCGGATCCCAAAAAATCTGAGCCTAAAAAAACCGCCTCCAGCACTAAAGGCACTCCAACTCCGGAAAAAGATCCTGGAGGGGCTACAGCTGGTGAAGGTGTAAATATCAATTGGGGCGATAATGATGATGTCGTTAAGAGCTTTATTGCTCAACCATCCAAGCAAAGCACAGCCGAAGATGCGGAAGCAGCTTTGGCAAGTGGCGCCGAAGGATCTGCAGAAGATGAAGCCGCATATATCCGCGGTGAATTTGATGATGAGAATGGTGAAGATGATATGCTGGACGAAAAGGATCTCCTTTTAGCGGCTGAATTGGTTATCGAATTAATTGACGGCCTTAATAGTATTGCAGTAGGGGCATTCGCAAAAGAATCGGCATCCAGATTTGAGCTCGAAGCATCTAAAAAGAAAAAGCTGGCATTGATCCTGGCCAAAGTTCTTTATAAGTACCAGGCTAAAGTTGGACCTTTGGCTACATTAATTCTTGCGCTTCTTCTTTTCATGGGTATGCAATGGAGACTAGGGTTTGAAGTACGCAAAGAGAAAAAGGATGAAGCTGAGCGTAAAGCAATTGAAGCCAGAAAGGAAAAGACTAGAAAACGAAAAGAGGCCATGAGAAACAAAATTATGGCTGCTATCGGAATGGAGCTCATTACATTAAAGGAGATCTCCGAAAGAATGGGAGAAAATGCCGGAAAAATCAAACCAGCCCTGCAGGAGCTTTGCGGAATGGGATTAGTATTTGCAGATCATAAAAAACCAATTATTCATTACAAACTAGCTGAATAATGAGTAGAGACTCCGTTTTCTTCTATATGTTCATTGGATATAACCGTACCGGTAAATCCATCACTGCTCAACAATTTGCTAATGAGTGGCGCATGGCTAATCCAGATGGTATTGTTGCCGGATATGATCCCCAGCACCGGTTTAAACATCTAATGGATCCTCAATATAGAATTTATGGAGGCGAAAAAGGCTGGTGGAGGGGAGATAAAGCCTATCGCAAAACCGGAAGAAAACCATTAAAAGACCTTCGTAATGCTTTGGTCATAATTGACGATATGCGCGGTTTGAACCCTTCGTTTACTACCAGTCCGGATCTAAGCCGGTTAATGGAGTTTAGGGCTGAATACATGATCGATATAATAATGATTGTGCATTCTCCAGGTTTAATACTGGAAGGTATTTCAATGTACGTATCTCATTGGTTTATCTATTATACTAAAGGACGCCAGGCTAAATTTGAAGATAAGATGGAAAACCATAAAGAATACGTATTAGCAGCTATGTTGCTAAAAAAATATGCTCATGATTTTCAAAAAAAAAAAAAAAATCCAAAACAATTTTATGATTCTTCCGGAAACGGAAACCATACTTTTCCTCATGTCGTAGTAGATACTACAACAGGAACATTAACACCACGTAATATCAATAGAGAATGGGCAGAGAAAGCATTGACGCAGCTATCGAGCAGCAACATGAATTAGAAAAAGAAAATCCATGGATGAAGTATTTAACCATATCGGTTTTACTACTTGCTATTTTAGGATTGTGGAAATTGATTGAAATTATTTATAACACTTTTAACCAGGTAATATGAGTTACAAAAACTTAATTGAAGAAGCAGACGCCTTATTTCAAACAGAAAAATATCCAGAGGCAGCTGAGAAATATGGGGAGGCTAAAGAAGAAGCTCCTAATGATCAAGCAAAAAAATATTGTGAGCTCCAGATCTCCACTTGCTTAAAGCCAGCCAAAAAAAATCCGGAGGTTTCACCAGAAAAGAAAAAGCGTAAAAACCCCTTCAAATTGGATATTGGTAAGGAGATAATGAATTTCATTTTGAAACGCTTTCTTCCTAAAATCAAACCGGCCATTATCAAAAATAAACCAAAGGCCATTGAATTTATGGAAGGTAAAATTGACATGAAAGGTCAGCCAATGCAAAGTGAAGCAGTTCAAAGGCGTATCATTATTGATTTAAAACCTTCTCCAGATGGAAATCCGGACAACGCGGATGTATTAGTTCAAATTTTAAGAGCTGATAGATGTCGCGTTCAGATCGCAAAAGATGATGAAGGAAATAGTATTGCTCACGAAGCAATTTATTCGGCTACCGAATTTATTAATATGGTCCTTGATGCCAATCTAAATGATGTGGCAAAAGAGATCGAAAGTGAAGCAAAAGAGAAAGATTGGTTCAAGTAATGGTGTAAATATCAATTTTTTCGTAACAAAAAATGGTCTGGAATAATCTTCCGGACCATTTTGTTTTATGCCATATACAAGTAGGTTTCCACTTTGCTAACCAAATTTATTTCCAAAAATACTTCCACCAAAACCAAGACATCACACGGGATCAGCGTTAATTTGGACGTATAATTTTTAACAAAAATATTGACGAAAATGAACAGATTAAGCGATCTTACCGTGACAGCTGGTACTGAAAAGAATGTAATTAATTACGGAAAATCAGAAGAAGCGTCAGGGCTTATTCCTACAAAACAGACATTTCCTTCGGATGCCGTTTCTCAAAACGGTGGAGCGATTGCACGCCCTATGGGTGGCGGAGGCGTTGCTGATGTTTCAGGAATGGCAAAAGTACGCGCCGTATCAGGAGCAAAAGTGGAAGCACTTTTCTTAGAAACTGCTAACGTGCGTGGAAGAATGAACCCAGTGGTTCAATTCGATATTGTTAACAGTGGTGTGGGTGCTACTCAACAATTATTGAGAATTGGATCTGTAGCTGCATTCCCAGATGCGTTTAGACGATTTGGATTGACTGCAGGAGCAGCTGATAACGCGATCATCACTGATGATTTCGGAGCTGGTTGTTTGAAAGTTCAAGGTTTCTCTGATTTGATTAACTACAAACCAGTAGTGATCAACGAGATTCACTTGATCTCAGATAACCTTACTCAGTTGAACGCGCAGTTTACTCACAAATTGATCCATCCGGATGCAGTTGTTGATACGAGATCAAACAACATTGCGTTTACGCAGCAAAAAACTGACCAAAAGGAAACCTTGAACGTTGCGAAAGGTAAATGGCTTTTGGATTCAAACCAGTTTTTGGAATTCACCATTTTCGCTGGCAGAGACATGACCATCTTGCTTCACATGGTGGCTATTGCCAACGTAAGCACATTTACGCCTGTGCTGTAGGTGATATTACGGTTAAACAAGGGAGAAGTTCCTGAACTTCTCCTTTTTTTTGACTCTAATTTTAAATTCTACGTAAATGAGCAATAATCAACAAACAAAAAAAAGGGAAACCCCAGCATTGATGCCTATTTCAATGCGAAAACTTCGTCAAAACGATATACTTGAACGGTTAAAATTCGCTTATACAGTTTCCCCACGTAATTTTAGACGTGTTTTTGAAAAAGTCGGGATCAAAATTACTGGTCCTGACGATCTAGTTGTACTTGCAGATCTGCATGAAAGCGGTAGAGATAGAGCCGGCTTTAAAGGTTCTAATGGCCAAATTTATGCATTCAACGTTGAAGAAATTCTAAATCGACCATACAAACATCCAGACAGTATCAAGGTTACTAGAAGAATGGTAGCCGGCGCCCCTATTAAATGGGTAGATCTAGTTGTTCATCAAGGTAGGGTCAAAATCATTAAATAAATCATGAAAGGTAAAACGGTATTAATAGTAGTTGGGATCCTTGTTGTTTTATTAATTGTGTTCTTCATCTGGAGAAGCAATAAACAGCGCCAGCTGGCTCTACAGGCCCAACAGCAGCAACAATATTATAATCAGATGAATCAGTATGGTGGACAGTACGGAAACCAGAATCAAGGCGGTTTAGCTGGTACCATGGATAGTGTGGGAGGCGTCATTGAAAGCCTCACTGGATTATTTGGAGCAATTAAAGGCTCAGGAATAGGATCTGGCGGATCCGGAGGTTCTGGTGGAGTAAGTGATGCAGAATACATGCAAATCGCCAACAGCTGCGAAATGATGTATAACACTGATCAGGCTGTTCAAGACTGTATTAACGAAAAATTAATGGGCTAGATATGAAACCTATCTACTGGATTATAATCATTGTATTGGTGGCTTTGGCTGGCATGGCCCTATATCTTCGCTCTAAAGGCAAAAAACAGGGCTGTGGAGAAACGAAACTGGAAGCGACTATAGCTGGCGTGCCGTTATGCGGAACTGCCACTGGATCTTCTCCTATTGATCCAGCCACAATGAGACAGCTTGAAAACGAATGTGAACTGCAGTTTAATACAGATCTCGAAGTTGAGGCATGTGTTAAACAGAAAATAAGCGCAATGTCATGAGTGGAAAATGGATTTGGATAATTATTGGACTATTAGCCGTTGTGCTAATATTTATGCTTTTTAGCCAATCCGGAAGCGGAACAAGAGCAGCTGGTGGAGGAACTGCCGGCGGCGGAACTTTCGGAACTGGAGGAAGTAATATTGGAACTATGCTTGAACAGCTCGAAGCATCTACTACACAACCACCATCTGCTTCTGATTGTAGAAGTAGCTGCAGACAGATCTGTAAGGTCTATCCTGCAAAACTTACATGTAAGGAAAGGTGTGAATGTAAAAGAGATTGTAAATCAGCATGTGCAAGCGGACTTGATTATAGATCAATGTTCCCATAAAAAAGAGTTGAAGTGAATAAAGGAGCGATTATAATTGTTGGGTTTTTGCTTGTAGCGGTCATTATTGTATTTGTAATGAATCGAAAAGCAGAAATGAAACGCCAGGAACAAATGGCATCCCAAAACATGACGGCAGCCGAGGAAGCTGCTTTGATGCAATCGATTCTTCATTATAAAACAGAAATTGAAAGCCGACAAGAGGATCAAAAGTTTAGATGGCAAGATCTATTTATGGGTCAAGCTGCAGTAAGTGAAGGTGTAGGTAACATCTTCCTTGGAATGGGATCCATGGGTGGAGGCTAACAGATAGAGATTATGAAATTAAGTACACCAGTAATTGTTTTGCTTGTTTTAGTTGTAGGAATTATCGTTGTGGTAATTGTTAAGGCTAATCAGCAAAATCAACAATTAAGAGCACAGCAAATGCAGGCCCAACAGGAGGCTCAAATTGCTATGACGTATTTGAATTATGCTAATACGCAACAACAAATTGAAGCACAGGAAAGTGCAAGTGTTGGTGACTGGTTGAATACTATTTCATCTATTGGTAGCGCAGTCGGATCTATCTTCTCAGGAGTTAACCTGGGTGGTGGAGGCGGTGGTGGTACCGGTGGTGGTACAGGACAATAAAATGAAAGAAAACATTGGAATACTGTTATTGTCAGCTGTAGTTATTGTAGCATTCGTATGGATGGCTACCTGGACAGCTGAAAAGACACTTTCCTAATGACTATTTATAAACACAAAAAGTAGAAGCAAGATGAAACGATTAATGGTAATTATTGTAGTAGCCTTAGTAATTGGAGCAATAGCATTTGTTATTGGTCATAAAATGGGTAAAAACAACGCTATTAAAGCAATGAGCGTTGCGCCACCTGCTAACGGTGAAGAAGAAGAAGCTGAAACGACAGCGTAGTGATATCGAGTTGTTTTCAGAATAAAAAATGATCTGGCCTGGGCTCAGGCCCATGGCCAGTGATTAACTAAAAGCATTTATGAAACCATCAAATTTGATCATATTAGGGTTATCCGTGTTGATTCTTTTCATTTTCGTAATGATCATGAAAACGAAAAAACAGCAGGAAGCAGAGAAGAAATCAAAATCTACTAGCGACCTACTGGCTACCGGATCTTATACAACGGTTCTTCATCCGGTGACAAATGAAGAATTGATTATAAGCCCTATTGGCGTGAATTCAATTGATCAAGGAGCTGGTACCAACTTTTTAAGAAGGAGTATTTCGGCAGTTGTAAATGAAGTACACCTGGCCACCGGCACAATGCCACAGACTTTGATTATTAAAACATATACGCCTGATAACCTTTTAATGGGCACTTCTCAAATTAACAATCCTTTCAATTTCCAGGTTCCGACAGGATCACCGGCAATTGCAGATACAGTTAATGGAACTATCAGCTATACATGTTCAAAAGAAACTGAAAAATTACACGGACCAAACTATTATAGTGATTATGACAAAAACACTTTGTTTGGGATGTTTTGTAGTGAATAAATTATGGCAGCACCAGTAGTAGCAGCGGCAGGTAAAGGAGCTATGAGGCTCATGAGCAGTAAATGGTTCTGGATTATTCTAGGATCCATTGTGGCGTTTATCATTATCCGTAGATATTGGCAAAAAATGCAATCCAAAGTGGAATCGCGTTTAGGTCCACAATACGGAGATTGGCAAGAAGGAACGATAACATCTGGCAGAAAATCAGAGCTAGAAAGTTACGCCAGTGACGTGTACGAAGCATTAGCATGTTTTTGGTGTAATCATTTAGATGTGGCAGAGCCGGCCCTTGCTAAGATCGCATATCTCAATGATAATGAACTGGAATATGTAGCCAGGTATTATGAGCAATATGTGAGTGATGATAATCAAACACTGTATGAAGATGTGGATGAAGAATGGCTAGGGCTAACAAGTGTTGATGATGATTTGCTCCACAGATTGAGCAAACTTGGATTAAAATAAATTGAACACATGAAAAATAAGGCTTTAATATTAGCAGTTGTAGCCATTCTGGCAATCGCGTTTGTCGTTTGGTATTTCTTCATCAAAGAGGCACCTAAAAGAATTGCGCTTTCTGCAGGTAGAGTTGGACCAGGCATTTATTGTCCGAATGGACATTATCCTTTTCCATGCGGAGATCATTGCACTATGACCAGCTATGACTGCATGAAAGATTTAGCGGAAACAAAGTAATTAGAGATAACCGAAAAGAAATAAAATGAAAAATAAGAAAGCTATTATCATTACAATCGTTGTTATAGTCCTTTTAATTCTGGCCTATTTTGGTTGGAGAGCTTATAAAATCCGAAAAAGACAAGCAGCTCTTAAAGGCGTAACCGAAGGCGGAACAACGCCATCTGGATCTACTTCGGGTGGATCTCCTTCTTACAGTGATGCATTTCCATTAAAAACGGGATCCAGGGGTAATAATGTAACAGCTCTGCAGTACGCCATTAATGAAGGATGTCCGGAAGTCGGAGAAAAAATTAAAGTAGACGGCATATTCGGACCACAAACCGAAGCCGCATCAAATATTTGTTTATCGTCACAACCTGGCCATGTTTCCGGTCAAGTTTCTTATGCGGAATATCAGTGGCTAACAAAAAGAATATCATTTTCTCAGGAACAACAAATAAAAACGGGTTGTCAGGCTTCACTGGCATCACGTCAAATGATGTTGGCATTCTGGGGAGTTGATTGTGACCAATATGGTTATTAATGGATAATAAGGTGATTGACAGAGAAATGATGTACGATATCGGACGGTGGCTTTTTGATGGTCTGCTTTTAACTGTGGTTTGGGCAAAATCAGGGTTAACGCTATTAAGCCAAAATGCTTTATGGACGGAAACCTTTGGAGAATATGCAAGTGTAATTAAAACTACAGTACAAGTGATTATAACCATCATTATTGCCGTAACGGCATTTTACAGATTATTGAGAGAGAGAAGAAGATACAAAGAAGGGAAAAAAGACAAAACTGACGAGAATTGAAAAGGAAATGGTTGCTGATATCGCTTTTTACTGTGATCGCTTTAGTGATCGTGGTAATTGTTATTGTCAGAGACGCCTTAACTAACATAGATCTAACGGTTGAAAGCGAAGGAGTGGATGCAAACATTCACAGTCTCCAGGACATTCAAACGTTATTATCGGGTCAAGGCGCCATTACTTTAAAGTTCTTAGTCGGAATGAAAAACGGGAATTGGTTTAAAATTCCCATACGAGATCTGGAAACTAGAGTTTACTATCGCGGTCAGCTGATTGGAAATTCAAGCCCCAGTTCTCTTAAAAACATTGATATCGGGTCCGGAAGCTACAAACAGTGGATAGAACCGGTAGATCTTCATGCAAAAGGCAGCCTGGTTAAACAGCTATTAACCGAAGTGCTGCAGGGTGGAGATCCTGTGATTATGTATGAAACGGAATTAAAGGTCTGGGGAGTAAGATACACTTACTCTGACCAGATCCAATTAATTGAAACAGCTTTAAGTTAATATCTCATGATAACGAAGAAAAACCTTGAAGAAGCCAGATTGGCGGAAGCAAAAGCAAAAGAACAATACGAAACGGCTTTAATTAACCGTGACGCATTCGCAAAATATGTTAATGAAATTAACCAAGGTGTTTGGGATCCGGCTAACAACCAGGTTCCAACTAAAGGGCCTTTAACTGCAGCACAAGCCGCCATGATTAATGTAAATCTGGAAGAAGATTATTCTTATCCAGCTGTATTTACTTATGAAGAAGTTTGGCAAATGGCTGGAGCTCAGCTGGAGGAACTGGAATTGAGCTTAAAGGATTTTGCGGCCAGTTTGGAAATGGCCAAAAAGACAGCAAAGGAGTTAGAAGCGGAATATATTGAAGATCAAGAACGAGCTGCAGAGATCGCCGCAAATAGCCCAGAAGTAGTTGCTGCAAAAGAATTGAATGAAGCAGCTCAAACCAAAGCAGCTGCAGATGCAGATAAGGCAGCTGAACGAGCTGAAAACAGAAAGCAAATTTTCACCTTCTTAATTGGAGCTGGAATTGTAGCTGTCCTGGTAATTGTAATTGCTAAAGCATTGAAGTAATGAACATTTCCAGAGCAGTATTAATATCAGGTTTGGTAACAATTATCGCAATTATAATTGCGAATGTTGCTGCAACTGAATACAGAATAAGACGAGAAAAAAAGGAGCGTGCAAAAGCACTGGACGGAGAAACTATGTGTCCTCCATGTCCTGTTTGCGAAGCACCAACAGAATAAAATGAGATACGGCAGATTATATCCAGAATTAGACCCCTCCCAAATTGAAACACCTCAATATGGAGTAAATGTTTTTATTGACATTAATGATGGTTTGATAAAAGGAAAATATCCTGATGGCCAAGTAAAAGCACTCAGTTCTTCTGCCAAAGAGGTTGAAATGTTGGAAGTGCCGTTAACACTTACTAATTCTGGATCAAATTACTATGCAAAAATGAGTAGCATAGATCCGCTTATAGGAGATGCAAGTAGTTTTCAAATTACGCCACAGGCAGGGGCCAATCCTGATTTATTATCAAGTGATGATGATCTTGTTATACGTGTGGATTTGATTTACTATTTCCAGTGTATAAGTCAAAGCGGAAATCGCAGGGTTTTTGGTTCTTTATTTGGAGGAAGCCGCTCAACTGGAGGGGCAGTTTCACCAGCCAGCGGACAAAACAATTATCGTTTTTCGTTGCCAATGGTCCTAGGTGCTATTCAACCTGGAGACGATATTTATTCGACACTTAACTGGAATGGTTCCGGACCTTTAACACTTAATGACGCAAAAATGTTAGTACAATTTCAAAAGATATGAATTACGAATATAAAAGCTGTACAATAATTGGAGCACCGGCGCTAGATACTCCCGAAGCCGGTCAACTTGAATGGACTGTTCAATGCAACGCTGGAATCGAGGGAGACATATATGGTTTTGAGAAATCGGATCAGATAGTTGTGCAATGCGATATGAACCAAGACATGAACAGTATGATTACGGATATTGAAACTGCTTGTGCAGCACATATAGCGACAGAATACCCTAATACTTAAAATTAAAATTTGAAAAATGAGATACGGTAGAGCTTACGATAGTTTAACTCCTGATCAGGTGGAAACACCAGAAGTAGGAGCAAATGTTTTTTTAAATGCAGATGATCAAAACCGCATGTATGCGAAATTGACAACCGGCGAAGTAATTCCTTTGTTCGGTGGTACTGCAGCTGGAGTTAAAATGTGGCAAGGATGGTTAACCGCGCAAGGCGCAGGATCTCCCCCTTCTGTTATTGTGTTCAACAATGATTTTGATGGAGATATCGTTTGGACCAATACCGGTGGTGGAAACTACCAGGGTACATTGGCCGGCGCTTTTCCTGGAGACAATCCAAATGAGCGTACAGTTGTTATCGCCCCTTCTAACTACGGAAACCAGTCTGGATTAAGCTCTAGTGTTGGGTACGGAGTTGGAAGAAATGATGATGATAGCGTGTACATTTCTGCCAGCTCAATCAACAATTCAACCGGAGCTAGAACGCCGGATGAAGATGTGATGTACGGTATGTTTACGATTTTACAATTTCCTGCAGAGCTGTAGGACCTGATAAATTAATCTTAATTATAAACTAAAAATTGACGAAAAATGAGATACGGTAGAGAATACGCACCGATTGATCCGGCCTCAGTTGAAACCCCAGAGGTTAACGTTAATACTTTCATTAGTATTTTCGACAACCTTTTATACGGTAAATACCCTGATGGCTCGATTAAATTACTTTCTGCAGGAGGATCTACGCTTTTAGCTGCGCAAGCAGTGAACGCTGGAACTGCTGATGATGTAGTAGTAGACATTGACGGAGTTGTGGCCTACAACAACGGAGATACTTACTTCATCTACATGACTGAGGCCAATACTGGAGCTATGACCATTGATGTTAGCGGAGTTGGATCCGTGAACATTGTATATGCAGGTAGCGCCGCACAAGCTATGCCAGCTGGCACAATTGAAGCAAACACTGTGAATGTTTTCATTTATAATGGAACAAACTTCGAGTGGATTGGTAAAGTTGATGGTGACAAGGTAAGATTTGAAATCTCTCTTGATTACCTGGCTTATCAAGCGATCGGAGGTTCTGCAAGTGAAGATCTTGATATCGCATTCCCGGCATCTGCAGGAGTGGATAAACTGATTTTGACTGCAGACGCAGCTGATGAATACGCCGGTGGAGCTGCTACAGCCGCAGAAATCACAGTAACAGACGTGACAAGCGGAGCTGATTACTTTGGTGGAGCTGCTAATGTGTTTACCGGAGCTACTGCAGCTGGCGAAGGTGGTTGGTCAGACGGCGAAGGCAAAATTGCCGGAGTTGTGCCAAACCTTTCATCAAGACAAACCAAAAGGTTTAATCTTGCAATCACTGGTGATACAATTGCCAATTTAACGCAAGGATCTGCTGAGATTCACATGACTTGGGAGTTATACCCTTGGTAGAATTTACTTAAATCAATAATACCTTGAAGGGGGCGGATTTACGTCCGCTCCCCTTTTTAAAAAAATTAGATGGCAACTGCAATTAAAATAGGACTTAAAACTTCTGGCGCCAATAAGAACACAGCCAGAAACTTTTTAAAGTTTGAGGCTAACAAACCTATCAATGTGATTGATGGTAGAAACTGGTTTCAGCTAGACGCGGATATAGCAGAATTTACCCTGGCTTATTTGTATTTAGTAACTAATGCAGGTGTAAATCTTGATTTTGAAGTATATCGTAGTCCGGATCTTGACAGCCTGGATACAAAATATGCTGTACCTATTCCTGGAGGAAGCTCAACACTTCCTGCAGCTGATACAACCGCAGATTTTAGTATCTCCTTGTTTGGTGGAGAAACATTGTGGTTGAAAGTTGATGCCGCTGGCCTCAAAGCACCAAACAACCAAATTGAAGAACTTTATTTAATGATCAAACGATAATGAAATCAAAAAAGACTTGGATAATAGTAGGAGTGGTCGTACTCCTTTTGATAGTTGTAATTCTTTTCCTTAGAAAAAGAGCTCAACAAAACAGAGCTGCAGGCAACGGATCTGCAGAGCCGGCTTACAGAGCTGTGTACACAGTTGGTCGATTTGATCATAAGCCTGGACAAGAAGTGGCAGTTACGCTTGCTGAACGTCCGGCTATGGGATCCATTGTAGCTAACGACAGAGTTGAAATTACAGGATCCGGCCCATACAGCGGAACATTTATGGTTAAGAAAGTATGGGAAGATGGCAACGGGAAACTGGGAGCCATATTTATCGACATTCCAGGTTCAGAGAACCTTCCAGATACAACAAGAGAATATGCCTATGCGAACATTGGCAAAATTAATTTGATTTAAAACTGAAAAACTATGTGGAAAGCAGAGTATTGGATATATGTAGGCTTGATGGTATTAGTAGTCTTTGTTGCCGTCAAAGTTATCAAAGGTGACAAAGACAAAGAACCGAACTATGCCGGAGATCCGGAGTTCTATAATCCTTTGACGTAATGAAACCTTGGGTTTGGATATTAATAATCCTCGTTCTTGCAGGTGCCGGTTGGGCTTATTTTCTCAATCAGTCGCCTAAATGTGGGTGCGGAGGATAGAAAAAAGAGTTTATGGCAAATGTAGGAACTGACATACCTGTAGCAGCTGGCGCAAGTTCAGCAGCTATTGTGGCGCTTTTAACAAGCATTGATGCTGCCTTGGCAGGTAGTAAAAGGCCTTTAGAATTCATTGAGGCATTAGCAGATGGAAATACACCTGATAATGTTCAGAACATGAGCATCTTCTTTGATGGTCCAGGCGGAACATTGGACGGAGTTTCTGTGCCGGATGGATATAGTCAGTCATTTGCTCCAGATAAAGGAGCTGATACAGTTGCCCAAGTCGCATTTACCGTTCCTACGAGTGGTAATGCTAGAGTATTAATTGGATATGTAGATCTGTAAGATGCCATGAGGTAAAGGAACAAATATGGCCCTATTCCTTCCAGCTAATATAAGAGCTGGATTAGAGAACGCCCCAACGGCGCCTTCTGCGGTCAATCCTTTTATTACCCTTGCAGATCTAGCTGGAGGCGGTGGTATTTATAGTGGAAACGGAGTTGTTCCGTCTGCTACAGTTGCTACTGTTACTGATACGCTGACGTTTGATGATGGCACAACTGTTATGTCGCAGTCATCCGGAGGCGATACTATTACAGCAGGTGTAGGAACAAGTCCTACTGGATTTGGTGTATTTGGCCGCGCTGAACTTCTTAATATTGGAGGCGGTCAATTTGACGGCTGGAGCGCACAATATTCAGGCGTGCAAGGTCCGGAGATTACGTCTCAGGTTTACGATAATACGACCTTTATTGAAGTTGCCGGTTGGTATTTGGCTCAGGATAATTTTGATGGAACCGACCGACCTTATGGTATTGGTTATTATACGAGTGATGGAGTAAACTATACCGGCCTTCAATGGGATGTTAGAGGGGAGCTTCTTTTAACCCAATTTGCCGGCCTTGTAACTACTCCAATTGGCGCCGGTACCGGGCCAATGTATGTTGACTCTACTGGTTATATAAAAGTAGCTACTTACGCCGATTTTGCCGCACAATTACCAATTGCCGGCGGAAATGGGATCTATGGTGGAAGTGATTCCTTGGGAGGTAATACAACGGCAGATATGGCCACTTTCACAATGACCTTCAATAATGGAGATTTCCTTGTTGAAACTGTAGGCGCGGCTGCCTATATGGCCGCCATTAGTGATCAAGTCATTTTGGGTGGTTCAGATGATGTTTGGGTCGACACCGGTATTCTCCAATTAGGAGGCCCGTTTTCTCCTGGAGATCCTACAATTGTTTTTAATGATGATGCCTCTGTATTTGCCGGAACCTTAGAAAATACTGTTTTAACTGCAGATCGTGTGTGGACGTTGCCGGACGCTACCGGTACTTTATTGCTTGGGTCTGGAACAACTGATTACCTGGCTAGATGGAATGCTGGAGCTTTAACAATTGGAGTTACGCGAGACAACGGATCTTCTGTGGGTATGGGAATTGCTCCAAACGCATCCAGATTAATACGAGCGAGATCTGCAGCTGGGCATACAACAACAGCCAGCATTGAAAATTTTATCGGTGGCGCCGGTGCTACTTTCGCAGTAGTTGGATTAGCAAACAGTTCTGATCTTCCTTATGGTGGATCTTTTGAGGCTGGAGCATCAAGCGCAACCGGAGTTTCTGTAGGAGCTAGATTTGTAGGAATAGGCGTTGCAACATTACCAGCTGGATTTACATCCATTGGTGGAGTTGGAATGGCTGGACCAAACACTGCAAATGCTGGTGATGTTGCCGGATTAGCAGCTGTAGTTGATGATAATAATGCTAATGACAACTACGGATTAGTTATTAATGTTGTGAACGGCGGAGCTGGAGCAGCTTACATTGGAAAATTCACGGATGGTACCGAAGCTGCCAATCGGGTTTTAACCTCAGATGCAAACGGCGTTGCCACTTGGGCAAACCCATATAATGTAGCTGCCGCTTATACTCCAACAAATGTAACCACTACAAGAACTTTTGATGCGGATGCACCGCCTACAAATGCAGAATTAGCTGATGTGCTAGGAACTTTAATAGCAGATCTGCAGAGCGTAAATATTTTAAGTTAAACCGTAATAAAAACGAACAAATGAAGCAATTTGAAAACAAACTAACTGAAATCCCAACACCGGTAGATCCGGTTAACGATCCGCAAGGAGAAACAAAAAAAGCTACCTATGCCAGCTTAATTTTTGGCGCTTTGAAAGGCTTTAGTTTAGAAGGGTTTAGTTATGACGATATTAAAAAAAGGTTTCGCATCATTGATGTAATGGAGCCATTGGAAGATAAGCCAAAAGGAAAATGTCAGCTGGAAGATGCAGACGCCTCTTATCTTTTCAAAATATTGAAAGATTACAGATGGAGAATTGTCCACAAAGAGCTTGTTGAGCTCATAGATTATGTGGCTAATTTGAAAACTGCTAAATAAAGTTCAGCTTGAAAGGAAAAGTTTTAGATAAAGGCACCAGCCAGCCAATTCCAAACGTTCAAATCATTCTCATTGATGAAACCGGTGAGTATGTTGAGAACGGCGAGGGATATGTTGGTACCGAGACAAATACCAAAGGCGAATACACCTTTGATCTGTCTCCGGGCCTTTATTTATCTTTTCAGGCACCAGGATATCAAACAGTAATGAAAGGATATCCGGACCTGGTTAAAAGTGGTACCGTAAAATTGGAAGATGGATCCGGAACAGCTTTAACCAAAAGTGAAGTTAATGCCTTCATCAAAGACAGTAGAAAAATTACTACTGGGCAATGGATGATAGGAGTTGGAATAGGATTATTTGTAATTGTGATCATTTTGATCATTGCAAAAAAATTAGGATGGTTTTAAGGTTTTTACCGGTGATAGTAATTGTAGGCTTGATCCTTTACGTAATTCTCTTAAATAAGAGCGCACAGAAAAAGGAACCTAAGTTTATTACAATGCCATTACCAGGAGACAGAAAAGCCGTTGCAATGCCTCCATTTGGAGTTTACATTGAAAAAGATGTTGAAAATGACGAAAAGATCATAAAGCATGAAAAGTGCCACTGGAGACAGTACCAGGATAAAGGGCTGATAGATTATTATAAAGAGTATTTCAAGCTAAATTCTCAATATGACTATCAGGATAATCCAATGGAACAGGAGTGCTTTTTAGCTGAAATGGCATAAGATTAGAAACTATGAACAAAACATTAATATTAGCATTGATAACGATAATAGTAGTGATTGCCGGTGTAATCTATTTTGTTAAAAGAGCTCCAGCCTGCAAAGGTTCATGCGGAAGCATGGAGGGGTGTAGTGGAAATTCTACTACGCGCAACCAGGATCTTTCTTTTGCTGGAGGATATCCTACTAATTACAACTATTATTCATATCACAGTTAAAACTATTTAAGATGAAAAACAAAGCATTGATATTAACAATAATAGCTATCGCCGCTATTGCGTTTGTTGTTTGGTATTTGGTGATTAAAAAATCTCCATCTTATACTATGGTTCAACGATACAATATGTTAGGGGCAGCTAACAGACTCTACAATTGCAAATATTACGATCCGGAAGTTGGCTATTACTACCAAAATCAGACTTCACCGTGTAAGGGATCTGGTACGTACAAGCCATACTTTAGATAAAGGCAATATTAACTTAAAATAAAAAAGAAAGATGAAAAATTCAGCTTTAATCCTTTTGCTTGTAGCCATTGTGGCTATCGCAGCAGTGGTGTATTTCATTTTTATGAAATCACCAAAGTACACTTCATGGGGATCATTCTCACAACCATACAGAATAAGAGCATCTGGATATGGCCCGTGTAGCAATCCTAACTCACCATTAAACTATGGTAATCTAGGAGATCCTTGTTGTACTGGAACCAAAACCTGCAGTTATAAATAAAATCAAAATCAAATGACAGATAAAAAATTGTTGATTATCTCAGTATTATTGATTGTAGCCGTAGTTGCTGCATCCTACTGGGTTTTCATGAAGGCTCCAAAAATGTCTGCTAGAGACAAGTATCATAGCCTTGGGAACGTTGGCATTCAACAGCAACCTACGGGTAAAAATTATCCATACAGAGCTGAGGCGCCAGTAAAGGATGATACCGAAGATGCCTTCATCAGTAATGCTATTAATTACGGAAAAAGTGATTCTGTTACTCCTGCAGCTTATCCTGCAGCAACCAGAGCTCTACTTTTTGGAAAGTAATTGAACATGAGTAAGCTGAGCGTCATAATGCTAATTATTGCCGGTGTATTTATCATTGGTGGTGTTATTGTATTGGCTGTAGCGCCTCAAAAAAAGGCATTGCAGAAAGATATGAACAAGCAGATCCGCTTAGCTAAAAAAGATCAGTGGAATTTTAGAACTTAATTATTAACCAATAAAAATCAAATTGTCATGGACAAAGGATTATTTCAAATGTTTGCTTTTATCGCAGTTCTTATGGTAGTAGGAGTTGCGGCTACAGCGATTATGGTAGCTTCTCAAAAAGGATCTGCCCCTGCAGCAAACGGAGCAATTGCTACCAACGGAAACGGCGGAACAACCGAAGCCTAATGAATAAAGCTGGATTAATATATATCATTATAGGAGTCGTAGCGATCGCATTGATCGTCTATGGCTCTTTCCTGCTTTTATCTCCAGGCTACAGAAGTAACGTAAAAACGCGACCTATGAAGTACAAAAAACCACAAAATCAGCACCTAGCTAAACTTGGAAGTTTTTGGTTAGAACCAGGTGAGGGAATGTCATTGGAGGAATCCGGACAAAAATTTTCTCAATATGCGCCTGGCCAGAATCCAAATTTAAAAGGGCATAACAGTCAAAATATTGAAGAAGAACCTGATACCGAAGGGGATCAAAAGTTCTTTAACATGTTTCTGCAGTAAATGAAACTATCTAAGAAACATATTTTCATTATTGTCGGGATCATTTTGGTCCTGTTTGTTGTCGCGTGGATTTTTATCGGACGTAGATCTAAATCTAAGGGCATTGAGGATATCCAGAGTAAAACTGAAGAAATTACTTCTGTGAGCTCAGCAAACAATCCGGCCACGCCAAGCATGTATGGTGCTCAAAACGTTATTCAAGGAACAGATGGAATCTGGAGACTGGCGCCAGGCACATGCTCATTGGTCACTACCGGTATTATTGATTGGGCCACAATTAAAAGCATGTCAGACGCTCAACAAGATCAATTATACCAGGATATTGAAAACTGCAACGCACAGAGCTTGCCACTTTTACAACCGTAATATGATAAAACGAGATTATAAAAAAGAATTGAAACTGGAAACTCCTTTGAAAAAAGGAGATAAAGGCCATGAAGTTGAAAAGGTTCAAGAATGGATCTGTCTTAACCATGAGCCGCATCAGTCAAAGCCAATTATTGCAATTGATGGAGATTTTGGGCCAAAAACTCAAAAAGCAGTTAAGGCATTCCAAAAGAAAAATAAATTGGTAGTGAATGGCCAGGTAGATCCTGAAACCTGGTCGCATTTATGTTTGCCCATGAAAGAAGCGTTCATGAGCGCTTATAAATGCAAAGATCCACGCGATACGATTATTAAAGTAGCCATGAATCATTTAAGAGCTCATCCCAGAGAGCTCAACAATAAAAATGAAGGGCCATGGGTACGCGCATACATGGGAGGCCATGACGGCAATCCATGGGCGTGGTGCGTAGGATCTGCTTTAACAGTTATTGATCAGGCATTGTCAGCTCACTTCAAAAAGTTCACTGACTTTTATCCTAATACATACAGCTGTGATGTGATGGGAGAACATGCAAAGAAAAATAAAACGCTCATCCGAAATAAGGATCTGCGTAAGCTGAGCATATCAGATCTATATGAACAAGTTAAACCTGGAGATCTTCTGCAGGTTTCAAAAACCCCTACTGATTGGACGCACTGCGCTCTAATTTTAGAAGTTCATGAAGATCATTTTGTGACAGCTGAGGGAAATACAAATGATGAAGGATCCAGAGAGGGTTATGAATTCGTGAAAAGAAAACGCAATTTCCATACTCAAAAGCTGGATGTTTTGACTTTAGATATTTAAGATGAACAATAAGACAACTACGATCATACTGGTGCTTATCATCATCTTTTATGTTGGGTACAGTTTCTACCTGGCCAAAAAGTGTGACGATTTGGCAAAAGAACTAACTAAGTGCGGCATGGCCGGACTTGAAGAATGCGCTAAAAACGCAGAATTAGAACAAAAATTAAGTGAAACTAATACATAGATTATGGCTTTAAAAATTGGCTTTGGCGGTATGTTTCTTCTGGTAATTGTACTAGGAGTAATGTGGTATGTAAACCGCAAAAAAAGAAAAGTTGCAGAAGCAAAATTGGCTGAATGTCAAGGATCTGAAACTGAGTAACTAAGTAGTAACTAAGTAAATAACTAAGATGATAGAGATCCGCGAAGGTGAAACTGCGAGACATACGATCAAAAACCCTGGCCAGGCAATATTTATTGTCCTGATCATTTTATTGGTCATTTTCGGCATTGCATTCGGAGTAGGTTTCTTGTCTAAAAGCATTTAAGACATGGCATACAAGAAAGGATCTTGCAATGTAAAATCCCACAAACGCAAGACTAAAAAAGGGAAAAAAGTTAAGGTGAAAGGGCACCGAAGAAAATTGAAAAAGTAAAAATGGCTGGTAGATATTATATCATTATCGGACTATTGGTTGTCGCTATTGTGCTGCAGGGACTAACTATAAGTTACCTACAGAAAATGGCTACTAAACCAATGGCAACTGTGGAATAAGAATGAAGATATTCGGTTCAAAGCGCATGTTTTGGATAGTGGTTATTGTCATTGCATTGATCATTATCATTTTTCTTCTCACTCACAAAAGACGTTGGAGAAGAAAATTAGCAGATCTCGCTTTAGCTGAACACGCCAACTGGAATTTTGGTCAGACCAAAGAAAGCAGCTCCGCAATGCGAACAGAGCTGAGCAAATATTGGAGGGCAGCTGGAGCTCCTGATTATGGATCTAGTCAAGCCTGGTCTGCAGCCTTTATTTCGTGGCTTTTTAATTCTTCCGGAGCAAAGCAAAAGTTCCCTTATTCTGCCAGTCATAGCACCTATATACGGGATGCAATAGCAAACAGAAAATCCGGAAAACGTTCCGGAGCTCTAATCGGATATCGGCCAGAAGAAAAACCAGTTCGCATTGGTGATTTGGTTTGTTATCCACGACAGAGCGGCGTGACATACGACAGCGACTACACTTACAAAAGTCATTGTGACATTGTAGTAGATATCGATCGCAGAAACAATCGTGTTGTCACCATTGGAGGAAATGTAAGTAATAGTGTTAGCAAAACCTATTACGATATAGATAGTAACGGGCGTGTGATCACACCAAAGGTCCATGCCATTTTAAAGAACAAAATATGAAGCTGCCAAAAGGCCTAATTATCATTTTGATTATTGCCGGAGCCATTTTCCTTATATGGTGGATGGCCACGCGCAGACGTGTTAAAGGTGGTTTGTTTGTAAGATATCAGTTCTTTAGACAAATGGATTCGCCTGGAAGTGATATTGTGCATCTTCCGGAATATGAAGGTAATGTTAGTGCGTTAAAAGAAGCATGTAACAAAATTCCGGAATGCGTTGCATTTAATACTGCAGGATATTTAAAAGGATCTGTAGATCCAAACAATTTGAAAGAATATTCCGGATATCCAGATTGGGCCGGAATCTATATAAGACGTAAAATTTTGAGATAATGAATCAGACGACAGTTGGAATACTTCAAATTGCACTTCTATTGGGAGTGATAATTCTGGTTTTTAGAACACTTGTAAGGAACTTATGAAAAAGGGTAAAACGATATTGATCATTCTTTTGGTGATTGCTGTCATTACAGCAATTGCGGTTTTCTTAATTAAAAGAAACTTTAAAAATAGACAGCCGGCTCCAGGAGAGGATCCACTTGGATTAATAGGTACCGGCGGACCAGTAGAAACTTCAACTGGGGGCACAATTCCGGCCCTCACTCAAATTCAACTGGTAAAGTTGGAGCGTTATTGTGATGAACCAGCTAAAAGAAAATATGTTGAGGACACGTACAAAATCAAATGTTCTGATTACGGGTTTTAAATGAAAGGATATCTGCCATATATCATTGTTGGGATCCTGCTTTTAGCAGTGGTTGTTGTGTTTGCTAAAAAGCACAACCAGGCAAAAAATGCTGCATTGTCTACTGGCGCTTCTGCAGAAGTTCCTCAAGAAACTTTTGGAGAAACCGCGAAACAACCTTTTCCTTCATTAGCTGAAATGTATGGCGTGGAGCCTTCCGGAACAGTTTACGATAATTCAAATGGATTTTGTGGATGCGAACAGGATCCATTAATACAAACAGCAATTAAAGATCTAAAAGCATTACCAAGATTGATCAGCGGAATGGCCATGAGAGCAGTGGCATACAACGCTATTAAAGAATCGTGTCCATGCGTTGACATAACACCAAACTCATGAAAAAGTATTTACCATATATCATTGTAGGCATACTAATCTTAGTAATTGCGCTGATCTACGCTAAAAAAAGAAACCAAGCAGCTGATCAGAAAGCGATTGAAGAAATGGTCACAAATGGATCCGGAGGGTTTGGAAGTCAGCCGGCCGCAACATCCGGAAAACAGGTAGTACCGGTAGATACGTGTGACTGTGAAAAACGAGCTGATATACAGGAAGGAATTACTGCATATCAAAACATGCATCCTGACTTTCCTTATAAACAAGATATGTACAACCGCGTTAAGGAGCTTTGCCCCTGCGCACAACTTTAAAAGAATATGAAAAAAGCATGGCCATGGATCATTGTTGGAATTTTAGCGATTATTGCTTTGATCGTTATTTTTTCTAAGAAAAAAAATAGGCAAAAAAGTGTAGAACCTACATCCCAGCCTTCTGTCGAAGGTTTTGTTGCGCCTGTAGCTACTCAAGCGTGCCCTCCAGGATATATGAAAAAAGTGGACGGGAGAACAGGAGAAGTAACTTGTTACATTGCAAGCGGAGAATTTGTTGGAACCACTTTAGAAGAATCTGAATGCGCATGTGAACATGACCCCCAAATACAGGAAAAAATTGCTTCTTACAATCAAATGCCTGATTTTGGTTTTCCTTGGAGCTCTCTAAAGCCTCAATTGAAAGCACAATTACTTGAAGAATGTTCTTGCATAAAACTTTAACCAATGAAAAAAGCATTACCATTTATAATAGGAGCTCTACTTCTCATCATTATCGTAGCAGTGATTTTGAAAAAAAGACAAGCTGCAGAAGAAGTAAAAGCTCAGGTTGATCAAGATGTAATTACAACGGAGCCAGATTTTGTTCCTTTTCCAACAGAAAATCAAAATCCGGCAGTTGAAACGATCATTGCACCTACAGATACGGGAACCACTCCGCCAGTCGTAAGCGGATCGGCCCCGATCGGAACTACCTGTTTGAATAACACAATGGTAGTGAGTATGATTGATCAATGGAAAGAATTGAAAAGAGCTAAAAAAGGCTTGGTAAAGCGAATTTGGATCAAAAACGAATTGCGCGATATGTGTCCGCAGGCATTAAACTATTTGGTAGTATAAAATGAAGATTTGGAATGTCATATTGTTCCTGGTTATAATCGGGCTTTTAGTGTACCTCATTTTTAGGAGCTGCATGGAAGCAGATGAACCAGGTAAACTATGTATGATGATTCCGCAAGTAAAAGCTCGGTTTGAACCAACCTATAGCACCGCTTCTTCTTGTTTTGTATCTATACCGGTACCATGCGAGAAAGAACCGTGCGAATATTTAAGAACAACCATTCCTTGTGACGAATACAAGAAGAATAATTAATAAACTATGAAAACACAGACAATTCTAATCATTTTAGTAGTAGCCCTGGCAGTCGTTTTAGGGATAATGAACTACAGATCTTACCAACGTAAGAAAAATGCCGTAACACGTACTCAAAATGGCGGTGCCGCTGGAGCTTACCCTACTACTAAGCCACCAATTGACATGGGCGGAACTAACGGAATTGGAGGCGAAATGGAACAAATGCCAACGGCATATCTTCCATCTGCAGAAATGGAAGCCATGTTTGGTGACGGGGCAGAAGATTTCGCCAATGGAATAGCTGAACCGGCCCCAGTACATACTGGAGTATCAATGCCAGCTGAATTCTACGCCAATTAATGAAAACATTTTGGGTTTTCCTTATTATCGTTGCATTGATTGTCGTGTACATTTTCATTGCCGGCAATAAGGATCCTTATGCAAAAAAAGAATCGATCGATTTTGAAGATGGAGACGTGTAATTCAGAAAAAATGAAAGAACGACTGGCTGCAGCTGTAATGCGTTACAGTTTGCCAGTTATCATAGCTCTTATAGTGCTGGATGTGTTTTTCATTGTCATTCTGGAGGATAAAACACTTATTGCCGTTGTGTCTGGGCTCATTGGAAGCGTTATAACGGCTTTAATTAATGAGCGCCTTACATTGATTCAATACTTTTTTGGATCTTCAAAAGGATCGGACGATAAGCAAAAAACCATTGATAAAAAGTTAGAAGAAAAATGAAACTTTGGATTAAGATCTTAATTGCGGCTGTAGTGCTAACAGTAATTGTTATTTTGTACAGAAAGTTTTTATACTTTCCGCACGCTCAGGTGATCAATATTGTGCCTGGCCAGTCATTGACATGGACCAACAATGCTGACATTGTTAAGTCAACAATTACAGCCGGATCTAATGTTGGGGGAACTTACTCCGGAGGATATAAATATCAAGTAACTTCTCTACCAAATAGACAATTTCGATTTGTTGTAGAGAAGAATGGATCTGCGGTTGTTGATAACATCATTAGCCTAGATAACCCACCTACGTATTTAACAAAGTAAACACCAGTGTTAATAACGATTGAAAACAGTTAATAACACCTTATTAACAATTATCGGTCGAAAAGTAAATTGTGGAAAAGTTGGATTTAATGTTGAAAACATATAATATTGGACCTGAAAACGTTCTTTCAAATACATTGAGCTGCATCCTCAATTTTGTAGATAATAAAACTTCTGCCTGCTTATCTGCAGGTGGTTTTTCTATACAAAGGGCGACTATAAATTGTTGATGCAGAACAAGAATAGTCGCCCTTTTTTTGTTGAATTAAATTGATGCTATGAAAACAAAAACAAACCAGGTGCTTCGCACCAAAAACCCTAATAAAGTTCCTTTTAGACG
>CALALS010000116.1 GCA_937925525.1 uncultured Flavobacteriales bacterium | reverse complement strand
TTTTCTAATTTCTTCACTTATTTCTTTGTACTCAACAGCACAAATTAGTCCTACAACTTTTACATTTTTTAACTCTAAGTCATAAATAAAAGAAGGATAATTTTTAAAAATCACTCCGTTTAAGAAAAGTTCGGTAAGTTGACTGCAATGTATAATTGATGTAGGAATAGAGTCTAGTGGATTATTCCTTAACGCCAATGTTTTAAGCTTTTGTAAATTACCAATTTCATTTGGTAAAGTCTTTAATTTATTATTACTCAATGCTAAAAAATCTATTTGTTTAAGGTTGCCAATCTGATTGGGAATTTCTGTAATTAAATTATCAGATAAATACATGGTTTTTAGTTGCTGTAAGCTTCCAATTGATGTAGGAAGTTCTTTGATAGCATTAAAGTCGAGTAGGAGAGTGTTTAGTTTTTTGAGTTGGTAAATGTTTTCCGGAATTTTTGAAATTTGGTTTTGTGATAAAAACAACTTTTCCAACTCTGTAGCATTAAATAATTCATCAGGAATTCTTTTAATAAGATTGTTAGTAGCGGCAAAACTTTTTAAGAATTTCAATTGCCCTAATTCTTTTGGTAAAACTTCAATTTTATTGTCGGTGTACCAAAGTAATTTTAGTTGTTTTAATTTTTCAATTTCCTTAGGAATGACAGTCAATTCATTTTTTTCAAGATAAAGACCTTCTAATTTTTCTAAATCAAAAATCTCTACGGGCAATTCCTGAATATGATTAGAATTAAGATAAAGCAATCTTAAATCATACAATCTACCAACCTGAAAAGGCACTTTTTTAATTTGATTATGCCCTAAACCAAGAACTTTTAATTTAGACAGCTGATTAATTTCTTCTGGTATTTTTTTAATTTGATTGCTATCTAAAAAAAGAATTTGAAGATTTTTAAAGGATAAAATTTCTTCTGGAAATTGCTTTAAATTTTGTTTGCGTAAATCAAGGTTATAAACTTCATCTTTTTGTTTAATGGCTTCTTCAATGCTAGAAAAATAAGGGTGGGGAGAGAGGGCATGGAAATAACTTTCTTCACTCTGAGAAAAAGCTATGCTTGTAATGAAACAAAATAAAAGGATTAATCGCATTAGTTTTTAAACTCGTATTGGTATTGATAAATGTTAATTACGTTTGATTGATGTTCTTTAATTAGCTTAGCACTAAGTAATAAATTTTTGTCATAAAGATATTGTATCAATTCAAATTCTTTTCCGTTTTTATAAACTATTTCTTCAATTACATTTCCAATTTGGTCGTATTTATAATGCCACTTGGTTTCACTTTTTTCAAAAGACCTTACCGTTTCGGTTTTTTCTGCAAGTCTTCCTAAGCTGTCGTAAGCATAAGTTAATTCATGTTTGTGACTACCAATAATAAATGAAGTATATTCTCTTTTTAAATAACCGTACTGGTCATATTGGCTTATTTTTTCTTTGTAAATTTTTCCGGAAGTGTTGTAAAAAAGAGTTTTTTGTTCGTTAGAGCTTGGGTTTTCATAACCAAAGTTTTCTTTAGAAATAATTAATTTTTCTACAGGCTTTATAAGATTAGAGTCCGGTTTTACTTCTCTGTAATAGGTAATAGTTTTTAATTGATTTTTTTCGTTGTATTCATAAACATAAGAGTAATATCCATCCCTGTCATTCATTCTCTTTTCTGCAATAAGTTTGTTAGCAGGATAGTGTCTGAAATAGGTGTAAAACGAATCAATTCCGGCTTGATGTGCTTTTGGTATTAAATGAATTTTAGTACACAATGTGCCGATTGAATCAAAACAGAAAATATTTTGCTTTTTAGTGAAAAGCATTTTTTCTCCTTCTCTTTTAAGCGAAATTTTTTCGGTGATTTTTATAATTTTATTTTTTTCGATAAAGTTTGCATCAAAGAATGTAGGCTCGCCCTTTAATTCAAGGCTCATATCCAATATTTGGGAATGTAGCGTACCCGCAAAAAAAATAACCCCTAATAATAATAATCTAATCACTTAAAAATAATCTGACTTTTTGCTTCTTCTACTTTATTGGTTGGAAGTTTGCACGATTTATCAATACAAACATAAATTCTGGTTTCGCCATCTACAAACTTATTTTCTAACAAGCTTAGGTTACTTTCTTTTTCAGTACCTAAATAAATAAGGTTTGGGTAGTAATTTTTACTAAGTTCATTTCGTAGTTTGTTTGCTGATTTTCCTGCTATGACTATTTCGTAAAACGGACTGGTGTTCCATAATAAAAGCGTTCCCCAATTTGAATATCCTGGAGCATAGCCAGGCAATTGCTCTATCATATTTTTAAGCATTTGCTCCGATTTTTTAAGGTAATTGTCGTCATCAAAATACTTACCTAATAAAAATAGTCCTTTAGCTATTGAAGAGTTTGAAGCAGGAATAACATTATCACTTATCTCAAACTTTCTTGTAATTAATTGTTCACTTGAATTAGCTGTAAAATAAAACATACCACTTTTTTCATCATAAAACTCTTTAATGGTGTAGTCGGCAATTTTTTTAGCTTCATTCAGCCATTTTTCGTCAAAACTTACTTCATATAATTTTAGAAATGCCTCAATGGTAAATGAGTAGTCTTCCAAAAAACCATTAATGGAGCTTTTACCATTTTTATAGGAGTGAAATAGTTTACCATCTTTACTAAGCTGGTGTTTTTGAATAAACGCTGCATTTTTTATTGCAATGTCTAAATATTTTGAGTTGCCAATATATTGATATGCTTCTGCATATCCTTTAAGCATGAGTGCATTCCATGATGTTAAAGTTTTATCGTCTAAACCGGGTTTAATTCTTTTCTCTCTTTTATTCAATAATTTTAAATTAACGTCATCTACCTTTTTATTTAGGTCAGCTAAAGTCCAGTTTTTCTTTTTGGCAAACTCTACATCACTTTCTCTTCTTAATAGAATGTAGTTGTTGTGTTCCCAAAATCCGTTTGGATTTATATTGTAATAATCTTTTACCCAACTATAATCTTCACCTAAAACTTTTTCAAGCTCTTCTTTTTTCCATACATAATATTTTCCTTCTTCTCCCTCCGAGTCAGCATCCAATGCTGAATAGAAAGCACCGCTATTATCCGTTAATTCTCTTTTTACAAACTCTAGAGTTTGTTCTACAACTCTTTTGTATTCTTCTTTTTTAGTAAAAGCAAATGCTTGGCTGTATAGGCTTACTAATTGTGCGTTGTCGTAAAGCATTTTTTCAAAATGTGGTATTTTCCATAATGCATCTGTAGAGTATCGTGCAAATCCACCACCAATTTGGTCATAAATTCCTCCCATTGCCATTTTATCTAAGGTCAATTCCAGATGTTTTCTACTTTCTTCATCATTATTTAAGCAGGTGTATTGTAGCAAAAACTCATAATTGTTTGGAATAGGAAATTTTGGAGCTCGGTTTGGTCCGCCTTCTTTTATATCCCAGCTTTTTTGCCAGTTAATAATCATTTCTTTAGCTGTGTTTTCAGAAAAAGATTCTTCAGATGTGTTTATATCAATTAAATCAGATTGTCTAATTCCTTCGGTTAAATTAGTGGCATACTCAATAAATTTTTCAGAATTGTTTTTGTATTCATCTTGGATTGATTGTAAAATATGCATCCAGTTTTTCTTTGGAAAATAAGTTCCACCGTAAACGGGTCTTCCGTCTGGAAGGGCAAAACAATTTAAAGGCCAGCCTCCGCTGCCGGTCATTAGCTGAACAGCTGTCATGTATATTTGGTCTATGTCTGGTCGTTCTTCTCTATCAACTTTAATACAAACAAAATACTCATTCATTAATTTTGCTACCTCTTCATCTTCAAAACTTTCATGTTCCATTACATGACACCAATGGCAAGCAGAGTATCCAATACTAATAATAATTAACTTATTTTCTTTTTTAGCTTTTTCAAGAGCTTCTTCCCCCCAAGGATACCAATTTACCGGATTGTGTGCGTGTTGCAGCAGGTAGGGAGAAGTTTCGTTTATAAGTAAGTTGGTGTGTTTGGGCATGGTTGTATCAGTTGTGTTTTTAGTATTTTCAGATGAAATATCTTTATTACATTGCTGGAAAAGTAATAATAATAGTGTAGAGGAAAATAAAATTTTCATGATAATTAGTTATGGAAATAGAATAATTCTATTTCTCGAAATTGAGAGAAGCTGAATTTACACAGTATCTCAGTCCGGTATTAGTTGGGCCATCATCGAATAAATGTCCTAAATGACTACCACACTGGCTACAAACTATTTCTGTTCGTATCATTCCGTGAGATTTATCTAGTCTTTTTTCAATTATACCTTCTTCAATTTCATTGTCAAATGAAGGCCAGCCACAACCCGAATTGAATTTGTTTTCGGAGGTAAACAATATAGTTCCACATCCTTTGCAAGAATAAATACCATCTTCAAAATGGATGTCATATTTACCGGTAAAGGGTCTTTCAGTACCTTTTTCTCTTAAAATTCTGTATTCTTCGTTAGTGAGCTCTTTTTTCCACTCACTTTCAGGCTTTTCTTTTGGGTAACCCATTTTATTAAGCTGCTGTTCCCAGTTGCTTTAGCATTTTAGCATGATTCCACAATGCTATCACAAAATTTTTCTGACTATAATATTCTAACTGATATTCTTTAGCTGTTTCTCTTACAATTTTAGAAAGCTTTTTATAATGAACATGGCATATATTTGGAAAAAGATGATGTTCAATTTGGTAATTTAAACCACCAACATACCAAGAAAGGATATTACTTTTTTCAGAAAAGTTAGCCGTAGTTAGCATTTGATGAATAGCCCAAGTATTCTCTAGAGAACCTTTTTCATCAGGTATTGGGTATTCAGACGTAGGCATAACATGAGCTAACTGAAAAACTGAACTTAAAATTAATCCTGCTACAAAGTGCATTGCCAAAAATGAAACTATAGTAACCCAAATAGGAGCTTGAATAAATACTAATGGTAGAACAAGTATAAATGCGTAGTAAACTACCTTCCATATAATTAGTTCTGTTAAGAGTTTTTTATCTCCACCCATACCTCTAGTTAGGCCTTGTTTTTTATATTTAAAGTGTTGTAAAAAATCTTTAGAGGTAATCCAGGAAAGGGTAAGGAAGCCATATAAAAACCAAGCATAAAGATGCTGATACTTATGTAGTTTGTATTTTTTTTGATTTGGAGAAAAACGCATTAAAAAACCAACATTAATGTCGTCATCCATACCATCAACATTAGTAAACGAATGATGAAGTCTGTTATGCTGTATTTTCCAATTAGCGGCATTTCCACCAATTAAGTAAATGATATTTCCTATAAATTTATTTACTCTTGGATTTTTAGAATATGAGCCGTGAATAGCATCATGCATTACACTTAAACCTAATCCTGCCATTCCAACACCCATAACTACCCAAGACACAAATATTAGCCAAGGATTAGTTATTACTCCAAATACCATTAAAAAATAGGGAAGGAGATAAATTCCTAATAAGGCAATAGTTTTTATAACTAATTGTGCGTCTCCGTGAATTGTTGTTTTGTTATTGGTAAAGTATTCGTTAACCCTTTGTCTTAATGTAAAAATAAAATCTCCCTGGGTTTCTCTTGCAAATCGTACTGCTTTCATTAAATGATTTAAAAATTCTGAAGATAAAGATACTAAAAAAGTTTAATTTGATTTTTTATAATGATAAAAAATTCCCTTGTCAAGTGGCGTCCATAAGCAAGCCTTAAGGTTTCCGGCTTTTAAAGCATTGTTTGTCCATGTGTTACAAGTATGAAAGAAACTATACTTCCCCTTTGCTTCATAAAAAACATCATTTTCACCATAAGTTGAAGCATTTATTTTATCAAACACACTGTCTTTTATCACAAAACTAGATTTAACATAATTAACTATTTTCAAATAGGTTTTTTTGTTAACCTTAATTTGTATGCATCTGTCGTTTAACTCCATGGTTTCATAAAAAGTAACATGCATTGCGGAAGAGCCCAAATAACACATTGCTTTTATGGCAGTACTTGCTTTTAAATCAGCCCATGTAGGAGTTTCAAGATAGAAACCCTTATCTCCCCAGCCAAATGAAGCATAATTAACATTTACTTTTTTCGATTTAGTGTCAAGTGGATTAACGTATTCTGTCCAATCAAAAAAATCAGTCTTTATAGGTAATACCAAGTCAGTATGAACACCATTAGTCAATAAATAAATAGCTATACAATCATTTTCACATTCTTTAAATTCACTGTTTATTGATATGTATGGAAGGCTTATACCTGAAATAACATAGAGAATGAGAAAAAGTATAATAAATTCAATACAATTAAAAGCTATTTTTCCCGCTAGCTTCATTGTTTTTTATTTGCTAGATGAAATAGGGGAGTTTTATTTTGCTTTGCTAAAAGTAAATTGAAAAGTTCCGCTGTTGCAACGGCATCACCTTCAGCCCTATGTCTTGCAGAATTTTTAATAGATAGACTATTACATAGATTGCCTAAACTATAGGAATTATAACCTGGTAAAAGCTTTCTACTTAGTTTAACAGTGCAAAGAGTATCACGTTTATAATCTGCCCCTAAAGCAGAAAATTCATTTTTTATAAAATTATAGTCAAAACTCACGTTATGGGCTACAAAAACTTTCTTTTCTGTTATTTCCCATATATCTTTTGCTACTTCATAAAACTTTGGAGCATTAATTACCATTTCATTTGTAATCCCCGTTAGTTTTGTATAGAAAGAAGAAATATAACATTCAGGGTTAATTAAAGTAGAATACTTGTCAACTACTTCAAAGCCATTATGTATTAAGACACATATATCGGTAATTCTTCCATTCACTGGGTTAAACTTTCCTCCACAAGTTTCAATATCTATAATGGCATACATGCAACAAATTAACTTATTTTTTTAGGAACAAAAAAAGCCCCAACAAAGTTGAGGCTTTTTAAAATTGGCAACGACATACTCTCCCGATTTTACTCAGTACCATCTGCGCTGACAGGCTTAACTTCTCTGTTCGGAATGGGAAGAGGTGAACCCTGTCGCTATAGTCACCATAAATCTTTAGTTCTATTTATATGACATTTAAAAGGAAGAAATTGAACGTTTATTAAAAGCTACGGGCAATTAGTATTGCTCAGCTTTGACATTACTGTCTTTACACCTGCAACCTATCAACGTCATAATCTTTGACGACCCTTAAAGGAAATCTCATCTTGAGGCGAGCTTCGCGCTTAGATGCTTTCAGCGCTTATCTCTTCCAGACATAGCTACCCAGCAGTGCATCTGGCGATACAACTGGTACACCAGAGGTCTGTCCGACTCGGTCCTCTCGTACTAAAGTCAGCTCCTCTCAAATTTCCAACGCCCACAACAGATAGGGACCGAACTGTCTCACGACGTTCTGAACCCAGCTCGCGTGCCACTTTAATGGGCGAACAGCCCAACCCTTGGGACCTTCTCCAGCCCCAGGATGTGACGAGCCGACATCGAGGTGCCAAACCTCCCCGTCGATGTGAGCTCTTGGGGGAGATCAGCCTGTTATCCCCGGAGTACCTTTTATCCTTTGAGCGATGGCCCTTCCATTCGGAACCACCGGATCACTATACTCGACTTTCGTCCCTAATCGACTTGTCGGTCTCTCAGTCAAGCGTCCTTATGCTATTGCACTCTACGTACGGTTACCAAGCGTACTGAGGACACCTTTAGAAGCCTCCGTTACTTTTTTGGAGGCGACCACCCCAGTCAAACTACCCACCAAACACTGTCCTCAATAAAGAGTTAGATTTCAAATAATTAAAGGGTGGTATTTCAAGGTTGATTCCACAACTCCTAGCGAAGCTGCTTCAATATCTCCCACCTATCCTACACATCAATTATCCAAAAACAATGTTAAGCTATAGTAAAGGTTCACAGGGTCTTTCCGTCCCGTTGTGGGTACTCGGCATCTTCACCGAGACTACAATTTCACCGAGCTCATGGTTGAGACAGTACCCAGATCGTTACACCATTCGTGCAGGTCGGAACTTACCCGACAAGGAATTTCGCTACCTTAGGACCGTTATAGTTACGGCCGCCGTTTACTGGGGCTTCAATTCAAAGCTTCTCCCGAGGGATAACCTCTCCTTTTAACCTTCCAGCACCGGGCAGGTGTCAGGCCTTATACATCATCTTTCAATTTAGCAAAGCCATGTGTTTTTGATAAACAGTCGCCTGGGTCTATTCACTGCGGCCTACCGAAGTAGGCGCCCTTTATTCCGAAGTTACAGGGCCAATTTGCCGAGTTCCTTAACCATGACTCACTCGAGCACCTTAGGATTTTCTCCTCAACTACCTGTGTCGGTTTACGGTACGGGTTATAACTAACTGAAGCTTAAAGGTTTTTCTTGGAAGTTAATTCATACTTTCACTTTGCCCGAAGGCTAGGTTCAACGCACATTTCCGTCAGTACGTAAGCACTACATAACTTCGTTACTTTATCGCATTAGTATAAGTTTAGGAATATTAACCTAATGTCCATCGACTACCCCTTTCGGGTTTGCCTTAGGCCCCGACTAACCCTGATCCGATTAACGTTGATCAGGAAACCTTAGTTTTACGGTGAGCAGGTTTCTCGCCTGCTTTATCGTTACTTATGCCTACATTTTCTTTTCCAATTACTCCAGCAAGTCTTGCGACTTACCTTCAACGCAAATTGGAATGCTCCCCTACCATTATAAAAATCTACAGTTTCGGTATTACATTTATGCCCGATTATTATCCATGCTCAATCGCTCGACTAGTGAGCTGTTACGCACTCTTTAAATGAATGGCTGCTTCCAAGCCAACATCCTAGCTGTCAAAGCAATCGAACTTCGTTTATTCAACTTAATGTAAATTTAGGGACCTTAACTGATAGTCTGGGTTGTTTCCCTCTCGGACATGGACCTTAGCACCCATGCCCTCACTCCTAAATTTATGTCATAGCATTCGGAGTTTATCAGGGTTTGGTAGGCGGTGAAGCCCCCTAGCCCAATCAGTAGCTCTACCTCTATGACACGTTTTATTTAAGGCTGCACCTAAATGCATTTCGGGGAGAACGAGCTATTTCTCAGTTTGTTTAGCCTTTCACTCCAACCCACAACTCATCCAAAGACTTTTCAACGTCAACTGGTTCGGTCCTCCACTCCGTGTTACCGGAGCTTCAACCTGGTCATGGGTAGATCACAAAGTTTCGCGTCTACCCCCTTTAACTATACGCCCTATTAAGACTTGCTTTCGCTTCGATTACTTTAAAAATTAATCTTGCTAAAGAGGAGTAACTCGTAGGCTCATTATGCAAAAGGCACGCAGTCATCCCGAAGGACTTCTACAGCTTGTAAGTATACGGTTTCAGGTTCTTTTTCACTCCCCTGTTCGGGGTGCTTTTCACCTTTCCTTCACAGTACTGGTTCACTATCGGTCTCTTAAATGTATTTAGCCTTACCAGATGGTTCTGGTAGATTCAGACAGGATTTCACATGTCCCGCCCTACTCAGGATACTGCTAGGTAAATAATTTATTTTAACTACAGGATTATCACCTTCTTTGATCTATTTTTCCAAATAGGTTCGTTTATAAATTATTTGTCCATATTGCAGTCCTACAACCCCAAAATTGCCTAAACAATTATGGTTTGGGCTATTCTCGTTTCGTTCGCCACTACTAAGAGAATCACTTTTGTTTTCTTTTCCACTAGTTACTTAGATGTTTCAGTTCACTAGGTTAGCTGTCATTAAGACTGGTAAATCTTCAATTTACCGGGTTTACCCATTCGGAAATCTATGATTATAACGGTTATAGCACCTTATCATAGCTTATCGCAGCTTGTCGCGTCCTTCATCGCCATTAAGAGCCAAGGCATCCCCCGTATACCCTTTATTACTTTTTAATAAAATTTCAATTTCTTCCAAAATGTCAAAGAACTTTAAGTGTGGAGAATATCGGAGTCGAACCGATGACCTCCTGCGTGC
Organism: uncultured Flavobacteriales bacterium; assembly: GCA_937925525.1. Classification (GTDB taxonomy): domain Bacteria; phylum Bacteroidota; class Bacteroidia; order Flavobacteriales_E; family Vicingaceae; genus CALALS01. The sequence continues at coordinate 999 of CALALS010000116.1, read as the reverse complement.
AAGGCAGGCGCTCTAGCCAGCTGAGCTAATTCCCCTTAACTTTTGTAGTCCCGCGCAGATTTGAACTGCGGACCTCTACATTATCAGTGTAGCGCTCTAACCAACTGAGCTACGGGACTTTGCTTTATCCCAAAACGCAACTGAAAAAGTGCAACGATGTTGTTACGGGACTTTAAAGTTGGGGTAATAATGAAACAGAAATGAGGTGGTAAATGAATTACTCTAAAAAGGAGGTATTCCAGCCACACCTTCCGGTACGGCTACCTTGTTACGACTTAGCCCCAGTTACCAGTTTTACCTTAGGCAGCGCTTTACAGCAACCGACTTTAGGTACCCCTAGCTTCCATGGCTTGACGGGCGGTGTGTACAAGGCCCGGGAACGTATTCACCGCATCATTGCTGATATGCGATTACTAGCGATTCCAGCTTCATGAAGTCGAATTGCAGACTTCAATCCGAACTGAGATTGATTTTAGAGATTAGCATCTTGTCACCAAGTAGCTGCCCTTTGTATCAACCATTGTAGCACGTGTGTAGCCCTGGACGTAAGGGCCGTGCTGACTTGACGTCATCCCCACCTTCCTCACCGCTTACGCGGGCAGTTTTTCTAGAGTCCCCAGCATTATCTGTTGGCAACTAGAAATAGGGGTTGCGCTCGTTATGGGACTTAACCCGACACCTCACGGCACGAGCTGACGACAGCCATGCAGCACCTTGCAGACCGTCCGAAGAAAATCTAGTTTCCTAGAAAAGCGTTCTGCATTTAAGCCCAGGTAAGGTTCCTCGCGTATCATCGAATTAAACCACATGCTCCACCGCTTGTGCGGGCCCCCGTCAATTCCTTTGAGTTTCAACCTTGCGATCGTACTCCCCAGGTGGATTACTTATCACTTTCGCTTGGGTACTGAAATTATGTTGCCAGCACCTAGTAATCATCGTTTACAGCGTGGACTACCAGGGTATCTAATCCTGTTTGCTCCCCACGCTTTCGTGCCTCAG
>CALALS010000115.1 GCA_937925525.1 uncultured Flavobacteriales bacterium | reverse complement strand
AAACCATCTTAAAACTAATTGTTTGTCCATGTTTTCTTTAATTAATTGCATAGGGACATGGCCGGGTCCTTCAATCATTACCTGGCAATCATGCTTCCAGGCAATTTTTGTTAACTCACCTAATGTTTCTAATTCTGCAAATTGTGCTCTGTCATTAGCGTCTGCTAAAGAGCCCGGTCTTAATCCGTCACCTAAAGAAAAGGCCACATCATAAGCTTTCATAATTTCACAAATTTCTTCAAAATGTGTGTATAAAAAGCTTTCTTTATGATGAGCTAAGCACCATTTTGCCATGATAGAGCCACCTCTAGATACTATTCCGGTTACTCTTTTTGCGGTTAAAGGAATATATCTAAGTAATACACCGGCATGAATGGTAAAATAATCAACTCCTTGTTCTGCTTGTTCAATTAAAGTGTCTTTAAAAATTTCCCAGGTTAAATCTTCTGCTTTTCCATTTACTTTTTCAAGCGCTTGGTAAATAGGAACGGTGCCAACAGGAACTGGAGAATTTCTAATAATCCACTCTCTGGTTTCATGAATGTTTTTTCCTGTAGATAAATCCATAATGGTGTCTGCACCCCAACGACAAGCCCAAACTGCTTTTTCAACTTCTTCTTCAATGGAAGAAGTAACAGCACTGTTACCAATATTGGCATTTATCTTAACTAAAAAGTTTCTGCCAATTATCATTGGCTCACTTTCAGGATGATTAATATTGTTAGGAATAATGGCTCTACCTTTTGCCACTTCATCTCTCACAAATTCAGGGGTAATTACTTTTGGAATAGCAGCACCAAAGCTTTCTCCCGGATGCTGAGCAATTTGTTCAAGTAAAGCTTCTCTTTTTTGATTTTCTCTGATGGCAATGTATTCCATTTCAGGAGTGATGACACCTTTTTTTGCATAGTGCATTTGAGTTACATTACAACCTTGTTTAGCTTTATAAGGCTTTGTAATGTGTTCGAATCGCAAGTATTTTAAATCAGAATTAGCAAGTCTCTCTTTTCCGTAGTCAGATGATATTTCGGGAAGTTGTTCTACATCACCTCTGTCTAAAATCCATTTTTCTCGAATCCGCTCAATACCTTTTTTTACATCAATGGTCTTGTTTGTATCCGTATAAGGTCCGGATGTGTCATAAACAGTGATGTTTTTTGGAGATTTTTCAGGATTTGATTTTGATGGAGAAATTTCAATTTCTCTCATGGCTACTTCAATGCCATGTATATTTCCTTTTACATACACTTTTTTTGATGCGGTAAATGGTGTTGTGGTAATTGTTTTGTCTGTGGGTAAAACTTCTTTTTTCATAATAATTTAATTATCCTCCTTGAAAAGCGGTAATGATTAATAATTTATCGTTTTCATTTAAAATAGTTTCTGCCCACTTTTTTTGTGGTATAACTACTTCGTTTAATGCAATAGCAATTCCTTTTTTATTAGCAAAACCAAAATGTTGCATTATTTGCTCCAGTGTAGAATTTTC
>CALALS010000114.1 GCA_937925525.1 uncultured Flavobacteriales bacterium | reverse complement strand
CTTTGTAGCCGTCTTGGGTAGTTAGTTCGTTGCCTAATCTTCCTTTGTACATAATATTACCGTTAAAAAACGGAAACTGAATGGCTACGTAGGCAATGTTGTTTCTTACATTTACCGATACATAGTTTCCACCGGGCTTGGTGGCTTGGGGTAAAATCAACCCAAGTTCTTTTAGTTTTTCTTCTAATTGCATGGGCAAATTTATAAACTTTTACTCTGCATAGTTTACATTGCTCATATAACTATAGTCGGTGAGTGTCTTTAAAAAGTTGATAAGGTCTTGCTTTTCTTGTGTAGAAAGATGCAGATTATTTACAGAAGCATCTTTGGAGTGCGATGCTTTAACTCCTTCCGAATAATGGTCTATCACATCTTCCAGTTTGTAAAACCGACCGTCATGCATATAAGGGTAAGTCATTTCAATGTTTCGTAGGGTGGGTACTTTAAACTTACCATAGTCATTATAGTCTTGTGTAATTCTTCCTCTGCCAATATCTGCAAAGGCGGTATCTATGCCGTTGTTTTTAAAAGAAAAGTCGGTAAACAAGGGTTCTTTATGGCAGCTTTCGCAATGTTGTCTGAAAAGGTTTAAGCCTCTTTCCTGAGAGGCATTAAAAGTAAGCTTGCCGTTAATGTACTTATCGTAATCGGCATTGGCTGAAATAATAGTACCCATAAATTGCGCCAAGGCATAAAATATTTTTTGGTCATCTATTACTTCTGTTTTAAATGCTTTTTTAAACAAGGCTCTGTACGTGCTGTCAGCCGCAACTTTTTGCACTATATTGCTCATGGTTTCGGCCATTTCTAAACTATCGGTAATAGGAGCCAGCGGCATTATTTCGATATGGTTAATACCACCGTCAGCCATAAAGCTAGGGTACCAGGCCAGGTTCGATAGAGTGGGAGAGTTTCTTTTTCCCAGTTTTCCGCCTACGCCCATACTCAAGGCTACATTGTGGTCGGCAAATGCGTGCATTTGTGCATGGCAAGAACCACAGGAAATGCTATTGTCGGCAGACAAAATAGGGTCGTAAAACAGTTTCTTACCTAAGGTAATTCCGTTTTTAGTCAGCGGATTGGTTTTAAAGGTATATACCGGTTCAGGGAAATGAGCAGGTGGAGTAAACTGAGGGCTACCACCACCGGTAGAATACTCTTTTTTACAAGAAAGCAAAGTAAGGGCAGTAAATACTACTGCCCATATTTGTTTGTGTCTCATTGCTTACTGCTTACTGATGAACGTGATCAAGCGTAAATCCGTGATGGAAGTTCATGGCCACCATTTGTGCATTTGTTCCCGGCATGTGTACCATTGGCATGGTAGATACAGAAATAGTGTGATGACTATCAAAGATACTTTTCATATCTACATACATGTGTACTTTAGGATTACCTCCTTCGGTAACGGCAAGGTTAGTTCCAAACGGATGTGTGTTGGTGTGTAAGGCGTTATTTGAAGAAGTAAATCCTCCGATATCGTAAGTAAAGTTACCGCTTGATGCTTGCGGAGATGTTCCTTCAAACTTCATAAATATGTAACCTGTACTCCAGCTCCAGAACATTCCGTTAGAAGTAGAAAGAGCTCCCGTTTGTGAACCGGATACATTTCTGGCACTGTCCACTCCAATGGTATAGGTTATTTCGTTATAATCGCCTTCAGGTATGTCGGTAATAAGTATTTCTATACCGCCTGTTTGTGAAACATTTACTAAATAGTAGCTTTCATCTTCAACCCAGTAAGTATTGCTGCTATTTTTCAATTTAATGTTTGAAATGTAATACTTAACAGTAGAAAACTTTAGAGAGTCACCGCTTGAGTTAACGTAAGTGCTATCAAGGTAAAATGGGTTTCCATTAAACTTAGGGTCAAATTTAACTCTTAGGTTACCTTTTTTAGCAGTAGGTGTTGGAGCGGGTGCGGCAGGGTAAATACATGAGCCGTCATCCTTTTTTGCTTTTGAATTATAATTTGTTGCTGCTTGGTCTGTACAACCTTCTTTTTTACAGCTAGTAGTTGATATAGCTACCACAGCAGCTAATAAAAAGATATATGTTTTCATTATAAAATATGTTTTAAGTTAATTATAAGTAATTAGGGAAAATCGGGATATACTAACTTAAAACTCAGGAGGGGAGAACAATACAGACTTAGGTAATTCTATTATTGAATGACTGTAACTAAATAGTTTTTTTGAAACAACTTCAAATAAGTTAAAAGAGACAACACTGGAAGCGCTTAATGTAAAGGCAGAAATTTCAACATTAATGAGTTCTACTGGTTTGTCTTGTTCTTCATTAGTGTCTTCCGCTATTTCTTTTTTCAAATGACAGGTACCGTTACATTGTAGTTCAGGTTTGTCTTGATTTTCACACAACTCTGTTTTGTAATAATCTAAATGGGTGTAATAATTCACCACCATAGAAAACTTCATCACCAACGGGAATGATAAAACTAAAACTAATATAGTAGCAATTACACTTCTCATTATGTTGCCAAATTAACACATTTATTTTAACTTCTTGGTATCAAAAGTTACAGATTACATTCACAAGACGCAGTTAATACTAGATAGGTTGTTTGGATAATTTATTTATTACTCTTTCTAATTCTGTAATAAACCGAAAGCAGGCTGCCTATTACCATAATAATACAACCTAGCCAAAGCACATTAATGTAAGGAAATACAATGGCTTGCATGATGATGAAATTGCTTCGTTTCTTCTCAGACACTACTAATTCAAAGCTATTTTCCTCAGGAATAATACGTTTTATGGCAAGTTTCAAGCCCAGCTCTTCATCTTCCACTTGTATAGGGAAAACTTGTGTGCCTTTGATAATCATAACGGGTTCAAGGGTAAAACGTTTTCCTTTGCTGTTAATACATTCAATGATTAAGCTAATGCCAATATCATTACTATCTAACCGATAAATGACAGGGTCTATTTCTTTGTTGATGCCTTTAACATACATAATGCTGCTGTTTAAAGCAACAGTGTCTTTAGCTCCAACTTTAATTACTTCCGGTTCTGAATATTCTTCTTTTTTGTTTTCTACACCTGTGGTGGGGTCAACTTCTGCGTATGTAATATGTGTAAAGATGTCTCTGTTCCAAAAGTGTTTGGTAGATGGCTCCGATACATTTCCCATCATTTCATTGGTTTGTATAGACGGGTAAAGCGTAAACTGATAGTCAAATTTTAAATCTTGATTTAACTTAAAATATTCTACTTCATAATAAATGTTTACTCCTTCTTTCTTGGCATTTTTATAGGTGATGTAGTATTCACCCATTTTAAGTGTATCTTCTTTTGCCAAGAAAATATTTTGAGCATTGGGGTCAATGTTTTCTTCGTTCTTTTCAAGGTTGATATTGATACCCGAAGTGTTATAAGAAATGATTTGTTTTTTACCAGTGGAAAGTAATGCGCCAAGAATCAGTAACCCAAAACCGACATGCGCCACAGACGGTCCGGCACTTTTTAGTTTACCTTTTAGTATTCTTAGCCAGTAATCAAGATTTGCCATAACGGTAAATGAGCTGGCAAAGATTAGCCCGATAAGCAATGAGTTTTTAAAGCTCATTCCAATGGTTATTACTACCGTTAATGCAACAGATACAATTAATGAAAGTGCAATTTGCCTGAAGAACTTTTGTTTGTCGCTATTCTTATATTTTAAATACTGAGCAAAAGCGATGAGTAAACACACAATAATGGTAAAAGGTATTTGCCAGGAATTGTAGTGGCTAATGGCGTCTTCGGGTGGTGCCATATTTGTACCGAATATTTTATTGGTAACCGGTATAGATGTGCTGAATGATATTTGAAAGGCAGCTATTCCTAAGATTAAAGCACCAATAAACATCCAAAACTCCCTACTCCAAAGACTTTCTTCTTGTCTTATTTTCGGAATGCTTTTGTAATTTTTGATGAGCAAATAAGCTACCATTAGAATAAATGTGCTCATAAATACTATTAGCTGTCCGGGCATTCCTTCGGCAAAAGAGTGAACGGATGTTTCTCCTAAAATTCCACTTCGGGTTAAGTAAGTAGAGTAGAGGACAAGTAGAAATGTGAGAAAAATAAAAATGTAAGTGGCTACCAAAGAACTATTTCTGTTTTTGTTTACCAGCATTAAATGTCCGCCTGCCACAAAAGTTATCCAAGGTACAAGCGAAGCATTTTCTACAGGGTCCCAAGCCCAAAAACCTCCAAAACTAAGTGCTTCATACGCCCATGCACCACCCATCAATACACCTGTTCCTAAAATGGCTATTCCAAAGAATGTCCAAGGTAAAGCAGGTTTAATCCACTCTTGGTATTGCTTGGTCCAAATTCCGGCAACGGCATAAGCAAAGGGGATAAGAGTAGATGCAAATCCAAAAAATAAAGTAGGTGGATGAATAGTCATCCAATAGTTTTGTAGTAAAGGATTTAAACCTCTTCCTTCAATTAAGGAAACATATTCAGGGTTTTGAATAAAAGGCAGATTAGCCATGTCAGGATGTTCACGCAATAAGCCAAATGGATTACTACCGATAGAAAACCAGTCAGAAATAGTAATACCCAACAGCATGGAGCCTAAAAAGATTTGTACGAGTGAAAAAATAGCCATCACAGGTGCTTGCCATTTTCCGGTGGTTCTTAAAAGAATAAAACCAAGCACAACATGCCAAATCATCCAAAGTAAAAAGCTTCCCTCTTGTCCTTCCCAAAAGCAGGAAAAGATATAACGTAATGGCAGGCTTGAAGAGGAGTGTTGCCAAACATAGTAATACTCAAAGTAATGATTGAAGATGATATAAAACAAACAAACAACAATACCTATGGCTGCTACTCCGTGTGTAATAAAGGCGTACTGTCCCAGTTTTTTCCATGAAGAATCGTTGGAATTAGTAGCTTTAAAAAAGCTAAAAAAGGAAAGGATGGCTCCGACAAATGCTATTACAATGAAAAGGTTTCCAATTTCTCCGGGAATAAGATGTTCGCCTACATACTCTATTTCATTCTCCATTTCTAGCTTGCTTCCTCAGCATTAAATTCTTGTAGCTCTGTGCTTCCGTTGTTGTATTTTGATGGACACTTCATTAATATTTTAGAAGCGTGAAACTCATTGTCTTTAAATTTTCCGTGCACTACTACTTGTTCTGAGCGCTCAAAGTCTTGCGGCTTGGTACCATGAAAGTAAACCTTTTGCTCGTTGCCTTCAGCATCTAACATATAAAAGGAAAATAAGTTGGCATTTTCATGCGGGTCGTACTCTAATTCTTTTTCTTTGTTTAATTCACCAATTACCTGATAAGAAACTCCCGGATTTTCAATGGCCTCAGAAAATGATACAAACGAGCTACTGTCTTTTATGGTACTTAAAATAACACCTATGCTAACTGCAATTAAAACAATGGCTATGATGTGTGTTTTTTTCATGGTTGTGTTGAAAGTTAGCTGTTAAAGGTTGTAGGTTTGGATTACACTAAACCTTGTAACTCTAAACTTGGGTGCAAAGGTAATTGTTTAGAAAAATCTAGGCTAATTTATTTGCTTATTTTAGCAGTCTTAATTTATGTTATGTCTGAACAAACCGTTGAAATTATTGGTTATGTTGCTTCTGCAATAGTTTTATTTTCTTTCTTGATGCGAGATATTAAAAAGTTACGACTGGTGAACATAGTGGGTTGTTCAATTTTTGTGGTGTATGGCGTGTACTTGAATATGTCAATACCTATCATTATTACCAATGTAGCTATTATCTTAATTAATGTTTTTTACTTGGCTAAAACCCGTTGGGCTAAATAGTAGCATTGATAACTCTTGCTTCTATCTTTCTTAAAATAGATTCTTTGACGGTTGCATTTTTTAAGCCTTCTAAGTGGTTTATTCGGTGACATTCGGAACCCCCTAAGTCAAACAGATTGTTTTCAATAAGTTTTTCCGCTGCTTTTTGTACTTCGGGACCGTAGTGACCAATAACGGAAAGTAAATTGATTTGAAGCAATATTCCTTTATCTTTTTGTTCTTGTAACTTTTCAAGATTGTTATGCCAGAAACCATATCTTTCAGGGTGTGCTA
>CALALS010000113.1 GCA_937925525.1 uncultured Flavobacteriales bacterium | reverse complement strand
TCCTGCACCTATTGGTGTCCATTTTACACCGTCAAAGTAATAAAATATATTATCTGTATTTTGATATATCAACAATCCTGTGGCAGGATTGCCCGGTGCAGATGCAGCGTTTACTGAATTGGTATCTGTTCTGGGAATTAAAACTCCTTTATCTGTGCTTTGTACTTCTAAAGCTGAGGTTGGATCGGGTGTATTGGTTCCAATACCCACATTGTTTTGTGCATAGACTCCCAAAGAGAGTGACAAAGTAAAAAGGATTACTGCTTTAATTTTCTTCATAATCAAATGTTTAAGGGTGCAATTTATCCCTTTTTTTTGTGATTTACAAATAATTAAAAAAGCCGACTTAAAAAGCCGGCTCTTGAACAATTAATATATGGGAAGTTTATTTTTTAACTAATTTAACAACATCTGTATATAAGTTATTTTGACCTTTATTATTGGTAACATTTAGTATCCAGAAATAATTTCCTACAGGAAGCATATCGCCTGTATTGTTTAACCTTCCGTTCCATGGAGCAATTTCATTAGTTCGATATACCTCTTTACCATTTATATCTTTGATAATTAATTCAAATTGTAAGTCATGGTTTTTTAACGCCCAAGGGAAAAATGTTTTCACTTGATCATCATTAACCCCCATTTCTGGAATAAACGAATTTGGAGCCAAGGTTAAATCTGAATTTACGTTTACGGTAACAATCTTAGGTTTTGCAGTTTTGCAGTTACCATTAGTTGCATAAACTTCAATATCATAGTTTCCTGCTTTTTCAAACTCATGTACAAAACTAGCACCTGTTTTTTTCTCGTTATTAAATCTCCACTCATATTGTAAACCAGAATTACTGGCCACAATAGATGTATATGGGTCTGCAATTGTCCGGTCTTGGTTGACGATTTCTAAATCAAACTTAGGTAATTCAACCACTTTGATTTCTATTTCAGATGTGGCAGATATTTTATCAGCAGTAGCCTCAACTTTTACTAGCTTATCACCAGCATTTTCAGATACATAAGTATATGTTTCGCCAATATGCTTTAGTTCATTATTGATATACCAGCTGTAGGTTACTTGCTCGGAACCTGATTTTTTAGATACTGCTAACTTAACCGCTTCTCCCTGACATACTGATTTTTTACTAGAATTTATAACAAATGATAGTTTATAATTTTGAGGGATGTTGCTATTGTCAGGATTATTTGAGTTGTTTGAATTCACATCATTAGTTTGATTATCAACTCTATTATCAGATGCAACTTGATTTATTTCTGTATAGCTATCCTCTATATTTTCATTATTGTTTTTATCTAAAATCTCATTTGAGTTATTAGTAGAAGTAACTTCATTAGTCGTTTCTTCTTTATTGTTGTTTAATGTTGGTAAAGTGTTATTGTTAAATTCTTCTGTTGTCGGCTGCACTTTATCAGCAGATGTGTTATCTTTTGTAGTGCTATTTTCAACGGCAAAGTAAACTACTGCAGATGTAATTAAAGCTACACCGGCTGCATAACCAACATACTTTTTCCAATTTTTTGGAGTAGAGCTTACCGGACTTTTATCCAGCATGCTTTCCATTTCAGCCCAATGGTTTGGGTTGTAATCAACCTCAAAACTGTCGAGCTTTTCTTTAAATATTTTATCCAATTGTGCCATCTTTAACACTCATTAATTTATCAATAATTCCTTGAAGATTCATTCTGGCTTTAGCTAGATTAGACTTAGAAGTACCTTCACTTATACCTAGTTGTTCAGCAATTTCTTTATGCGAATAACCTTCTATAGCGTATAAGTTAAATACTGCTTGATAGGCCGGAGATAATGACTGAACAGCTTTCATTAATTCCTTTTCGTGAATTTGACTAACTGCACCAGGCTGGTAATCTTTAAACTGAAAAGGTAGTTCTCCAATATCTTCTTCAGATACGAAGACTGCTTTTTTGTTTTTTCGGTACCTATCAATAGCTGTATTTACAACTATTCTTCTAACCCATCCTTCCAAAGAACCTTCAAAATTGTAGGATTCCAAATATTTGAAAACCTTCATAAAAGCATCATGAAGTAAGTCTTTTGCATCTTCCGAGTTTTTTGAGTACCGGAAGCAAACTCCCATCATTCTGTTGTAAAAGAATTCGTAAAACTTTTGGTGACATCTTCTGTCGCCATTTACACAACCTTTAACTATTTCTTTTACCTGTTGTTCGTCTAACGAATCCATTCATTACAACTTCTAAGACGACTAAATTAAAAAAGGGTTGCCTGTTTAATAGCTTTTAAGAAAAAAACTATTCGATAAAAATAGAGTTTAAATAAATAATTACATCTAAATAGGTAATTTGTAAATATATTAAATAATTGTTTTACAATATTTTAAATAACTATATTGACTTTTAAATAGATAATATTTATTCATTTTTAATTTTTAAAATAATTGCATCATAAAGAGATTTGCCTCAGAAACAAAAAAAAATAAATGTTATGAAAAAAAATATCTACACAATTACCATCTTAGTTATAAGTCTGTTTTTGGGTAATAGACTTTTTAGTCAATCTAACTGCAACGCCATGTTTGTTGATTCAGCTCACCTGTCTAATGGGTGTGTTGTTGATTTTTACCATACAAATAGTAGTTCAGCTTTCACTTCACACTTAAGCTATAACTTTGGTGATGGAACAACAGTAAACACCAGTACATCACCTTCAAATACAAGTGTTACAACCCATACATATACCTCAAGTGGATGGTATAACGTTTGCCTTACTGTATGGGATAGTTCATTTTGCCAAAATGCTTATTGTGATAGTATTTATGTTAATTGTGGGGGAAGTCAAAACTGTTCTGTAAACTGGACCCATACTACTCAAAATTGCAACGTAAGTTTTGTATCTACTGTTAATCCTGCTTCAAGTGGATGGAATTATTACTGGAATTTTGGAGATGGCGGAACTAGTAATCAAGCCAATCCTTCTCATACATACTCATCAAATGGCACATATAATGTTTGCTTAACTGCATGGAATAATTTAACACAATGTTCAGATACACTTTGTTTACCGATTCAAATTACTAATTGCGGAAGCAGCAGTAATTGTCAAATAATGTTTACTTCGTTTGATTCGGCTTGCTACACCTATTTTATTCCAACTGCAACACCTTCTAACCCTAACTATAATTACCAATGGAGTTTTGGTGATGGAAACAGCAGTACTCAGCAGTATCCTGTTCACCAATATAGTACACCGGGCTTGTATTATACATGTGTAACTATTTGGGATAATTCTACAAGCTGTCAAGCCACCTATTGCGATACCATTTCTGTAAATTGTGTTCCAAACTCAATAAATGAAATGAATAATCTAAAAGACTTTAAATTATATCCTAATCCGGCTAATGATAGAATCAACTTAAACTTTAGCTTAACCCAATCTGAAAAAGTTAGTATTACGATAACCGATGTTAGTGGTAGAGTGATAGACATAATTCTAGAAAATCAATATTTATCTAGTGGAAACAGAACTATTGAGTATAATTTAAATAAACTTAATTCTGGCATATATTTTGTAAACACTATAGTAGGTAGCGAAATTAGTGTACATAAATTCATAAAACACTAAAAGTAGTTTTCTCATAGTAGCGGGTTTAGAAGCTGTCGAATTTTCGGCAGCTTCTTTTTTTTATTAAATTCGCAAGCAATAATCAATCAATTCAAATTTTTAAAAACAATTCTCTTATCATGAAAGTAACAGTTGTAGGTGCGGGTGCAGTTGGCGCAAGTTGTGCCGAGTACATCGCTATGAAAAATTTTGCTTCTGAAGTAGTTTTAGTAGATATTAAAGAAGGATATGCTGAAGGAAAGGCAATGGATTTAATGCAGTGCGCAACCCTTAATGGATTCGACACAAAAATTACGGGAAGCACTAATGACTATTCTAAAACGGCTAACAGCGATGTAGCTGTAATAACCAGCGGAATTCCTAGAAAGCCTGGAATGACAAGAGAAGAATTAATTGGTATTAATGCGGGAATAGTAAAGACTGTTAGCGAAAGTTTAATTAAGCATTCTCCAAGTGTTATCATTATTGTAGTGAGCAACCCTATGGATACGATGACTTATTTAGTTCATAAAGCAACCGGTTTACCAAAAAACAGAATTATTGGTATGGGTGGTGCGTTAGACAGCGCCCGATTTAGATATAGATTAGCAGAAGCATTAGACTGCCCGGGTTCAGAAATTTCAGGAATGGTAATTGGCGGACATAGCGACACCGGCATGGTTCCTTTAACTGAAAAAGCAACCAGAAATGGTGTTTTAGTTTCAGAATTTATTAGTGCAGATAGATTAAATCAAGTAAAAGAAGATACAAAAGTAGGTGGAGCAACATTAACTAAACTACTTGGAACTTCTGCATGGTATGCACCGGGCGCTGCAGTTTCTACATTGGTTCAAGCCATAGCTTGTGACCAAAAGAAAATGATTCCTTGCTCTGCATTATTGGAAGGTGAGTATGGACTAAATGACATTTGCATTGGAGTTCCTGTTATTTTAGGAAAAAATGGAATTGAAAAAATAGTTGAAATTAGTCTTAGCGATGCTGAAAAAGCACATATGCAAGAAAGTGCCGAAGGTGTTAGAAAAACAAATGATTTATTAGAAGTAACAGCATAAATATTATTTATTTATTAATCAAAAGCTCTGACGTAAAAAATCAGGGCTTTTTTATTTTTACCAAATGAAGACAATTATAAAATTTGATGTTATAGATCTTGAAGGTGATGGATTTCATTTAAACATTAAGGGAAAAGCCAATGGAATAGATGTAAATTTAATAATTGATACAGGAGCATCAAAAACAGTTTTTGACATCAATACCATAAAGGAAGTTTTACAGCAAGAAACATTAAATGAAAACGATAAATTATCATCTGGCTTGGGCACAAATACAATGAAAAGTTTTAAAACGACTATTGAAAAATTTGAACTTGATGGTTTTGAAGAACTTAATTACGAAGTAGCCGTTTTAGACCTAACGCATGTAAACCTTTCTTATGAAAATATTGGACTAAGTCCAATAGATGTAATAATTGGGGGAGATATTTTAGTTAAATATAGCGCAATTATAAACTACAAAGAAAAAACCCTAACTCTCTCGGATTAGGGTTTCTATGTTTTTTTAACTTACAGTTTTAGAACTTAGCTCTAGATTTTCTTCTTACACCTTTTCTTCCTTTTCCAAAGCTGTATTTAGCTCTATAGAAATTACTTTTACCTCTAAGTACCATACCAACTGTAACATTTACTGAAAGGTATCCATCATTATGTGTTGGGTCTCCTCTTTTAAAACCAGGAGAATAAGTGTACATAGTAGGCTGTGGGTAGCCTTCCTGAGGCTCTATATTGTTAACCACATCTGGTGTAGATCTATTTGAAAGTGCTATAGCTGTAGGATCACTCAATTGGCCTTTATAAGGAAAAGTGCTACTAATATCATCCAAATAGTCAGTAAAGGTAGTTCTATACTCAAGCTCTAATCCAATACGATACTTCCTATCAATGGTATAATGCATTCCTACACCATAAGGAATAGTAAATTGAAATCTAGAATAGGGCTTAACTTGCGCTTCTGTCATTAATGGTTGTAAAGCAACCCACTTGCCATTGTATTTTGCTTTCGGATTGTGATAAAACACTCCAGCTCCCGCAAATAAATAGGCGTCAAAGGCAAGCCTGTACCTACCTGTTCTACCAACATCAGAGCTTCTCTCAAAAACATATTCTCCTCTAACACTTGCTTCAAATAAATCATTTCTAAAATGCAGGTTTCTACCAACCCTAGCAGGGTTTAATGAGTTAGCATCATCAGCAGTCAATCTAATCCAATTTAAATTTGAACGTAAATACCACTTTGGAGTGGCTTTGTAGCGAGCATAACCACCTACAACCCATCTTGTAGTTTTTAGATGCATATCTACAAAATAATCTCTACGGGTTTTTTCTTTTCCGCCAATATCTCCCACATAGTTAGATGGACCTAAATTTAGGCCATAATCCCAATAATATTGGGAAAACCCAAAAACAGGCAATACAAATAATATGATGAGTATCCTAGCTTTCAAACTTTAACTAAAAGGCAAATATACTTATTTATCAATGAAACTTAAAATCAAGCTCACTTTTTACTTTAAAAAATTAAATATGTTTCATTTTTAAGATAAGAATACGAATATTGCAGTCAAATGGATTCAATGAACAGAATTAATGAACTTTTTGATATAAAGTATCCACTAATTCAAGCCGGCATGATTTGGTGCAGTGGGTGGGAATTGGCTTCTGCTGTTAGTAATTCCGGTGGATTGGGAATTATCGGTTCAGGCTCAATGTACCCTGAAATTTTAAAAGAACATATTCAAAAATGTAAGAAAGCCACCGACAAAAATTTTGCGGTAAACCTCCCCATGCTTTATCCTCAGATTGATGAACATATCAAAACCATTATTGAAGAGGGTGTTAAAATAGTTTTCACATCTGCAGGCAATCCTAAAACTTGGACGCCTATTTTAAAAGAAAAAGGAATTACTGTTGTTCATGTTGTATCAAGTGCAAAATTTGCACTTAAGGCTCAAGATGCAGGTGTTGACGCAGTTGTGGCAGAAGGCTTTGAAGCCGGTGGACATAACGGTAGAGAAGAAACAACTACATTATGTTTAATTCCTCAAGTTGCAAACGCAATAGATATTCCACTAATTGCAGCCGGTGGAATAGGAAGCGGAAGAGCCATGTTAGCTGCCATGAATTTAGGTGCTGACGGAGTACAAATAGGAAGCAGATTTGTTGCATCAGAAGAATCATCGGCACATATTAACTTTAAAAATACAGTTGTAAATGCAGGTGAAGGAGATACCATTCTTACCTTAAAAGAAATTACTCCTGTTCGATTAATAAAAAATGATTTTTACAAAAAGGTGCAAGAGGCTTACGAAAAATGTGCTACTCCCGAAGAATTAAAAATAATTTTAGGAAGAGCCCGAGCAAAAAAAGGAATGTTTGAAGGCGATTTAAATGAAGGTGAATTAGAAATAGGGCAGGTTTCTTCTCAAATCAATGAAATTTTACCAGCCAAAACAATAGTTGAAAATATTATCAATGAATATAGATTGGCATTAGAAGAAAGCCACTCTGAAAAATTCAGATTTTAAGAAATGGTTAAATACGAAAAGTTTACATTAGATAACGGACTAAAGGTTATCGTTCATCAAGATAAAAATACGCCCATAGCCGTTATGAATGTGTTGTATGATGTTGGAGCCAGAGATGAAAACCCTACTAAAACCGGATTTGCTCATTTGTTTGAACATTTAATGTTTGGCGGGTCAATAAATATTCCGAATTACGATGGGCCACTGCAAATGGTTGGTGGAGAAAACAATGCATTTACGACAAACGACATGACCAACTACTATCTTTCACTTCCATTACAAAATTTAGAAACGGGTTTTTGGTTGGAATCTGATAGAATGTTAAGTCTGGCATTTACTGAAAAAAGTCTGGAGGTTCAAAGAAGTGTGGTAATTGAAGAATTTAAACAACGTTATTTAAACCAACCGTATGGCGATGTGTGGCTGCTATTAAGTCCGCTAGCGTACAAAGAACATCCCTACAATTGGGCAACCATTGGAAAAGAAATCAGCCATATTGAAAATGCCACACTGCAAGATGTAAAAGATTTTTTCTATAAATTTTATCGACCAAATAACGCTATTTTGTGTGTTGCCGGAAACGTTAAAGTAAACGACATCAAAGTGCTAGCTGAAAAATGGTTTGGCTCAATAGAAAAAGGAGATGTTCCTAAAAGAAATTTACCGAAAGAACCCAAGCAAACTGAACATAGATTATTAGAAGTGGAAAGAAAAGTTCCTGCTAATGCCATTTATAAAGCTTACAAAATGTGCGATAGGCATAGCCAAGAATATTATACAAGCGACTTAATTTCTGATGTCTTATCAAGAGGAAAATCCTCAAGACTTTACAAAGAACTAGTAAAAGGCAAGCAACTATTTAGTGAAATTAACGCTTATGTTTCCGGATATTTTGATGACGGTTTATTTATAGTTGGCGGAAAAATAAACGATAAATATACTGTTGAAGAAGCCGATGAAGCCATTCAAAATGTGTTGAATGATTTAAGTAGTAATGGAATTTCAGAAACAGAATTAATCAAAGTAAAAAACAAGGTAGAGTCCACTATTTTATTTTCAGAAATAAATGTACTAGACAAAGCTATGAATCTGGCTATTGGAGAATTGTTAGGAGACGCTAATTTAGTGAATACTGAAATCGATGAATACAGAAAAGTAACAGCAGAAGATGTTAAAAAAGTAAGCAACAAATTATTTCAGCAAACCAATTGCTCTACACTTTACTACCGAAAAAAGAAATAAGATGAATTTAGACAGAACCATCACACCTCCGTCATTACCTGTAGAGAAACTTTTCTTTCCTAAAGTAAACAATATAAAGCTGGACAATGGTGTTGAGACTTATTACTTCCACTCTGTAGAAATTGAAATTATAAAGCTTGAATTACTTTTTAAAGCAGGCAGCAAACACCAACAAAAATTATTGAGCGCCTATTTTGCAAACGCATTAATAAAAAACGGAACTTCTAAGCTTAGCGCAAACCAAATTGCCGATGAAGTTGACTTTTATGGCGCTTATTTAGAAAGTGAAAACCACAGAGATTATTCCTCTATTATACTTTATTGCACTACTAAATATTTAGAATATTTACTTCCGCTGCTTCAAGAAATTTTAACTGATGCCCAGTTTCCTGAAAAAGAATTTAGCATTTTCAAGAAAAATAAAATGCAAAAGTTTAAGGTAAATACCGAAAAAGTAGATTACCTGGCAAGCAAACATTTCAATACCATTCTTTTTGGAAAAGAACATTATTACGGAGCCAGCGCATGGTTGTCTGATTTTGAAAATTTAACCAGAGAAGATGTCTATTCGTTTTACAGAACTCACTATGCCAATGAAGAATTTACCATTATTGCTTCTGGTAATGTAAATCAAAAAGCTTTAAAGCTTATTAATAAATATTTAGGAAATATTACAGTTGACGACACTCCCATTGTTTTAGACAAACCTACTTTAGCCACAAGCAATGAAAAGAAGCATTACATTAAAAAAGAAACAGCCATCCAGTCGGCCATAAAAATTGGAAAACCACTTTTTACCAGAAACAACCCTGACTTTTTTGATGCCATTATTACCAATTGCTTGTTAGGCGGCTATTTCGGCTCAAGATTAATGAGTAATATTAGAGAGGATAAAGGTTTTACTTACGGAATATATTCATCTGTAGTGCCACTGTCTGATGCCGGTTTTTTTGAAATTTCTACTGAAGTAGGAAAAGAAGTTACCCATGATGCCTTAACCGAGATTTATAAAGAACTTGATATTTTGTGTAACGAAGATGTTCCTAAAGTAGAATTGCTACAAGTACAAAACTATTTAAGCGGAAAATTATTAAAATCATTAGACGGACCTTTTTCTCTGGCCGAACGTTTTAAAATAGTTCATCTTCATGGATTTGATATGAATTATTATCACAACTATTTAATCTCTATTAAAAATATAACACCTGCCAAGGTAAAAGAAATGGCTCAAAAATACTTTTCAAAAGAAAGTATGATTGAACTTACCGTTGGAGATTGGAAATAAGTTCGCTTTAACATTTACCTGTTAATTCTTCGTTTGGTTTTATGTATTTCCGCTAGTCAATAGCCCTACATTTGGTGCATTAAATCATTATGTTAAAAAAGATAAGCGTTGTAATTATTGGGTTGCTTACACTAGCTTAACTGCTGATGATTTACCATTTTTTTAAAGACAAAAAAAAAAAAAACGAAACGGTTTACAATCATATTCCTGCTAGTTCATTAGCTGTAGTCAGTTTTAAAGATTTTCATCAAACCAACCTTGATGTTGTTTCTACCAATATTATGATGCAAGAATTATCTGCTATTTCTGCATTTCAAGATTTTTTTACGCAACAAGCATTATTAGATTCATTATTAAAAAGAAAAGAAGCGGCTAACTTTTTTCAAAATGAAAAGTTGTATCTATCCATTCATGCTGTGGGTGGTAAAAAAATAGGTGTAATTGGCTACAAGCTAGTCAACGGCTTAAATACCGATGATTTAAAAGCCAACCTAAAATTAATTTTTAATAAAAACATAGCCGAAAGAGAATTTGAAGGAAATGTAATAGTAGATATATTACTTTCAACAAAAGAAAAAATATCTTTTACCATTATTGGCGATTATTTGGCAGCTTCTTCACAGCCCGAATTAATAGAAGAAGCCATAAGAACGCAAACTAACTCCAATAGTTTAGCAAACGACAAAGCATTTTTAAAAGCACTTGAAACAGCCGGAAAGAATGAAGAAATTACGCTTTTATGCAACTATCAAAAGTTGGGAAGTACGCTAAGCTTTTTTAATGCCGAACAGAAATTAAAGCTAAATGCGCTTAACGCCAACACCTTATGGTGTGAAGCAGATGTTACGTTAAAACCCGACAGAATATTCATGAACGGCTTCACTTACATTACTGATTCGGCTTACTTTTCTTGCTTTGCTAATCAAAAAGCAGGAGAAAATAGTTTAGTTCAACTGATGCCCGAAATTACTTCCCGCTATATACATTTTTCTATTTCAGATTTTGAAAGTTATAGTAATAGTTACAAAAGCTATCTTTCAACCATTGGTATTAAATACAGTAATATCAATCAAAATGATGCAGCTGCGCAAATTACCGATTGGATAGGCAATGAAGTAGTAGTATTAAGTTTAGAAAATGAAACTAATGCCAATAATGAAATAGGCATTATTCAGCTATCTGATGCCGAAAAATGCAATGATTTTATTACCAAACAAGGTGAGAATTGTAAATGGCTTCAGCTTATTGG
This sequence comes from uncultured Flavobacteriales bacterium, assembly GCA_937925525.1. Classification (GTDB taxonomy): domain Bacteria; phylum Bacteroidota; class Bacteroidia; order Flavobacteriales_E; family Vicingaceae; genus CALALS01. The sequence goes on along the minus strand of CALALS010000113.1, from coordinate 21,198 downwards.
TCCGTTCTTCAACAACTTTCAAAAAGCAAGCTTTGCCATTAAAAATGAACATTTAATTATTGCTAATTCAACTATAGCAATGGACGAATACCTGCAATACACTCAGAGTCAAAAAACCTAAACCAATAAAACAAACTACATTATCTATCAGCAAAAAAAAAAAAAAAAAAGCAACATTACTTTTCATACTTCTATTGCAAGGTCTGCAAATCAATTCAGTAATTATTTTAATTCAGAAATTTCTGATTCTATTGGAAACTACCTTGAAACAATTAGAAAGTTTGAAGCATTTACATTGCAATTTACAGCACACACATCTCAACAATTTTATACCCAGTTATTTTTACAATACAACCCTGTTTACAAAGAAAAACAGCGTAATTTATGGGAAACTAAGCTAGACACCAATTTATTAGCAGGGCCATACAAAGTAAAAAATCATTTAGATAACACCAGCGAAATTGTAGTGCAAGACCAAAGCAATCAGCTTTATCTCATCAGTAATATGGGTAAAATTGTTTGGAAGAAAAAAATAAGCGGACCAATAATTAGTGAAATAAAGCAAATAGATATTTACAAAAACAGTAAGCTACAACTGGTGTTTAACACAGCTGAAGAGCTTATTATATTGGACAGAAACGGAGAATTTGTTGAAAATACTCCTGCAAAATTAAAAGCTAAAGCAACGAATGGACTAAGCATTTTTGATTATGAAAACAATCACAATTACAGAATTTTAATCGCTTGCGAAGATTTAAAAATTCATAATTTTGATGCTACTGCTAAAGCAGTCAATGGTTGGGAGTTTCCTAACCTAAAAACAACATGCAAGGGTAAAATATTTCATCATGTTGTTGCCAAAAAAGATTACCTCATCTTTGCTGATATTAATGGAAATGTTTATGCAATAGATAGAAGAGGTCAGTATAGATTTGAACCTATAAAATCTGGAGGCACTAATCCAAACTACGTCATTCAAAAAGGAAATAATTTGGATAATACATACGTTTTATCCTCTGATTATAACAGCAACTTTATCAAAACATCCTTAACGGGAGTTACCGAAAACAATACACTCAAAACTTCTTTTTTATCATTTGTTGACGTAAACAACGATAATCAAATTGACTTAGTTTACTCAGACTCGTTAGGAATAAAAGTAGTATCAAAATCTCAGCAGCTTTTTTCATTTGAATGCACCAGTCCTAAGTATGTTAAAACCGAAAACAATTATACCTTAATTGCCACCAAAGAAAATAGTTTCCATCTCATCAACTCACTGGGTGAGCAAGCCTTTGGATTTCCTTTAAAAGGCTATGGAAAGCCTATCATTACAGACATTAACCGAGATGGTCAGACTGATTTTATTTGGGTGGAGGGCAATCAATTAAAGGCTAAATCGTTAAATTAAACAGAGTTTTTTCAATTTTAGGTGTTGAAAACTATACGATTTTGCCCTAAAAACTTGGAAATTCATCATCTATTTTTGAAATTTAAGTATAATCTGTAGTGAAGTGAAAGCAAGATTAATCATATTAGGATTAGTATTATTTTTTGAAAGTGGATTTTCTCAGCCTGCTGAAAGAAAAATCAGCAGAGAAGAGTATATTGAGACTTACAAAGATGAAGCAGTAAGAGAAATGCTTCGTACAGGAATTCCTGCAAGTATAACAATGGCTCAGGCCATTTTAGAGAGCGGAGACGGTAATAGTCCGTTAGCCCGATATGCAAATAATCACTTTGGAATTAAATGCCATAGCGATTGGACAGGAAAAACATTTTATGTAGATGACGACAAACCCAATGAATGTTTTAGAAAGTACCATTCAGTATTAGACTCCTATAAAGACCATTCAGATTTCTTAAAAAACAAATCAAGGTATGCTGCACTTTTTGAACTAAAAATTACTGATTATGAAGGTTGGGCAAAAGGCTTAAAAAAAGCCGGATACGCTACAAACCCTAAATATCCTGAGCTGTTAATTAGTTTAATAGAAAAACATAATCTTCACGAGCTTGATAGGTTAGGGAAAGTTCCACCAAAAAAACATAAGAAAGAAACTCCTACAATAGAAATGGAAGCACCAAAGAGATTGGTGAAAATTCATAACAACAATATTAAATATACCATTGTTAAAAGCGGTGATTCTTTCTTTAAAATTGCCAATGATTTTGATATGGCTTTATGGCAAATATTAAAGTATAATGACCTAAATAAATCAGACATCATTCATCCCGGTGATGTAATTTATTTACAACCTAAAAGAAACAAAGCTAAAGAAGACTTTCATACCGTTAAAAATGGTGAAACCATGCGAGAAATATCTCAAGAGCATGGTATCAAACTCAAAAAGCTTTATAAGAAGAATAATATGATTCAAGGCACTTCGCCACAAGTAGGGCAAAAGTTATCACTCAGAAAAAAACTTTAGTACTGAAATCCAACAGTAAGTGTAATAAAGTGATTGTTTGTTTTAATCTCTGCGGGTTCGCTAACTGTACTGTACAAGTAATGCCTTTCGTTTGCCTGAGTTAAACCATATCCTAAATCAATAAAATAACCGTCTTCCTTTATACCTATACCTGCTGTGTATGTTTGGCTACTATTATCTCCGCCAACATTCTGAGCAAAGGGATTCATATTGTATGCATATCCGGCTCTCAATCTTATTGGTTCTAACTTAATTTCTGTGCCCACTCGTATATTATGAGTTTCAGTATATATATCCTGAACGGTATTATTTTCTGCCTGAAAACTATAACTTCCTGCCAAGTATTTTCTTGAAGATTTAAGACGAGCAGCAGAATAATCTAAATATTCATAATCAGCACTTATTACAGCTGTTTTGGCAATTACAACACCCATACTACCAATTAATCTTGTTGGCGTTATTAAGTTATAATCATACAAGCCTATTCTGGATGTATAGCTATAGTTTGAACCGTCTTTGAAATTTGAATTCATACTTGCGCTCCAGGTATCAGACATTCCATAGAAATTAGGAGAGTGAATGGCTGCGCCTAAACGAACCCACTCAATAGGACGATAAATTAATCCGAACTTAAAGTTAATACCATGGCCTCTTGTAATTAAGTCATCATTTCTAGAATAGTTTTTTAAATCAGTAAGTGTATCAGATTTATCTGAAGTTTCTTTATAAACCGTTTCTTCAGAATACCTTAATGAAGGAAAACCAACAGAACCTCCTAAATAAAGTTTATTCATATAGCTACTTCCAAAAGCAACATAGGTTTCGCCAATTCCACCGCTCTGAAGAATTGTTTTTTCTTGAGAAATATTGGTAGAGTTCTTTAATACATGTTCATATTGCATGCTATCAGACATCGTTGGATTTATCAAATAAGTTTGATAGGCTAAATTAGCATCGTATTCGTAAAACCCACTAGAATTAATATTACTTGGATTTATTCCATCATTATTTAAGCTAGAAACATACCCATCCAATAATGAAGAATTGCTTTTTCCGGTAAAATAAATTCGATTATTAAAGTTGGCTAATCTATTATAACCCACAGAAAAAGCTGCTTTACTCCATCTAACAGAATTCGGTTCAAAAGCCCAAGCAAATCCTACCTGAGGCACAATCATTGTTCCCCTCCCCTCTTCGTAAGTTTGACCATTATAAGAGCCTGAACTCCAAGCCAAATGAAAACCGGGTGTAAAGCTAATTTCAGATTTGTTATAAGCCCCTAATCCTGCTGGATTTATACTTATACTTGTTAAATCGCCACCTAATGCTCCAAATGCTCCTGCCATACCGTTAAATCGAGCAGACCCTTGATATTGTTGTGTAGAATACCTCAGTACATCTTTTTCGTTTTGAGAGTAAGCTCCAATAGTCAAGGAAATTAAGCTATATAAAAATAAATGTCTCATGTTAATTACAAATTAATAATTTTTAAATTAAGCTTTCTTTATCTTGGAGATCTACCTGAGCCACCGCCAAACGAACCACCTCTGCTTCCGCCTCCAAAAGAACCACTTCTACTTCCACCACCCATTGAAGGAGCACTATAACTTCTTGATGGAGCTGATGGTTTGCTATAACTGTTTTTCGGAGCACTGTAATTTCTGGTTGGAGCCGAAGGTTTATTATAAGAAGGCTTCGGTGCCGAGTAATTACGAGTAGGTGCAGATGGCTTATTATAACTTGGCGTAGATGGTTTGTTATAAGTAGGCTTACCATAATTGTTTTTCGGACTATTATAATTTGGTTTTACATTAGCCGGCTTACCATAATTTGAATTATTATAATTATTCGGTTGATAAGGTTTGTAACCCTGAGGCTTTACAGTTCCATTTTGAGGTTGTACAGTTCCCGACTGAGGTTTAGTGTAATTATTTCTAGGCACAGCCGTACCACTTTGTGGTTTTGAATAATTAGGTTTAGGCTGAACTGATCCATTTTGCGGTCTTGAATTTCCGGTAGGAACAGAACTATTTGGCTGCGGCTTTCCTGAGTTAAAATTTGGTTGTGCAGAACTATTCGTTGGCTTAGAATAACTAGGCTGTGAAGTATTACCAATTGTATTACCTTTTGCAGGAGCAGTTGTATAATTCTTCGGATTAGAAGAGCTTACATTAGGTTTGTTTGTATTCTGTCCAAGATTTGTACCTGAAGCAGTTCCATGTCCGGGAGTGCCCGAAGGTTTTGTTGTATTAGCTTTTCCTTTAGAAGAAGCTGCATGAACAGTTGTATAATTATTTAGATTAGAAATATCTTTAACTGGTTGAGTAGTGGCAGAAGTAGCTGTAGGTTTTTGATAGCCACCGCCAGGGTTTCCAACACCATTATTTCCTGAATTATAATTAGTTCCATTACTGTTTCCTCTTGGGCCATAATAAGTTCCGCCACCATTATTTGCATAGTAGTTGCCGCCATAGTAACCATTTCCATAATGGTGGTGATGGTGCCCCCAAACATAATAACCGTAGTAAGGATTATTCCAGCCATAAAACCCATTCCAGCCGTACCAAGAATTCCAACCGTTCCATGAGTTCCACCCATACCAAGAATTCCAACACGTTCCATAACCATACCAGTTCCAGTAAGGTCTCCATGGGTTGTACCACCAGTTATAGCCAAAAGCAATATTCACTCCTAAGCTAACTCCCCAATACCATGGGCTATAATTATAATAATAACCGGTATAAACAGGTGCGTAATAATCCCAATAGCCATAGTTTCTGTAAAAACGATTTATCCTATTTGCATAAATATAATCGTCATCATCATAATAGTAATTATTGGTAATATAGGTATCTCCACCACTAGAATCGGTTTCTTGATAATAATCATACTCTCTGTTAGAAGAAGCTGTATAATCTTCATTATTATCGCCATACAAATCGTCTTGTGAAGAATTGTTATTGTAATTCTCTTCTTCATAATAGCCGTTGTTTGAGTTATCATATTGATTATTGTCAAACCTGCTAGGTGAGTTATAATCATCATTGTATGAAGTTGTATTGTATAAATCATCATCTACTGAATAACTTGTCATTTGAGTAGATGAACAAGCTACCGCTATATAGGAAACGATAGCCAAAAGAGCTAATTTTTTCATAATTGAAAAGATTTTGGTTTGGTTATATATGGTATTTTTAAGTTTCATTTTATAAATTAAATTTACTTTTGTGCTTTAACAATTATTTAACAAACAAATTTCATACCAAAAAATGGCAAAGGATTTTATAAGTAGAGAAGAAAATTATTCTGAATGGTATAATCAGTTGGTTGTGAAAGCTGATTTGGCAGAACACTCCGCTGTTAGGGGTTGTATGGTAATTAAACCACACGGATTTGCTATTTGGGAAAATATGAAGAGTGCTTTGGATAAGATGTTTAAAGATACTGGTCATTCTAATGCTTATTTTCCACTGTTTATACCAAAATCATACCTAAGTAAAGAAGCCAGTCATGTTGATGGTTTTGCTAAAGAATGTGCTGTTGTCACTCATTACAGACTTAAAAATGATCCGAACGGTGGCGGTATTATAGTTGATCCTGAAGCAAAGCTGGAAGAAGAGTTAATTGTACGACCAACTTCTGAAACCATTATTTGGAATACTTACAAAGGTTGGATTCAATCTTACAGGGATTTACCAATTTTAATTAACCAATGGGCTAATGTTGTAAGGTGGGAAATGAGAACCCGACTTTTTTTACGAACGGCTGAATTTTTATGGCAAGAAGGTCATACAGCTCATGCTACAAAAGAAGAAGCCATAGAAGAAACAGAGCGAATGTTAGATGTATATGCCGATTTTGCCGAAAATTGGATGGCAATGCCTGTTATTAAAGGCATAAAAACCCCTAGCGAAAGGTTTGCCGGAGCCGAAGAAACTTATTGTATTGAAGCTTTAATGCAAGATGGTAAAGCTTTACAAGCGGGAACTTCACACTTTTTAGGACAAAACTTTGCAAAAGCATTTGACGTTAAGTTTGCTAATTCACAAGGTAAAGAAGATTATGTATGGGCTACCTCCTGGGGAGTTTCAACTAGATTAATGGGCGCATTAATTATGACCCACTCTGATGATAACGGATTAGTATTGCCTCCTAAACTTGCTCCTTTCCATGTAGTTGTTGTACCTATATATAAAAGTAAAGAACAACTAAACCAAATTTCTGAAAAAGCCAACCAGCTTATAAAAGAGCTGAAATCAAAAGGAATAATTGTTAAGTTTGATGATGATGACAATAGAAAGCCCGGCTGGAAATTTGCAGAATATGAGTTTAAAGGAATTCCATTAAGAATTGCTATTGGCCCTAGAGATTTAGAGAATGGAACAGCCGAAGTTGCAAGAAGAGACACGTTAGAAAAAGACATTTATTCTTTAGATGAATTAAGCAATGTCATTCCTGATTTACTTGAAAAAATCCAACATAATTTATTTGAGAAAGCCAAACAACATAGATTAGAGAAGACTACAATAGTTAACACTTTTGATGAATTTAAAGAAGTTCTTGAAGAAAAAGGCGGCTTTATTTCTGCCCACTGGGACGGAACAGCTGAAACGGAAGAAAAAATTAAAAACGAAACAAAAGCAACTATAAGATGTATTCCTTTAAATAATTCTCAAGAAGAAGGTAAATGCGTTTATTCAGGAAAGCCATCTACCCAAAGAGTAATTTTTGCCAAAGCATACTAATTATGAAACCTGCAAGAGACCTCATTATAAATACCATTAAAGAAAAGGGATGCCTTAAACAAAATGTTTATAGAGTAACCTTAGAAAAGATTAATTTGCTTAAGGAGTGTTTGTTGCAGTTAGAAACAGAAATTGCACCTAATATAGTTGGATGTAATGAAAACATTGAAATTAAATATACAGATAAAAGTGAATTTGATTGCCAACTTAAATTTGCAAGTGATATACTAGTATTTCATGGTCATTCAAATATATTTACATTTGAAAAAAGCCATCCAATATGGAAAACAAGCTATCTTCAAGAAGAAGAAAGCAGAGGGTTTTTTGGCATGATTAGCGTTTATAATTTTTTAGCCGATTCGTTTAAATTTAATAGAAGTAATGATATTGGCTACTTAATAGCAAGAATATTTGTAAACGCAGAAGAACACTTTTTTGTGGAAGGTAAAAGACAATTAGCCTTTTTATATAACGATTTACCAGCAGACATCCTTGATAAGAAAAAAATGATTTCAGTAGTTGAATCTGCCATGCTTTACTCTATGGATTTTGACTTACAAGTCCCTCCTTACGACAGTATGGCACAAATTAGTGTTGACCAAATCATAGAAGTGGAAATGAGTTCAAAAGTAGCCACCGGAAAACGCTTAGGTTTTAGGTTTCAGTCAGATAACGACCATTTTGAATAAATTTTATTCTTTTTTTGTTGGACAATCAAAAAAAATATACATTTGCACTCCCTTTTTTGGGGTAAAACCAATTTAGGCCCGTTCGTCTAGGGGTTAGGACGCCAGATTTTCATTCTGGAAACAGGGGTTCGATTCCCCTACGGGCTGCTTAAATAAAACAAAACATTATGGCTAACCATAAATCGTCAATTAAAAGAATTAGACAAACCGAAACTAGAAGGTTAAGAAATAAATACAATTCTAAATCTACTAGAACGGTTATTAAAAACCTTAAAGCAGCAGAAAAGAAAAAAGATGCTGAAGAATTGTTAGTTAAAGCCACTTCAATGATTGATAAACTGGCTAAGAAAAACATAATTCACAAGAATAAGGCTGCTAACTTAAAGTCTAAATTGACCAAACACGTAAATACGCTTAAGTAAAATTAAGTTTTCAGATAGGTTTATAAAAGTCTCACATTTGTGGGGCTTTTTTTGTTACATTTGAAATTATGAGTGACGAATTTGGTATTAAAATAAAACAACTCTCAGAAGAAGACCGGCCAAGAGAAAAATTAATGCTTAACGGAAAAGCTTCATTAAGCAATGCAGAACTAATTGCTATTTTAATTGGAAGTGGTAATAAAAATGAAAGTGCCGTTCAGCTTGCTCAAAGAATTTTGAGTTCTTTCGATAACAACTTAAATCAAATTGGTAAGCTTACCATTAATGACCTAATGAAATTTAATGGTATTGGTGAAGCAAAAGCCATTAGCATTATTGCAGCCCTTGAATTAGGTAAAAGGAGAAAAGAAGAAGAGCCCTCTAAACGACAAAAGATAACATCCAGTAAAGATGCATTTGAAATAATGCATCCGTTGCTTCAAGACTTACCGCATGAAGAGTTTTGGATACTACTCTTAAACCGTTCAAATAGCGTTATTGAAAAAATTAAAATTAGTGTAGGAGGTATTAGTGGTACAGTAGCAGATATTCGATTAATTAGCAAGCCAGCTATAGAAAAACTAGCCTCAGGAATTATTCTATCACACAACCACCCTTCCGGGAACAAAAAACCTAGTATGGCTGATGAAAACCTCACTAAAAAAATAAAACAAGCTTTAGACTTGTTTGAAATAAAATTATTAGACCATATTATCGTTACTGAAGCTGATTATTTTAGTTTTGCCGATGAAGGCCTATTGTGATTTACATCTATTCAAATAAAACCTCTACCCGATTAAACTTTATTTTAAAGTTTATTTTCTCTGAATTTTTAAATTCTTCTTATACGCTTATCCATTCTAAAGAAGACTTCAATTTAGTAAGTGGTATAAAGATTAATTATTCAAACGAAGAAATTGAGTCCGCCATACAAATCATACCACATTCTCTATTATTTGAAAATGACATTAAAGCTCAAAATATTAATATTGACAGTGCGGACCATTATAAATTTTTCAAAACCCAAAATGATGATTACGGATTTGATTTATTTTCCGCTTGTTTTTACCTAGTATCAAGATACGAAGAGTATTTACCCCACAAAAAAGATGAGTTTGGAAGATTTCCTTCCGAAGAAAGTTTAGCTTTTAAAGAGGGGTTTTTAGAACTTCCGATTATTGATTATTGGCTAAACGATTTCGCAAATAGACTTAAAATTAAACCCGATAGAAACTTTAAACATCAACCAATAATAGACATTGATAATGCTTTTGCCTATTTAGGAAAAGGATTCATAAGAAACTCAGCCGCTGCGTTAAAAGATGTAATTCAAGGAAGGGGAATAACAAAGAGAATAAACACGCTAAACAAAAAACAAAAAGACCCTTTTGACACCTATGACGCTCTCCAAAAAATTCATCAACAATTTAATTGTAACCCAATTTATTTTGTTTTAGTTGGCAATTATGGTGCTTATGACAAAAATGTTCCTTTCTCGTCTCCGGAATTTAAACAAGCTATTAAAAATTTAGACGGTGAAATTGGAATTCATCCTTCCTATCAATCAAATCAACATCCTGAAAAAATTAAAATTGAAAAGGAACGCCTTGAAAATATAACCGGAAAAGAAGTAAGTATTAGTCGTCAACACTACTTAAAGTTAAATCTTCCGGATACATATAATCATTTAATTGATGCTGGAATAAAACAAGATTATTCTATGGCTTACCCAAAACACATTGGCTATAGAGCCTCTACCTCACAACCCTTTCATTTTTTTGATTTAAAAGAAAATATAGAAAAACCTATACTCATACACTCAACTCCAATAATGGATACTACTCTGAATCTTCATTTAAAATTAAATCCAAAAGAAGCCATTAGTGAGATTATAAAAATATCAGAGCAAGCAAAATCAACTAAAGGAAATTTGTTTACCTGCTGGCATAACGAAACCATTAGCAATTTCCAAAATTGGGAAAATTGGCAAGAGGTTTATCCAAAAGCAATGGCGCAAATTCACCAATAGTTTGCTATTTTTACACAAACAAACGGAATGGGAAAAGTAATTAACCTAAGCGATGAAAATAGTCTTATTAATCAATACGTTCTTGAATTAAGAAATGTTGAAATTCAAAAAGACAGCATGCGTTTTAGAAGAAATTTAGAGCGTATAGGAGAAATATGTGCTTATGAAATCAGCAAAACCTTAAGTTACAAAACTATTGAAGTAACTACTCCGTTAGGTGAAGCAAATATTCCGGTAATTGACGAAAAAATTGTATTAATTACCATTTTAAGAGCAGGACTTCCCTTACACCAAGGCGTGTTAAACTATTTTGACAATGCCGAAAATGGGTTTGTTTCTGCTTACAGAAAACATCATAAAGACGGAACTTTTGAAATAGAACTTGAATACCTTGCTTGTCCTTCCATTGAAGGAAAAACACTTATTATTTCTGACCCAATGCTTGCAACAGGTTCGTCAATGGTGAATACGTATAAATCACTTTTAGAAAAAGGAACACCTAAAAAAATTCATGTTGTAGCAGCTATTTCCAGTGCTGAAGGCATAAGCTATACTGAAAGAAACTTACCGGAAAACACTACAATTTGGTCAGCAGCAATTGATGAAGAACTAACAGCCCAGTCCTATATTGTTCCCGGTTTAGGTGATGCAGGTGATTTAGCTTTTGGTAAAAAAGAAGACTGATGAATTTTTGGATAAAAGCAATTAGTGTTTTTCTTCTTGCAGGAATTAAACTACTCCCCACACCATTTTTAGCAGTTAATGTTAACGGGTTTTCAAAATTGGAAGCCTTCTTAACCGTTGCGTTAGGCGGAATTTTTAGTAGTGTTATTTTTTTCTTTTTAAGTGAATGGCTTATTAAAAAAAGTGTAGAAAGAAGAGCAAGAAAAAATGAAAAGCTTGGTATAACCAACAAGCTACCTTTTAAAATCAAAAAATCTCATCGGCTAATTATCAAAATAAAAAAGAAGTTTGGTTACATTGGAATTTGCGCTATTACCCCTACTATTCTATCTGTTCCAATTGGCAGTATTGTACTAGCTAGGTTGTACCGACACGAAAAAATGGCATATCCAAGTCTTGTTATTTCTATACTAATTTGGACTTTAATTTTAGTGTTTATCGCTGATTTGTTTCCTAATCTTTATACATGAAAGAAATAAAGCACATATTTTTCGACTTAGATAGAACACTGTGGGATTTTGAAAAAAACTCAGAAGAAACACTGCAAGAATTATTTGTGGAATTTGAGTTAAATAATCATATCGAATCGTTTGATGCTTTTTACAAAAAATATATAGATATTAATAAAAACCTTTGGAAACTTTATAGAAAAAATAAAATCACAAAAGAAGAGCTTAGGCATAAGCGATTTGATGAAACATTAAAAAAATTAAAAGTAATTAAGTCTAATCTAGGAAAAGATTTTGGTGAGGAATATATAAAGCGGAGTCCACAAAAAACCAACTTAATTGAAGGCACCAAAGAGGTTTTAGAACATCTTAAGGAAAAATATTCGCTACATATTATCACCAACGGATTTAAAGAAGTTCAGTATATTAAATTAAACAATTCGGGAATTTCGACTTATTTTCAAAATATAATTATATCAGAAGAAGTTGGCTATAACAAGCCACATATCAAAATATTTAGACATGCTGAATCCTTGACTAAAACATCTTCAGTAGAATGTTTAATGATTGGCGATGATTACGAACCGGACGTAAAAGGCGCACTAAATGCCGGATGGAAAGCTATTTTTTTTAGCAACAGAAAAATAAATAATCCATTGTCTACACAAATTAGCCAATTAAAAGAAATAAAAAAACTTCTTTAGACTAACTTTACTTTCCGCCATTTGCTCTTAAATCACTTATACAGTTTTGATCAAATTCAGGCACTGAAGAACCAACTAGACTACCCACTACATCTACATTTTCAGCTGCATAATACATAATGCATTCATCGTTATTGCAGTGATGTGCGTTAGAACCGTCTTCATGTCCGTTTACCATTGGAGTACCTGAGTTTACCAAGCCTAATAAATGTCCCATTTCATGATTAGTTACAGCCCCTTCTAAAACATCAGTTTTTGGTTGAAATACTCCACCTGAATTATCTCTAATTAATTTTTCGAAAATCACAGCAGAAGAAGCACCATACGCAATACCTAAAACTTTCTCATTTTCACTATATTTTCCGTCAAGAAAAAGCAAAAAAGCAGTTAGTGTTTTACCACCTGAATTTTCCTTTCTATTTTGTTTTTCAATTTCTGATATTTCTGAAAGATTATAACTACTCTTACCCGGAGAGCTAATAGCTCTTTCCTTAATAAAAATTCCTTTAGGTTTATTTAACCTTGTTTGTAAAAGCGACTTCAAATTAGCAACTGTATTTGATGAAGGTTTTAAGTCATCTACATAAACCAAATCAATAATTAATTCTTCATATTTTTCAGATGATAAAAAGTCATTTGGAGAAACTTTGGAGTTTTTCTCAAACTTTTGCTTTTTACAAGTTATTACTAAAAATATTAACAACAATAGTATTCCAATCCTTTTCACATTTTTCATATCCTAATTTATTTTATATATAATTTAACTTATTATCTATTACCAAACTTTTTACAAACTTAAATATGAGTCCATCAGAAAACTTGTTTTTAAGTAGGTATTCTTCTGCCAAGTTTTTATGACTTTTAGCTAATTGAGTTAGCTCTGAAATAATCTTCTTATTTACTTTTGGTAATACAATTACAACTTGCTTAGGTAAGCATTTTTTTTAGCAAATTAGCAATTGGCTTTTTTTGTATTAAAAGAAAATCATAACCAATGAAAATTATCTCAAATTTTTTGTTTTCCACTTTTTCAAAATCATCCTGCCGAATTGCATTAGATACGTTAATAATATAATCTGAATGTTCTACGCTTAATGTATTCAAAACATTTCTAAGCTTATTTATATAAATATGGTCATTTTCGATTATTAGTATATTCTTCTCTTTAGCTATCATAGTCTTAGAATTAATAGTTTTTATTTAATAATAACTCCTCAATGGAACGACAAATTTTTGGCAACGCATTTTTATCTTTGTAAATAAACTTGTTTGCCCCATTCAGTAGTGATTTAACAGATGTGTTTAAATTACGAAACTGAGAGATCACAATAATTTTCGCTTTTTTACATTTTGTTTTTATTCTTCGTAAAACGGATAGTGTTGATGTGCCATCCTCTATGTAAAAGTCTAAAATAACCAAATCGGTATCTGACTTTAATTCCAAAAAAAAAGTATTTGTACTTAAATACGAATCAACTTTAAATTCTGTTTCATTTTTCAACTTTAGGCCATCAACAAAGTGTTCTATTTGTTTAGTTAAAACAAGGTTATAGTAATCACTGTCGTCTAATACTATTATTTTTTTTATTTCCTTATCGTTTTTCATTGAAAGCCATTTTTAGATGGAAACATCTGGTATAAAAGCCAATGTCATACCACAAGAAATTTGCCTTACAATTTATTGATTATAAAATTCTTAAATAGAAATCAAAAAAAAATAAAAGTATCAGTTGAGGAATTTTATTCTCGTAATGAGAAAAAAAATTATCAGAGAAAAAAGTTTTACGCTCTGAAACTTCTAACTAAGTCAGAAAGATATTCTACATGGTCTTCAGGAGTTTCGGGTAAAATACCATGACCAAGATTGAAAATAAAGCCTTTTTGACCTACTGCAGCATTTAGTATATACTCTGCTCTATTTTTTATTACAGACTTATCTGCAAAGAGTAATGTAGGGTCTAAATTTCCTTGTAAAGCAATTTTATCAGCGTATTTTTCAATGGCAAACTTTATATCGGTTTTCCAATCAATACCCATAACGTCTGCTCCGGAGTTGGCAAAATCATCTAACAAATGTGCAGTATTTGTGCCAAATAATATAAGTGGTGTGTCAACCGCCTGCTTAACTTTATGAATTAAACTTTTGGTATGTGGGTAAACAAATTCTAAAAAGTCTTCTCTGCTTAATATTCCTATCCAGCTATCAAAAATTTGTAGAACAGAAGCACCTGATTTAGATTGGAAAATTAAATAATCCGCCATTAAATCACTTAGTAAACTCATCAGTTTATGCCATGCGTCAGTATTATTATACATCATTTTTTTAAGCTCAACATAACTTTTAGATGGCCCACCTTCAATCATATAACTAGCTAAAGTAAATGGTGCTCCAACAAAGCCAATACACGGAATGGTCAATTTATTTTTAAGTAAGCCTAATGCTTCTCCGGTAAAATGTAATTTTTCTGCAACGTTAAACGAAGTTAGTTTTTCCACATCTTCTTTGGTTCTAACAGGATTATGAATTAAAGGACCATAGCCTTTTTTGTATTCAAAACTAATTCCCATAAACTCAAGGGGAATAAGAATGTCAGAAAAAATTATTGCAGTGTCAGGCTTAAATTGATTAACCGGTAACATAGTAACCTCAAAACCAACTTCAGGCTTTTTGCAAATATCTATTATAGTATTTGTTTCTTTAATTTTTCTGTAGGTAGCCTGAAACCTTCCTGCTTGACGCATAAACCAAAAAGGAATCCTTCCTGTTTCATTTTGCCTTTTACAGGCTTGCAAAAATAAATCGTTAAACTCCATTAAAGTTCTTTTATAGCTTTTGATAAACCAACCAGTAACTCGTTAACTTCATCATCTGTTAATGAAGAAGGTAAAAACCAGGCCTCAAACTGAGACGGTGGAATATAAATTCCATTTTGAATTAAGTTCCAAAAGAATTTAGAAAATAACGCTGTATCACATTTTTGAGCAGAGGCAAAATCTGTTATTTCATCTGAAGTAAAGAAGGGGTTAATCATGCTTCCAAACTGATTTACCTTAATTGAAATACCTTTTTTACCGGCTTCATCCACTAAAATAGACTTCATTTGATTGGCAATATTTTCAAATCTTTCGTAAGGGTTTTGATATTTTAATTCCGTTAATGTTGCCAAACCAGCTGCCATAGCTATCGGATTTCCGGACAAAGTTCCAGCTTGATACATATTTCCTAAAGGAGCAACATTTTCCATAATTGATTTTGATGCACCATATGCTCCCACCGGAAAACCACCTCCAATAACTTTTCCTAAACAAGTAATGTCAGGTTTAATATCAAAATGTTTTTGAGCTCCACCATAAGTTTTACGATATCCCGTCATAACTTCATCAAAAACTAAAAGAGTATTACTTTCTTTTGTAATTTTTCTTAATTCATTCAAAAAATTATTGTTTGGAAGAACAACACCCATATTTCCGGCAACAGGTTCAATGAATACCGCAGCAATGTCGCCACCATCAGTTTCAAAATGAGCCTTTACACTTTCAATATCATTAAAGTTTGCAATTAGTGTATTAGCAACTGCTTCTTTAGGAACTCCGGCACTTCCGGGCATACTTAAAGTGGCTAAACCTGACCCTGCGGCTACTAACAAAGCATCGCTATGACCATGATAGCAACCTGAAAATTTTATAATTTTGTTTTTTCCTGTTACTGCTCTTGCTAATCGAATTGCACTCAAAACCGCTTCAGTTCCGGAGTTAACAAACCGAACCATTTCCATTCCGGAAAATGTATCAACAACTTCTTCGGCTAATAAAATCTCAGCTTCTGTAGAAGCTCCGAATGAAAAGCTATTAGTTAATGCTTTGTTAACTGCCTCTAAAACTTTTGGATGCGCATGGCCTAAAATCATTGGGCCATAAGAACCAACTAAATCTAAATAACTATTTCCGTCAGCATCCTTAATTTTTGAGCCTTTCCCGGATTGAATAAATAAAGGATTACCACCAACTGATTTAAATGCTCTAACAGGGCTGTTTACTGCACCAACTAGAGTTTTAGAGCCTCTTTCGTAAAGTTCTTTAGATTTTTGGAAATTCATTTTTCAGAAGCTTTAATCATCGCATCAACCATACTCTCAATACTTGTTTCACGAGCCACAATGGTTTTATCCCACTCCATTTTATCAAGAACAGCTTTTGTGGTTGAGCCAATAGCAATTGGTTTTGCTTTTGTCTTAATTTTATAATCTCGCATAATTTTAGTCAGTCCACCCACAGAGCTTGGGCTTGTGAAAGCGATGAAGTCATAATCTTTCTTGAAATAAAACTTAACCTCTTTTTCAGTAGGCATTTGAAACCTGTTTGAATACACTTCTAATCTTGTTACTTTAAAATTTCTATCTGAAAGTATGTGCTCTAACTCTCCGGAAGCAATCTTGGAACAAGGAAATAACACATTTGGTCCAAAGTTTTTAGGAACAAGTTTTCCAAATTCAAGTGCTGAACTTTTATCGGATATAAAATCAACTTTATATCCTCTTTTCTCAATAGACTTTGCTGTTTTATTACCTATCGCTCCAATTTTGATTCCTCTGGGAATTTCAACCTCATCACAAAAGTAATCGACAGCATTAGCACTAGTAAATAAAATACTGGTTATTTTCTTTAAATCGGGTACTTGAAATGGTATTTTAGAAAGTACAAAACAAGGTAAACACTCTCCTCCCGCACCTGCTGCTTTTAAAATTTCAATAAACTCTGAAGATTCTTCTTCTGCTTTTGTAAGCAATACCCTCTTACCCTTCAATGGCTTCGACTTCATTTAAGTTTTTTTTTAAAACATTTGCTTTTAATTCATTCGCTAGCTCAACTGATAATTTTTCTAAATCAATTCGCTTTCCTTTTTTTGATAGTTTAACATGTTTTCCTTCAGAAGCATAGAATGATTGCATGCTTATTTCATCTCCTTGAACTACAGCATATACTGCTATTGGAAAATTACATCCTCCCCCCAATTCTATTAATACTCTTCGCTCTGAAGTAACCGCATCATAAGTAGCTGAATCGTTAATTTTTGATAATATTTCAATCAACTCATTATCATCCTTTCTTGTTTCAAGTGCCAGGGCTCCTTGTCCAGCAGCAGGCAGCATTAATTCTAAATCCATCAAACATAAATCAGGATAGTCAACTTCAAGCCTGTTAAGGCCTGCAGCGGCAAGAATAATAGCATCATACTCTCCGTTTTTCATTTTTGAAATACGGGTATCTACATTTCCCTGAATATGCTTTATGGTTAGGTCGGGTCTTACTGCTAGTATTTGCTCTGCTCTTCTTAAACTCCCTGTACCAACGATGCTTCCTTTTGGTAAAGAATGTAAATCATTAGCTTTATCTGAAATAAAAACATCTCTTACATCTTCTCGCAATGGAACGGCTGCAATAATGGTTTTCTCAAAATCTCTAGCGGGCAAATCTTTAAAACTATGAAAGGCAATATCTACGTTTCCTTTAATTAATTCTTGTTGAATTGCAGTAGTAAAAGCTCCTAATACATCAATATTACCACCATCACCATCTGTTTTAACTACTTTGATGTGAAACTCATATTCAGGATACAATACACGTAATTGGTCAATAACAATAGTACATTGTGCAATTGCCAATTTACTGCCTCTTGTGCCCACTTTTATTACTCTTTTTGGAGATTGATAAAAGCTTTGATTAACATCTAAAACTTTCATAGCAGACATTAACTCTTCATCTTCATGTGCTGCAGATGATTCCTTTAGGTGTTTGAAAACAGGATTAGAAAACCTTCTCATCATTCTGTGGACAAGCCTTGCTATGACTGCTTTTTGATTTTCATCTAACGAGCCCATTTTAGGCAATAACCAATTCAATTCCTCTTGGCTAATGTTTTCCAGTTTATTCCAATATTCTGCAATAGCCGGAGCTACTGTTCTTTCATTGAGCCAATCAACAAGAAATTGTGTTTCCTCCTCTACAATCTTTTCAGCATCTGGGATTTCATTGTATCTCTTTTTAAGGCTCTCATGTGTCAGTTCTTTGATATCATCTAAATCATACAAGCTAACGTTAGATACATTTTTTAAGTCTGTATTAAAGTTTCTAGGAACTCCAAAATCAATTAATAACTTTTGACTTCCACCATTATAAGCTAGCTGAGCTCTTGTACACTTACTATCCTCAATTTTTTCTTCAGTTAGTAGATTTACTTCTCCCTGAGTACCACCAATGATAATGTCTGTTTTATATAAAACTTCATGTATTTGATTCATGGTGATGGCTTCTCCATCCCAGTCATCAGCCATTTGCTTTGCTCTATCGGCATTATGACTAGCAACGTATAGTTTTTTTACTCCGGTTCGGTCTAAAACCGTTGCCACAAGGTTAGCCATGTTTCCGGTTCCAATAACTAACATGGTAGTTTCTTTTAAGTTAAAACCATGCTTTTCAATTAACTCAAACCCAACGGTTGCCAGCGAAGTAGAGAATTTGCCTATATTGGTCTTTTGTCTCACTTTTTTACCGGTAAACACAGCGTGATTAACTAGTTTATTTAGTACCGGTCCAACGTATCCTGCTTGATTTGCCGCTTCTAAAGATGCTTTTATTTGTCCCAATATTTGATGCTCTCCGATAGCCTGAGACTCTAATCCTGATGCAGTACAAAAAAGATTATTAATTGCCATTCTCGTATCAGGGTAAAGCGAAAGATATTTTTTATTTACTCCAAACCCTGCAAAAACATCCAACATTGGCTGGATCGACTTTCCAACGGCATATAATGACAGCCTATTACAAGTGGAAATTGCAAAAATCTCTTGGTAATGACTGGATAAGCCATCTAATACATCTATGGTTTGCTCTTTGTTTAACGCTGCCTTTTCCCTTACGGCTATTGGCGCATTATGATGATTAAGCTCTACTCCTAAAATATAATCCATTCCAAATTTTGCAGAAATGCAAAGATAGTGGTTTAAAGCTAGAAACAAAAGCTATTTAAGCCATGTTAAAAGCTAATTTTTGTAAGTTACTTAAATTAGTGAGGTTGCGACTATTTATAAGGAATATAAATAAAGAAAAGGGAATAAAAAAGGGCAAGCTACTCACATCGCACCGCTACAACCACCTACCCTTGCTGCCTTCCGACCCTGGGGGAGTTCAGTGGGAGCTGGTCGTATGAGACTTGCCCGAATGCAAAAGTAATATAATCAAATGAACCTGCAATAAAGAAAAGGGCATAAAAAAAGGGCAACTTCCGTTGCCCTCTGTTGGTCAATATTTTACTGTCTATTATATCTTATATCCTAATAAAAATACCAAACAACCTCTTTGAGCAGAAGACGTTGAAGGTATGTTATAATTTATGTACATTTTTTTAGACTTATCGGGTTCGTATATAAATATGCCGTCAACTGCCTTATCCTTCTTACTTGAATACATTAATTTTCTTTTAGAAGATCCGTTTGGTTTATTATAGATTTCTATTTCCACATCTTTAGGTGCTGCTTTTGCATTAAATACAAAGCGGTATTTTTCACCTATAAAAAGCGGAACTTCTATTTCTTTAACTTGATTATCTGAAGAAGTTGATATTCTGGTTATTTTAGATGAGTCATATTTAAAGTCTGGGTCTAATTTCGGCTTCACTTCATTTTTTAACTTAGCCGCATCGCAAGAATTATCATCTTGAGTTTTAAATGCACCGGTAACGCCAATAGTTAAAACTGCTAATAAAATGGTAACTACTTTTTTCATGTCCAAAAGTTTAATAGTTTTTCTGTTAGATTAACCGTTGATGATTTTGGTTCTTATTTCTGTTATATCTTTTGCTAAGGCATTTAACTCTTCCACAGAAAAAGACATATTCTCCTCTGTTTCATCATCGGAATCATCCCCTTTTACTCTGAATTTGTCAAAATGGTTACTTATTTTTTCTAAATCTTTTGTTAAATCTTCCGGAACATCTTCCTTATACTGGCTTGCTAACCCTAATAAATTGTCCAAAACTCCTACTTGTTCAGCTAAAATAGAGTTTAACTTCTCATTTGGTTCCTTCTCAAGTACTTGAGAGCCAATATACATTGTTTCAATCCAGGCGCCTGAAAATATTAGAACAGCATTGTGACTTAAGCCGTTTTCATCCAAATAACCATCTAACTGCATTTGCAAATCAGTTAATACGTTTATTAAAGAATCTTCATTACCAATATTTTTCTCAAATCGGTTAAGAATACCCACACTACTGAAAATATTAGTATGCCACATTTTTTCAGATAAGTTACTTAAAGATTGTAAGTAATAAATTGCATCTTGATTTTGATTATTTAAAGCACTATACGCTAAATCGGCTGCATAAACACCAAAGTTTAGCTTCTGAACATCTTTGGAAACATATTTTTCAATGTTTTTTGGGGAATTCATTAAACTACTGTTAAACGGCAATCCGGCTCTTTTAAACATGTTTGCCACTCTTAAAGGAGATGGTAAAGCATAATCTACTTGTTGTTCAGTCTCAACCTCAACAATAGTATCATTTACAAGATTTTCATCTGTAGATTCTTGAGTTTCATTTCCTCCACAGCCCACTAAAAAAGCTGTAGAAATAGTAATTGCTATAAGTCTAAAAGTGTTTGTTTTCATAGTGATTTAATAGTTTTTTGTAAAACAAATATAATATTATGTTTGAAGTACTCCTACATTATAAGGTTTTTCTATGGGTGCATGATTTGCTGCTTCAATTCCTGCAGAAATCCACTTACGGGTTTCTAATGGGTCAATGATAGCATCTACCCAAAGATTTGCAGCTGCGTAATAAGGAGAGGTTTGCTCGTTGTATCTATCCGTAATGGTTTTAAGTAGTTTTTCTTCTACCTTTTTATCAATCACTTCTCCTTTTGCTTTTAAAGAAGATACTTGAATTTGCAACAAAGTTTTTGCCGCTTGCTCACCTCCCATTACTGCAATTTTTGCAGTTGGCCAAGCCAACATTAGTCTTGGGTCATAAGCTTTACCGCACA
>CALALS010000112.1 GCA_937925525.1 uncultured Flavobacteriales bacterium | reverse complement strand
TTTCCTTCTAGAGTTCTTCCGCTTGAATTTCCTGTAACATGAAAAACATCATCACTATAATCTGAAACAGTAGAGCTTCCATAAGCCCAATCGATAGAAAACGAACCATTGAATTTTAATGTAGTATTTTTTGCGGTATCGGTTAAATAAATATCAGTTGCCGTTAAAGCATACAAAGGATAATTAGTTTTAGTATTTATGCCTTTATAAGTTACACTAAGGGTGCCGCTAATATTTTTCCCATTTAAATAATAGTTAGTAAAACTAGCCGAATAATTTCCGTTTACTTGATTAATTTTTCCATTCACCATGCATTTAATAGTTCCTTGTCTGCCAACATCTAACAAACAAGCGTCACCATTAAAAGAAATGTTTAACTTTTTTGGGGAAGAAAGTGTGTCCTTAGTGATGGCATCACAACCAAAAAGTGAAGTGATATTAGAGCCATTGTCAGAAATTCCTTTTGAATTTTCTGCAGCAGCCAGTGTAATTTTAAAAGCATCAAAAACAATACTTTCAGAAAGTGCCAAACTCACAGAGGTGTGAGTAGTTTTATCTTCATCCCTGTCTGACTTAGAGCAGCCAAAAGTTAGTAACAGTATTAAAAAGCTACACTTTTTGATAAACTGCAAACTCCAAATCATATTTGTTTTTTTCATCTGCTAAACGTGTTTCAGAAGAAATTTTTTTCCATTTTGGAAAATCAAATGTAGGAAAATAGGTGTCACCGTCAAAATTTGCTTTTACCCAGGTAATGTACATTTTATCTATCAATCCGGCATCTAAATATTGTTTGTAGATTTCTCCGCCACCAATAACAAAAAGCTCAGTTTCATTATTTTTTTTAGCATAATCTATAGCAGATTGAATATCATTTAATACTACAACTCCCTCTTCATAAAAATCGCTATTTCTTGTTAAAACGATGTTTGTTCTGTCAACTAAAGGTCTAAATTTTTTAGGGATAGATAAGTAGTTTTTTCTACCACAAACAATGTGATGTCCAAGTGTAGTTTTTTTAAAATAATTCATATCGGCAGGTAAGTGCCAAACTAAATTATTGTCTTTGCCAATAACATGATTTTGGGCTACGGCAACTATTAATGAAACGACCATTATACAGCAACAGGAGCTTTAATATGTGGATAAGGTTCGTAATTTACCAGCTCAAAATCTTCAAACTTAAATTCAAATAAATCCTTCACGTCAGGGTTTATTTTTAATGTAGGAAGTGTTTTCGGAGTTCTTTCTAGCTGTAGTCTTGCTTGTTCGTAGTGATTGGAATACAAATGTGCGTCACCAAAAGTGTGTACAAACTCTCCGGGCTTTAAATTACATACTTGAGCTACCATCAAAGTCAGTAATGCATAAGATGCAATATTAAACGGAACACCTAAAAACACATCTGCGCTTCTTTGATAAAGTTGACATGATAACTTCCCGTCAGCAACATAAAACTGAAATAAACAATGACAAGGAGGTAAAGCCATTTTTTCTACATCAGCTACATTCCAGGCACTAACAATTAATCTTCTTGAATCAGGTTTAGTTTTTATTTGATTTATCAAATTGGCAATTTGGTCTATCTTGCCGCCATCAGGAGTTGGCCAGGAACGCCATTGATAGCCATATACGGGTCCCAAATTTCCATTTTCATCAGCCCATTCATCCCAAATGGATACGCCATTATCTTTTAAATATTTAATGTTTGAATCACCTTTTAAAAACCACAATAACTCATGTATAATAGACCTTAAATGTAATTTTTTGGTGGTTAAGCAAGGAAACCCATCTTCTAAGTTAAATCGCATTTGATAACCGAAAACACTTTTTGTTCCTGTGCCTGTTCTGTCAGATTTTTCAGTACCGTTGTCTAAAATATGTTGAAGTAAATTTAAATATTGCTGCATGATAAAATTTTAAAGTACAAATGTCAGTTCTTTAAATTTTTATGGCAACACCAAACAGATATAATTATTCAAAAGTTTTAAACGATAGTTAGGAATTTTAATCTTGGATTTCTAAACTCATTTTTCATAATTCTAAAACCCTACTTAATTAATTAGAAACTAGATATTTTACAGTATATTTACTAGACCCAAAAAATTACTTATGAGACAATTAAATTCTATTTTCATCGCATTGCTTTTCATTGCAATTTCTTTTGCTTCTTCTGCTCAAAAATGGGTAGATATGATGAATGACACAGAAGCTAATTTTTATGATATTCAGAAAGAATTTAATGCCTATTGGGCAGATAAAGACCATACCGAAAAAGGACATGGCTGGAAGCAGTTTAAGCGTTGGGAGTATATTATGGAGCAGCGTTTATATCCTCACGGAGACAGAGCTGTAATGAATAGAGCCATGATGGATTATTATAACAATGTGCATCTTAAAAAAAACGCTCAAAATGGTAAAGCTGCCAATTGGACTTTAGTGGGCCCAACTTCCGCAATTCCCTCTAACGGTGGTGGAATGGGTAGAATAAACTTTGTGCGATTTGACCCTGCAAATT
>CALALS010000111.1 GCA_937925525.1 uncultured Flavobacteriales bacterium | reverse complement strand
ATGGAGGAACCAAATTATGAAAACAACAATTACAAAATTAGCTTTAGTTCTCCTGGTAGGATTAACAAGTTTAAACGTAAAAGCAAATCATCAGTTATCTGATGTGAATATCAAGCTTTGGAATAATTCACCATTTTACATTGAGTTTGATTATCAACGTTACAATACAAATGGTTTTTTTAGTCTCCAAAACGTAACTCCGGGTTATCATCAAGTAAAAATTGTACAGCATTTTACTAATCCGAATGGCTATGGTGGCGGACATGTTAAAATTTTGTATGCCGGACAAATTCATGTTCCTGTTGCTTCAAGACTTAGGGTTAAGGTTCAGCCAAATCATCAGTTAGTTATTGCTGCAACACCACTATACAATCAATATAACGGTGGTAATTGTGGAAATGGAAGTTATGGTGGTAATGGAAACTACTGGAATAATAACGGCAATGGACCTGGTGGTGGATATAGTGGAAATTGGAATAACGGTGGAGGCTGTGGAAATAATGGAGGTGGATTCGGACAGCCATATTTCCAGGCGATGAACGAATATGAGTTTAACGGGTTATTAAATACGCTTAATAATGCAAGTTTTGACAATACAAGACTGACTATAGCAAATCAAGCAATTATGAATAACTATTTAACGGTAAATCAGGTTAAAATAATAATGAATGTGTTTAGCTTTGAAAGCAACAGATTAAGTTTTGCTAAGAGTGCCTATGCTAGAACAATAGATAAGCAAAACTACTACTTGGTAAATGATGCTTTTAGCTTTAGTAGCAGTATTCATAGCTTAAACAATTACATCAATGGATTTAGCGGTTAATTTTAGCGGGTTAGCCGAAGGGTGAAATCCCGAGCACTGCTCGGGATTTTTTATTTATTGGTAAGCTTAATAAAAACCGGCAAGTGGTCAGAATATCCGCCATGATAGGTGTTTCCACTATAAGTTCGGTTTGGTCTTAGGTCTTTGTATTTTGGATGTTCATACATCATCCATTCATAATTTAAAATATGAACTTGAGGCTCTTTTAATCTTAATTTAGAGTTGTTCGAAAGCATATTTTGAGAAATAATTATTTGATCTAGCATGGCCCATTCTCCCTGATAGTTATGAGTGCCAACTTTATTTTTAGCTAAACTATAAGAAACATTAAATAATTGATTTTCAGAAACTGTTGTGTCAGCTTTAAGATAACTTAAAATGCTATTGTTGAATGGAGAGTCATTAAAATCACCCATAATTATAATATTGGCGGAACTATTCTTTTCTAAAATAGAATCGACTTCTTTTTTTAGTGTTTTTGCGGCTGTTATTCTATTAATTTCTGATTCTTGTTCGCCACCTCTTCTTGATGGCCAATGATTTACAAAAACATAAATACTTTCATTATTATATAAAACCAACTCTACCATTAAAATGTCTCTAGTAGGTTTTCCTTCGGGTAGAGAAACACTTATTTTTTTTGAATTTTTAACTACCGCATATTTTTTCTGATAAATTAATCCCACATCAATCCCTCTTTGATCCGGACTATCATAATGAATGTATTCATAATCGCCCTTTTTTAAATTGGGTTGATTAATTAAATCTCTTAAAACTGTTTCATTTTCAATTTCACAAAGGCCGATAAAAAGGGGTAATTGCTTTTTATTTTCAGATGAAATTACTTTAGATAAATTTTGTAATTTGTGGTTATACCTAACAGAATTCCATTCTTTTTCAGCTGATGGTAAATATTCTTCATCAATAATTTCAGGGTCGTCAATAGTATCAAATAAATTCTCAACATTATAAAAACCTACTGAAAAGCTTGTAATCTTTTTGGGTAGTGAGAGTTCATGGTAATCACTTTTACTTTGAGAACATGCGTTTAAAGTAATTAAAAGTAGAATGAGTGTTTTCCACATGTTGCTGAAGGAGTTTATTGATAATGTTTGTCGATTATTTCTGCTAATTTTCTATCTTTTTCGGTAACTGTGTTTCCTTCAGAATGAGTATGCAGCTTGATGGTTACTTTATTATATTCATTGCTCCAGTTTGGGTGGTGATTCATTTTTTCTGCTTCAATAGCCACTTTAGTCATAAAAGCAAAAGCATTTTTAAAGTCTTTAAACTCAAAA
>CALALS010000110.1 GCA_937925525.1 uncultured Flavobacteriales bacterium | reverse complement strand
TATCAAATAAATATATAATAGTTTTTATATAAAAAAATAATTTTTCACCATATGCGAATTTAAAAAATTATGTATATACTTGCACAGCAAATAACACAAATGAATGTTATTAAACAACATCATCATCATTTTCATACTTGCACTCAGGCGAGCAGGAAATGATATGCGTTGTAAAAACAAAATAATCACTAACCCGTCTGAGTAAATCAGTCGGGTTTTTTATTTCCCGATGGTTTACTCAGGCTAATTGAATAAACAACATGAGTAAACTAAAAATAGCCATTCAAAAAAGCGGAAGACTAAATGAAGAATCGCTTAAACTTTTAAAAGACTGCGGAATTCTGATTGAGAATGGTAAAGACCAATTAAAAGTTGATGTGCCTAATTTTCCGTTGGAGATTTTATTTCTTCGTAATTCAGATATTCCTCAATACCTTGAAGATGGAGTTGCTGATATCGCAATAATAGGAGAGAATTTACTTTTTGAAACTCAAAAGAAAGTTGAAATAGTTCAAAAACTCGGGTTTTCAAAGTGTAGAGTTTCCTTGGCAATACCTAAGGATATAGAGGTTACAGATGTTTCCTATTTTCAGGATAAAAAAATTGCCAGTTCCTATCCAAACGCATTACAGTCGTAATTATCCAAAAATAATAATCAATCTGAAATTCACGTTATTTCCGGTTCGGTTGAAATTGCTCCTAACATTGGTTTAGCAGATGCAATTTGTGACATTGTTAGTAGTGGGAGTACTCTATTTAAAAATGGGTTGAAAGAAAGCCAGGTTATTCTTCAGTCAGAAGCTGTATTGGCAAAGTCTAGCAAGCTAAATAGTCAAAAACTTCAAATTTTAGAAAAGTTATTGTTTAGAATACAAGCTGTTTTACGAGCAAAAAACTCTAAATACATTCTTATGAATGTGCCAAATGATAAAATAGAAAAAGTGAGCGCAATACTGCCCGTACTAAAAAGCCCAACAGTTTTACCGCTAGCTGAAAAGGGCTGGAGTTCATTACATTCAGTTATTGATGAAGATAAATTTTGGAATGTGATTGATGAGCTAAAATCTGCCGGAGCAGAAGGAATTTTAATAGTACCAATAAGCAAAATGGTTTTATGATTAAAGTAGTAGAATACCCGGATAAAGAGACTTTGCAAAAAATTGTGCAACGGCCTCTTTTCAATCAAGCTGACTTGACAGGTTCCGTGCTTGAAATATTAAATGAAGTTAAGTTAAATGGTGATAAAGCTTTAATTAACTTCACTAAAAAGTTTGACGGTACTGTTATTAATGAATTGTCAGTTAGTCCTGAAGAGATTAATAATTCAATAGCCTCTTTATCGGATGAGTTAAAAGATGCTATAAAAGTTGCAAAGCAAAATATCGAGAAATTTCACTCTTCTCAGATAGTAAATGAAGGAATAATTGAAACTACTTCAGGAGTAACTTGTTGGCGAAAAAATGTAGGTATAGAAAAGGTTGGCTTGTATATTCCGGGTGGCACAGCGCCTTTATTTTCTACTATTTTAATGCTTGGTATTCCTGCAAATTTAGCAGGTTGTAAAGAAATTGTTTTATGTACACCGCCAGACTCTGAGGGAAATATTAATCCGGTAATACTTTTTACAGCTAATTTAGTTGGAATTTCAAAAATATTTAAAGTGGGTGGGGCACAGGCTATTTCTGCTATGGCATATGGAACAGAGTCTATTTCTAAAGTTTACAAAATATTTGGACCCGGAAATCAATATGTAACAAAAGCAAAAGAGCTGGTTCAGCAAGATGATGTTGCAATTGATATGCCCGCAGGACCAAGCGAGTTATTAGTCATTGCTGATGAAAGTTCAGTTCCTGGTTTTGTTGCAGCCGATTTACTTTCTCAAGCAGAGCATGGTAAAGATAGTCAGGTAATATTATTGTCTAATAATAAAGATGTGATAAAAAATGTTATTTCGGAACTTGAAGTACAACTTGAAAATTTGCCTAGAAAAGAAGTTGCGATAGAAGCTCTGAAAAATAGTTATGCCGTTTTATTGCCCGATTTAAACCAATGTATTGATTTTAGTAATTTTTATGCGCCAGAACACTTAATTCTAGCAACCAAAAATGCAGAAAAATTAATACCCGAAATAACAAATGCCGGTTCAGTATTTTTAGGAAATTATAGTTGCGAAAGTGCAGGAGATTATGCTAGTGGAACAAATCATACACTTCCTACAAATGGATTTGCGAAAAATTATAGCGGAGTTTCAATAGATAGTTTTGTCAAAAAAATCACTTTTCAAAAATTATCTGATATTGGAATAAAGAATATTGGTAAATCAATAGAATTAATGGCAGAAGCAGAAGGACTTTATGCTCACAAAAATGCTGTTACAGTTCGATTAAAATACTTAGAAAATGTTTGAGCTGAATAAATTAGTGAGAAGCAATATATTGTCTCTAAAGCCATATTCTTCTGCCAGAGATGAATATCAGGGAGAAGCAAGTGTTTTTTTAGATGCAAATGAAAATCCTTTTGGAAGCTTTAATCGTTATCCCGACCCATATCAAAAGCAACTTAAAAACATACTTTCCAACAATAAAAAAATACCGGTTGAGAATATTTTTGTTGGCAACGGAAGTGATGAAGTAATTGATTTATTGTTCAGAATATTTTGTAATCCCGGAAAAGATAAGACGCTTACATTCTCACCAACTTACGGAATGTATGAGGTGTCAGCTCGAATTAATAATGTGGAAACAATTGATGTTCCACTTGATGCTAATTTTCAGTTAAAAGTAGATGACATTCTGAAAATAATTGAGGAGGAAAATAACCTTAAGCTGATTTTTATTTGCTCACCGAATAATCCTTCAGGTAACTCTTTTAATTCAAGTGATGTAGATTTGATTATCAAATCATTTAACGGAATAGTTATTATTGATGAAGCCTACATTGATTTTAGTCAATTACCATCTTTCATTTCAAAAATTAATGATTATTCTAATTTAGTTGTGAGCCAAACATTTAGCAAAGCTTTTGGTTTAGCCGCTGCAAGAGTGGGTGTTGCTTACGCAAATCAAAGTGTAATTTCATTAATGAATAAAGTTAAACCACCGTACAATGTGAGTGAATTAAATCAAAATGCTGCTTCACGAGCACTTTTAAATATTGATGAAACAAAACAGCAAATTAAATTAATTTTAGAGCAAAGAGAATGGTTGAAAAAAGAACTTCAGCAAATTCAGGTTGTAAAGAAAGTTTATCCAAGTGATGCTAACTTTTTGTTGATAGAAGTGAAAGATGCTAATCTCATATATCAAAAGCTTATTGATAAAAATATTGTTGTGAGAAATAGAAATAATGTAGTTAGAGATTGTTTAAGAATAACAGTTGGTTCAAAAACTGAAAATGAAAAACTAATAAATGAACTTAAAAAAATAGAGCTATGAAAAAAGTATTATTTATAGATAGAGATGGGACTATGGTGATTGAGCCACCGGTTGACAAACAGCTGGATAGTCTTGAGAAATTGGAGTTTTTTCCCGGTGTTTTTCAATGGCTTTCTAAAATCTATAAAGAGTTGGATTTTGAATTGGTAATTGTAACCAATCAAGACGGTTTAGGTACAGATTCATTCCCTGAAGAAACATTTTGGCCAGCACAAAACAAAATCATTCAAGCATTTAAAAATGAAGGAATAGAGTTTTCTGAAATACTTATCGATAAAACATTTCCGGAGGAAAATGCGCCAACCAGAAAACCGGGTGTTGGTTTGTTAAATAAATACATTTATGGAGATTATGACCTAAAAAATTCATTTGTGATTGGCGATAGGCTAACCGATGTGGAGCTTGCAAAAAACTTAGGAGCTAAATCAATTTTTATATCCGATTCCAAAAATAGCGATGCTAATTTAAGCACGATGAATTGGGAAGATATCTATAAATTTTTGAAAGAAATTCCAAGAACAGCAAACAATTACCGAAAAACAAATGAAACTGAGATTGAGGTAACA
This sequence comes from uncultured Flavobacteriales bacterium, assembly GCA_937925525.1. Taxonomy (GTDB): domain Bacteria; phylum Bacteroidota; class Bacteroidia; order Flavobacteriales_E; family Vicingaceae; genus CALALS01. The sequence continues at coordinate 4,671 of CALALS010000110.1, read as the reverse complement.
CTTAATTTAGACGGTAATAGTAAATCAAAAATATCAACAGGTTTAGGCTTTTTTGACCACATGTTGGAACAAATTGCAAAACACGGAAACATTGATTTAGAAATTAAAGTTAAAGGAGATTTAGAAATTGATGAACACCACACCATTGAAGATGTGGCAATTGCATTAGGTGATTGTTTTTCAAAAGCTTTAGGTGATAAAAAAGGTATTGAAAGGTATGGTTTTCTTTTACCCATGGATGATTGTCTTGCCCAGGTAGCTATTGACTTTGGAGGAAGATCTTGGCTGGTTTGGGATGCAAGTTTCAAAAGAGAAAAAATTGGAGATGTACCCACAGAAATGTTTATGCACTTTTTTAAATCTTTTAGTGATTCGGCTAAGTGTAATATAAATATCAAAGCTGAAGGTGAGAATGAACACCATAAAATTGAATCTATTTTTAAAGCGTTTGCAAAAGCAATACGAATGGCTAAAAACAAGACAAATGATTTTTCTATTCCAAGTACAAAAGGTAGTATATGATAGCTATAATTAAATACAATGCCGGAAATATTAGTTCAGTACAAAATGCCTTCAATAGATTGGGAGTAGAGAGTATTATTACCGATAATCATGAGGAAATTTTGTCAGCAGATAGAATTATCTTTCCGGGAGTTGGCGAAGCAAGTTTTGCTATGCGACATTTAAAAGCGAATGGGCTTGATGCGCTTATACAAAATTGTACAAAACCTTTTCTTGGAATTTGTTTGGGACTTCAGTTAATGTGTGAAAACAGTGAAGAAGGAGATGTGGAATGTTTAAAAATATTCAATACAAAAGTTAAAAAGTTCCCTAAAAATGAAAAAGTTCCTCACATGGGTTGGAATGATTTTAAAAATGTTGATGGTTTGCTTTTTAATGGTATTGAGGCTACGTCAAATATGTATTATGTACATAGTTATTTTGCAGAAGTGTGTGAAAACACTGTAGCTACTTGTGATTATATTTTACCATTCAGTGCGGCCATGCAAAAAGATAATTTTTTTGCTACCCAATTTCACCCGGAAAAATCTGCAGAAGAAGGAGAAAGATTGCTTAAAAACTTTTTAGAACTATGAGAATTATTCCGGCTATAGATATAATTGAAGGTAAATGCGTTAGGCTAACTAAAGGTGATTATTCTACTAAAAAAGTGTATAATGAAAATCCTTTAGAAGTTGCAAAAGAATTTCAAGACGCAGGTATAAAATATTTGCACTTAGTTGACCTTGATGGTGCTAAATCAAAACATATTGTTAACTATAAAACACTTGAAACTATAGTGTCTAACACAAATTTAAAAGTTGATTTTGGAGGTGGACTTAAAACGGAAAAAGATTTGCGAATTGCTTTTGAATCCGGTGCAAATCAGATAACCGGAGGGAGTGTGGCTGTCAATGATGAAGAGTTGTTTTTATCTTGGCTCACTAAGTTTGGTGCCGGTAAAATAATACTAGGAGCTGATTGTAGAGAAAGAAAGATAGCAACTGATGGTTGGTTAAAGGGCTCAGAAATAGATGTTTTAGAGTTTATTCAGCAATACAAAAAAAATGGTGTTGAATACGTTATTTGTACTGATATATCAAAAGACGGAATGCTAAGCGGCCCTTCAATTGAGCTTTATAAAGAAATCATTTACCAAACAGATGTTAAACTTATTGCCAGTGGTGGAGTTTCAAGCATGACTGATTTAGTGAAATTAGCTGAAATTGGTTGTTACGGAGCTATAATCGGTAAAGCCATTTACGAAGGAAACATTACTCTTAAAGAATTAGAAAGTTTATGTTAAAGAAAAGAATAATCCCTTGTTTAGATATTCAAAATGGCCGTACGGTAAAGGGAGTAAATTTTGTTGAAATTAAAGATGCGGGTGATCCAATAGAATTAGCTAAAAGATATGTAATAGAGGGGGCGGATGAATTAGTTTTTTTAGATATAACTGCAACCATCGAGAACAGAAAAACCTTAATTTACTTGGTTAAAAATATAGCTGCTGAAATAAATATACCGTTTACTGTCGGAGGCGGAATTAATTCAATTGAAGATGTGAAGAGCATAATCAATGCCGGAGCAGACAAAGTGAGTGTCAATTCATCAGCCATCAAAAAACCTGAATTAATTACTCAAATTGCAACCGAATTTGGTAGTCAGTGTGTGGTGGTTGCAATAGATACAAAATTTACAGATGGAGAATGGGTTGTGTACAGTCATGGCGGGCGTACTAAAACGGATTTAAAAACAATTAACTGGTCGAAAACTGTTGAAGATAGCGGAGCAGGTGAAATATTACTCACATCTATGAATAACGATGGCACTAAGTCAGGTTTTGCAATAGATATTACTAATGATGTAAGTAAAAAGGTAAATATTCCGGTTATCGCCTCAGGTGGAGCTGGTAGTCAAGAACATTTTAAAGAAGTATTTCAAAAAACTGAAACTACAGCTGCATTAGCAGCTAGCGTTTTTCATTATGGAGAAATACCAATTCCAAAACTTAAGCAATATTTAAAAGAAAACAATATTCCTGTACGATGAAGATAGATTTTAATAAAGGTAACGGACTTGTTCCTGTTATAATCCAAAATGCTAATACATTACAAGTGTTAATGCTTGGCTATATGAATGAAGAGGCTTTTCAAAAAACAAAAACAGAAGAAAAAGTTACATTTTATAGCAGAAGTAAAAAAAGGCTTTGGACGAAAGGTGAAGAATCCGGAAACTTTTTGATAGTTAAAGAGATTCAGTTGGATTGTGATAATGATACAGTATTGATAAAAGTAATACCTCAAGGCCCTACATGTCATAAAGGAACTACTTCTTGCTTTAATGAAGAAACATCCAAAGGATTTATGTATGAGTTAGAAAGTACCATTTCTCAGAGAATAGATAGCAATGATGAAAATTCATATACGAATAAGCTATATAAAAGTGGTATAAATAAAGTGGCGCAAAAAGTGGGAGAGGAGGCTGTAGAACTAGTAATAGAAGCAAAAGATAACAATCAAGAATTGTTTAAAAATGAGGCTGCGGACTTGCTCTATCATTATTTAATTTTATTAAAATCAAAAAACATACAATTACTAGATATAGAGGGGATTTTAAAGGAAAGGGCAAAGCATAAATAACAAATAGTCAGCTCATTTCTAGGCGCTCCGCCTTATAAATTGTACCTTTGCCAAAATTTTAAAATAATGAGTGAAGTACAAAGCAAAGTAATAACATTAAATTACAAACTATTTAAAGATACGGCTGAAGGCGAAATGATTGAAAGTACTGAAGGTAAAGAACCTCTGGTGTTTTTATCTGGTGTAGGCCAAATGATTCCTGATTTTGAAAATAATGTAGCCAGCCTAAATGTTGGCGATACCTTTTCTTTTGGAGTAAAAGCTGAAAACGCTTATGGCAAAAGAACAGATGAAGCAATTATAGAGTTGCCTCAAGATATGTTTATGAAAGATGGTAAATTAGTAGAACAAGTGGTAATGGGAAATGTAATTCCATTACAAGATCAGCAAGGTAGAGTGCATCCGGCAAAAGTTGTTTCTATTAATGTTGAAACAATTACTGTGGATGTTAATCATCCGTTAGCTGACCAAGATTTACATTTCACAGGAAGTATTCTTGATGTAAGAGAAGCGACTCCTGAAGAGCTAGACCATGGACATGTTCATGGCGCTGGAGGTCATCAGCACTAAATTCTAAATAAAATATTTTAGAAATCCCTTCATTATTGAGGGGATTTTTTGTATCTTACATTAAATTACATTTTTTATTACTTAATTTAAATACAATATCATGGGAAGACCCCCAGTAAAACCAAAAGGACTTAGAGACGGATTTTATATTGAAGTTAGAACCAAAGGGGCTAAAAACGGTATTAAAATAAGACGAGAGACAAAAGAACAAATGGAGAGAGCTATTGAAGAATACTCTGAATCCAAAGAAATAATCGTTTTAGGCGAATACAAAAAAGGCAAAAGCGTTAACGAAAAATAACTTCCTTTTTTTATCAATATAGTGCTTATCTATTTAAAAAATAGGTATTTATACTGATTTTCTTTTCAATTAGTTTTCATAAACTTGCGTAAACCAAAACCTTAAGCTTATGAAAAACTATCTTGGAGATGATGTGTTAGACAATCTTTTAGAAGGCTTTCAACTAATTAGTTACGATTGGGAGTATTTGTATGTCAATGATGTTGTAGCTAAGCAGGGAAAATCAACTAAAGAAAAACTAATCGGAAAAACAATGATGGAAATGTATCCGGGAATTGAAAAAACAGAAATGTTCAAGACCCTTCAATTTTGTATGGAAAAGCGTATTGCCAGACAAATAGAAAATGAGTTTACCTATCCTGATGGCTCTAAAGCATGGTTTCAGTTAAATATAGAACCCGTACCGGATGGAATTTTTATTTTATCATTAGATATATCTGATAGAAAGAAAATAATAAAACAAATTACCGGTTTAGTGGAAGCTCATAAAGAGAAAAACAAAACGGATAATGATTTAGAAAGTATTTTATCAATGTGTACAATGCTATAAAGCCGTATAAGTCTTTAATAAGTTAGCATTTCAATAAACTATATAAAATAAAAACCTAGGTGATTTAAATTAACTTATCTTTATACAATGTATTCAAATTATCAAAG
>CALALS010000109.1 GCA_937925525.1 uncultured Flavobacteriales bacterium | reverse complement strand
ATCAGACCCTGGCACACCACTATTACGATTATAACCTGTAACACCGTTAAAAGGATTAATATTTTTCTCAGTTGCTAATTTAATAGCTTTAACTAATGCTTCCTTTTTTGGCATTTCAAGTTCATTCTTAAAATTTGAGTTCCATGTTGACTCGCCCGCATAAAATTGTATCGTTCCGTTAACAGACTTTTTAGGGATAACATGATAATTCCATGCGTTATCTGCATTAATGAGTTGCTGGGTGGCAGCATCTATCGATATATAATTTTCTTCTATCATCAATAAAAAAAGCTTAGTTGAAAAATAGTAGAGTCGAACTCAAAAAATGAGATGGCAGAAATGTGAATTAAAGCGGAAATTGACATAGTAGCAGCAAAAGGAATTAACTTAATTTCCTTTTTAATAATTAGAAATGTGCTGTAAAGAATAATAGATAGTAGAAGTGACAAAAAATAAAATAGGATGAAATTGAAAAAACTAAACCCAAAACAAAAAACATAGAGCATAAGAATATCACCCCAACCAATGTAAGTATCAAAAATATTTACCAGCTTTTTTTCTTTCATTGAATAATATATAACAATACCTATAATGCTAACGGTAAGTAAAACAATGTTTAATGCGATAACGATAAGGGTAGCACTTACATCCTCATTATCAGTTTTCAAAAAAAACAAAGTAGCCCCCAACACCAGTGGCAAATACCAGGAAATAGCTCTATACTTAAAGTCCTGAAAAGAAATGACAATAAGAATAATAACAGCTAAAATTAAGTTACCGTAAAACAACATCAGTCAGGTACTACCTCTTTTACAACTCCATCTTGATTGATAGACCACACATTAAAAACTCCGTCATAATCAAAATCGACAACGGCTGTTGCCGTTGCACTATATTCATTTCCTCCGGCTGCTGTAATTTCAAGTTGGTAGTTAGCGGTGCCTTCTTCTGTAACTAATTTTTCCGGTTCATAGTTTATTTCTGAAAAACTATCCGAGTATTTGAAATTCGTTAAAAAAAAGGTATGCTGTAAAGTGTGAATATGTAACAACTGTTCTTTTGCTTCAGTGCTTTTTGCCTGAACAATCATACTAGTGTATTTTTTAATACCCATTACCGACAAAATCCCGATTATTACCATAACCACCAAAACTTCCAATAAGCTAAAAGCCTTTAAAGTTTCCTTTCTTTTTAAAGCAATTTTTTTAGAAAAAAAAAAAAAAAATGATTTTATAGAATCCCTAATATTTTCGCTAAACTTATTTAAGAACGAAGACTAAAAAGGGACGATTTTGGCTCAGGTAATTAACATTCTATACACTGGTTTTAAACAGGATTTTACCCACCTTGTAAATAACTCATTTCTAGGTATTTATACGGAATAAATTGAACGCTTAATTTCCATATTATCAATTAGTTAAAAAATTTAACATACCCATATTCTATTGACATATAGGTATTTATACTGATTTTTTTGAATTAAATAGATTATAGAATTGCTCTGCACAAAT